>JABXYP010000001.1:3156810-3472491 GCA_024701455.1 Bacillus sp. A301a_S52 | reverse complement strand
AAGTAATTAACGTATGAATATTTTCTAAAGGCAGCCAGCGGACGAGAGATTTTTGTTCGAGCTTGCTATGATCTACTAGTAACACGATTTTTTCCGATAGTTCTGCAATCCTTTTTTTTGTTTGTGCCTGCATCTCATGACTGTCACTCACGCCCCACTCACTGTCAACAGCAGTGCATGACATGAAAAAGGTGTCAATATGATAGTCATTAATCATTTTATCAGACGAGAAACCTACGAGAGACATGGATTCTTGCCGTAAATATCCGCCGGTTAACATCACCGTAATGGCCTTCTTTTTTGCTAATTCAATGGAGGCATGAATAGAGTTGGTAATGACCGTTAAGGGCTTATCTTCTAGGGCCTTTGCCAACTGCAAACTGGTTGTACTGGCATCTAACGCAATAATTTCACCCTCATTTACTAACTTAACAGCCTCTTTTGCCATCGCTTTTTTCTCATCTAAAAACTTCTTTTCTCGCTCAAGAGAAGGTGTTTCAAATCCTTCTACTTGTCTAGGTATGGCACCGCCTCGTACACGAATTAACTGTTTCTGCTCTTCAAGTATTTCTAAGTCACGTCTAATTGTTTCTTCCGTTACATCCAGTTGTTCACTTAACTCGGAAACTCTCACTTTTTCTTTTTCTTGTAATTGACGAAGTATTTGGCCGTGCCGTTTATCGGCCTTTGATTCCCTAGATGGGGTTATTGAAGATCGCATCGTTCATCTCTCCATTATGTATAGTTTATCTATCATAGATAACCGTTCGTTAGACTCGCGGCTCAAAATAGAGAGCAGAGCTAAAGCTATTTAGGCGGGAAATAACGAACGCTAATGTCCTGATTAACTCAACTTCCAATCAGTGCGATAAGGATGAAAACGCCAATGATTGAAGGGGCATTTTATAGTATTCATTATACGCATTTAAATGTAACTTAGCCACTAAAATAACTAACAATAACTTTTGAAAAACAAATAATTGCTTTGAAACAAATATAAAATATTGAAAACAAAAAATACTGCGCTTATAATAAACAAAGAACCACTACTATAGTTAACGGAGGTTATTATGGTCAAATATTTATGGAATGATAGTGACGCACGTGAACTGTCCCCTGGATTAGACGAGCTTGTTTATCGCTCAAACCTTATTGGATCGGATAGGGCTATTTGTAACTGGGGTGGTGGAAACACATCATTGAAAACAATAGAAAAAGATTTTCGAGGCAGAGAGATTGATGTTATGTGGGTAAAAGGAAGCGGCTCTGATTTAGCAACGATGTCACATAAAAATTTTACTGGTTTAAACTTAACGGATATTCGTCCTTTAATGGAACGAGATCATATGTCCGATGAGGAGATGGTTTCATATCTTTCCCATTGTATGATAGACAGTACTCATCCCCGTTCATCTATTGAAACATTACTTCATGCCTTTTTACCGTATCCGCATGTGGACCATACTCATCCTGACGCTATTATTAGTATTTGTTGTGCTCATAATGGAAAAGAAATAGCAAAAGAGATTTTCGGTGACCGTTTTGTTTGGGTGCCCTATGTAAGACCAGGTTTTACACTTTCGAAGATGATTGCTGAAGGAGTGAAAAATCACCCTGGGGCAGATCTTGTGTTAATGGAAAAGCATGGCCTTGTCGTGTGGGGTGATACAGCGAAAGAAAGTTATGATAAAACGATCGCTGTCATTAATGAAGCGGAAGAATACATTAAGAAGCAAGGAAAAGGAAAGTGCCTGTTCGGTGGTGAAAAGTATTCAACATTGGTTAGGGAAGAGCGTCAAGCTATTTTAGCGGAGATTATGCCTTATTTAAGAGGACAAGTTTATGAAGAAGATGCGATGATTTTAACGTACAAGGATGAGCCGGAGATTCTTGAATTTATCAATAGCCACGGCGCTGATACATTATCTCAAATAGGTGCGGCGTGTCCTGACCATCTCGTACACACGAAACGACTGCCGTTATATCTCGATTGGGACCCTGCGACAAAAGATGTAACAGCTCTTAAACAAGCCATTAATAACGGTATTGAAGCCTATAAAGACGCCTATAAAGCTTACTTTGAGCGCAATAAAAATGAAGGGGATACGATGTTTGAACCTTCACCACGTGTCATATTAATCCCTGGTCTAGGCATGATTAATACAGGGAAAAATTTAGCGATGGCTCAAGTCAGCGGGGCGCTCTATTCTCGAGCGATTCAAGTAATGGCTGGGGCTACAACTCTCGGAAACTTTGTATCTTTAAATGAGAGCGAGTCATATGAGATCGAGTATTGGCCGTTGGAGCTTTATAAGCTATCACTTGCTCCAGCAGAAGCTGAATTTTCTCGCAAAGTTGTGCTTGTGACTGGTGGTGCAGGTGGCATCGGCAGTGAAACGTGTCGCAAGTTTGCTGAACAGGGTGCACACGTGGCAGTCACTGATTTAAATTTAGAGGGTGCACAAAAAGTAGCAGATGACTTGAACAATGTCTTCGGTAAAGGTCGAGCGATTGCACTTAAAATGGATGTGACGAATGAAGAGGAGATTCGATCAGCTTATAAGCGTGTGGCACTCACTTATGGTGGTGTCGATACGATTGTGAATAATGCTGGTCTTGCCACATCCAGCCCCTTTGAGGAAACAACATTAAAAGAATGGGAACTGAATATGAATGTCCTTGGTACAGGCTATTTTCTTGTAGCCCGTGAGGCTTTTAAACAGATGAAGGAACAAGGAACAGGCGGTAGTATGGTGTTTATTGGTTCGAAAAATTCGGTTTATGCAGGCAAAAATGCCTCTGCATACAGTTCTGTTAAAGCGTTAGAGGCTCATCTCGCCCGTTGTATTGCTGCAGAAGGAGGCGAATATGGCATTCGAGTGAATTCAGTTCTTCCAGACGCCGTTTTACAAGGGTCTGCCATTTGGAATTCTGATTGGCGTCTTGAGAGGGCTGAAGCTTATGGAATAGACCCGGATGACTTAGAAGACCATTATCGCAAACGGACGACATTGAAGGTGAACATTTTGCCAACAGACATAGCAGAAGCCATCATATTTTTAGCCTCGTCTAAATCGGCCAAAACGACAGGTTGTATGCTAACAGTGGATGGTGGAGTACCAGCAGCGTATACGAGGTAAATTAGCACATTTCAGAAATCTGACTGAATGTCACAATTGAATTTTCACCAAGAATGAGCACATGAGCGTTTTAAAAAAGAATGCAAAGTAAGGTGGTTACTCCCAGAGGGGCACTGTTTAAGTCGTTTTTCACAGATGTATTTTGTATATGCTAGTAAAAAACAACATTTATTTAAATAGGAGGCGGTGTAATGGAATCGAAAGGAAAAAAACATTGGTTTATTCCAGATGGTTATATTCCGGAACACAGTTCAGGAGAGGTGGAAAGTCATGAAGCGATCTGCGTCTTAAATTGTCACTCTGAACCTGCTCACTTGTCTATTACCATTTATTTTGAGGATAGAGAACCGTTAGACAAAGTAAGTGAGACGATTCCAGGTCGCAGAACGAAACATATTCGGACAAATAGCCTTCATAACAGTGAGAATAGACGCATTCCTGTCGGTGTTCCTTATGCATTGGAAATCACCTCTGACAGACCAGTTATTATCCAATACAGTCGACTGGATTCATCTCAAAAGGCGCTGGCCTTAATGACAACGATCGGGTATGCATAACATCTTTCTTATTTGAGTAGAGTCGTCTTCTAACGAAATGTGATCTGGAACGAAAGGGTTATTGGAATTGGGATTTTTTTGAGATGAATTATTTTACAAGGGTGTACCAAAAGGGCGCTTAATAAGTGCTTTAGGGGTACCCTTTTTTTATTCATAAAGTTCAATAAATGAATGTCACAATTAAATCTTCAACGCAAAAAATAGATCGATGACAAACAAACGATAAAGGATCGCAGTGAATAGTGGTGACTCCCACGGGGGAATCAATAGGGTCTAGTCGTGTGGATATAAAAGTGAACAATTTAAACCAAGATTTTATATGAAAAAATGAGCGGAGGAAACTAGCAGGGAGCAGCAAAAAAACGACTACTCAATAGAGAGTCGTGGGTGATGATTATTAACGCTATTTTCCATGAAAGATGTTCTTACGCTAAATGGTTTACACCCTTACAATTGATCTGCCTTCGTTTCTAATTTTTTCATAAAGTTGATCATCAAGGGCTTTATCGGTAATAATGTGGCTAATATCGTCCATAGTAGCAAATTGAATTAAAGCATCTTTCTGAAACTTTGTAGAATCACTTAGAAGAATTATATGGTCAGAACACGTTAACGCTTCTTTTTTCCAATCTGCATGAATGCCGTTAAATACAGTTAATCCGTTTTCTATTGAAATACCTGTCGTTCCGAAAAAGATTTTGTTCACGCGGATTTTTTTAAGCATATTAGAGGCTTCGGAACCAAAAAGGGAGCCCGATGTGCCAATTCGAGTACCACCAGCCATGATGAGCTGAACACGTTCTTTATCAAGAAGCGTGTATGCAAGTTTTATGTCGTTTGTCATCACGGTAACAGGAAAGTCGCCTAATAAACTAGCCAAAGCTTGTGTTGTACTCCCCCCATCAATAAGCAACGTATCATTTTCTTCCACATGTTTTAACGCTTCATTTGCAATCGCATGTTTACTATCTCCATGCTCTAGTTGCCTTTTTTTAATAGGTAAGAGATGGTTTTCCCCTTCAGCTAGTGTAGCACCACCGTGGATGCGTTTTAGCATTCCTCTTTGTTCTAATGTTTCTAAATCGATGCGGACCGTTTTCTCTGTCACTTGAAGTAAGTCGCTTAATTCAGAAACTTTCACAATAGAATGTTTATCAAGTTCATTTAAAATGCGTTCATGACGTTCAATAGAGAGCATATCAGTTTCCTCCACTAAAAAGTATAGTTTATTATACGAACAAAAACGATCATTTGTAAACAGGAACAAACATTTTTATGACTATTATAATGGGACTCATATTTTTATTAGCATACTAAAGAGTATTTAAAGACCAATATAGTGAGGCTCTTTGATTACAGAGAAAGGATACAAGTAAGCTATTTAAAGTGTGTCTCCATACCCAGCCTATGTCTTTTGATGGGCTGTGATTAAATAAGCTGCTTCAATGTTTGAATAAACCGGTTGGTTATGTCAGTTTCAAATTTCTGGATATGATAAGTGACCGCCAATGGCAACGTTATGGCAGAGGATGTGACCTCGCGAATTCTCTGTTCAGCTAATTCTCTTTTGAGAGCAGAGTGTGGCAAAATTGAAAATCCGATTCCTTCTTCAATAAATCGCTTTGTTATCGACACTTGTGATACTTTCATCGTGCGGACCTGCCTATACATATTTTTCAATTCTAGAAGGACGGGTTCCCAATACCCAGGGTGGTTATGTGTTAATAATACATAGGTATTAATAATTTCCTCTAGTGTAACAGGAGAAGCTAGCGGAAATATATCATAAGCATAGGGAGCAACTATTTTGACAGGTTCTTCATATATTTTTTCACAAATAAGGTCAGATCTACGAGCCTCTTGGCGAGATAAGCCGATGTCAGCCTTACCTTTATCCACTTCTTCGGCGATTAAGTGAGATTCAAGGACGTGCACATCAATTTCCACATGACTATTTGTTTTTAAAAACTGTTTCATCCAAAAAGGGAGGTATGTGGATGCAATCAAAGGTGAAACTGCAATAGTCAAAGTTTTATTATAACCTTGCCGTAACTTCTCAATATGGTCAATCCCTTCGTCCACATTAGCCATGATAGCTTGTGCATGTTTTAAAAATTCTCGACCGTAGGATGTGAGTCTGACATTCCTTCCTTTTTTCATAAACAAAGGAATTCCTAACTCTTTTTCAAGTTTTCTTATATGAACGGTGACGGTAGGTTGCGACAAAAAGAGTACTTCTGACGTTTTGTAAAAATTCTCGTACTCAGCTGCAATTAGAAAAGTACGGAGCCATGTGATATTCATTGAGCTTTCCCCGTTTCTATTGATTATGAATTATAATCAATTATACAATAATTATTTAATTTTATTAATGTAAATGCTGCTGTATCGTAAGTATAACGACTAATTCGAGGTGAATAAAATGGAAAATAAGGTGAGAAAAGGATTAGAGGGTGTTGTAGCAGCGGAAACAGCTATAAGTTATATTGATGGGGAACAGGGCGAACTTATTTACAGGGGGCATCATGCGAAAGAATTGGCAATCAACGAAGGCTTTGAATCCGCCTGCCATCTTCTTTGGTATGGGTCCTTACCGGATGAGAATGAACTAGACAAAATAAAGCAGAAATTTAGAAATGGCCGACAGCTACCGGATTATGTGAAAAGAATTATACAGTTGCTTCCATTAGAAACATCCATGATGAGTGTGATTCGGACGTGTGTATCTGCAATGGGAGATAAAGAACGAGCGTGGCCCCCATCTGTGACAGAGGCAATTCATTTAACAGCCGTGATACCGGTGATGATTGCGATGAGGCAGCGAGTAATTCAGGGGAAAGATATGATAGCACCTCACCCTACCTTGGATCATGTTGCAAATTATTTATACATGCTTACTGGTAATGAACCTTCCAAAGCACACGTTAAAGCATTAGACGCATATTTTGTGCTAACGATGGAGCATGGTATGAATGCGTCTACTTTCACATCGCGTGTTGTCACCTCAAGTCAATCCGATATGGTGTCTGCTGTAACGGGCGCTATCGGCACGATGAAAGGACCCCTTCATGGCGGAGCACCAACGGAAGTGACCTCTATGCTTGAGTCAGTAAAAATGAAAGAAAATGCGGAAACCTGGCTTAGACAACGTTTAGATAATGGTGAAAAATTGATGGGTTTTGGTCACCGTATTTATAAGACGAAAGATCCTCGGGCAGAAGCATTGAAAGAAGTGACGAAAGGTTTAACGGCTGAAGATACTTGGCTTGATTTAGCAGCACATGTAGAAGAAACAGCGATCCGTCTGTTAGAGGAATATAAACCAGGAAGAAAGCTTTACACAAATGTGGAATTTTATGCCGCTGCGGTACTGCGTGCGGTTTCAATGCCTAATAGCCTCTTTACACCTACGTTTACAGCGGCACGTGTAGCTGGCTGGACGGCACATGTCATTGAACAAGCGAACGACAACCGGATTTATCGACCTCAGTCCTTATATACTGGCGATAAGCCAGGAGCCTAGAGAGAAAGAGGTTCGTTTCAATGTTTAAATGAGTCATACAACTGCTTTTTCGACCGCATCTACAGAGAACAATTACTACAATCTAAATAGATCTTTGTCATATCTTTCTGTTTAAGCGAGGTGGCTTATTTCATTGACGATTTTTTAAAATAGGTATGCTAAAATGATTTTAACGTCACATGAGGATGACGAAGTGTGTGTCATGGTTATTAATTTAGTTTGTGGATGATAAAAGAAAAGAGGGAGAAGCTGTTGAGTGAGTGGCCGTTTGAAAAAATTGTGACGACGGAAGAAGAATTAAGACATGTGATAGGAACTCCTAGTAAAGTGGCGAATCAAAAAGTCATATCCTATTTAGATCATCATTGTCGGTCGTTTTTGGCATTATCGCCATTTGTCATCATATCAACGGCAAATAACAGTGGATCATGTGATGCATCACCACGGGGGGATCAGCCAGGCTTTGTTCATGTTATAGATGATCAGCATTTGATTATTCCTGAAAGGCCGGGAAATCGCCGGGTTGATTCTTTAACCAATATTATGAAAAATCCCCACATCGGCTTGTTGTTTATGATACCAGGCCTTGGCGAAACGTTAAGAGTAAACGGAAAGGCGTGTGTCACGACTGATGAGAGATTATTAACTGAAATGGCTGTGAATGATAATATTCCCTCACTAGGCATCGGAGTAAAAGTCGAAGAATGCTTTATTCACTGTGCCAAAGCCTTCATACGTTCTTCTCTTTGGAAACCGACTTCTTGGCTTGACAAAAAGCATGTCCCGTCTGCATCACGTATATTAAAAGATCATGTAAAAGATAACGAAATGACAGAAAATGACATGGCGAAATTGTTAAAAGAAAGCTATGAAAAAAGGCTTTACTAATATTATATTGTTGTTAGGTATTTAGAAGTGATCCAACTTTTAAATGCCTTTTAAGCGTTTGTAAACATAAAGAGGGGAGATAACCGTATGTGGGAAGGAAATAACGGCCGCTAATGTCCTGATTGAAGGTTCGTTTTATTTGTTTAAATGGCGAGGCCTTCTAAAATTTGGCCTCTAAATGCTTCAATAGGTATATAAAGCAAAAAAAGCCTGAACCTCGATGATTGCCGACAGTTCAGGCTTTAACACGTTTTATCTGTGTGAAAGTGCTGTTGCGATAATGAACTAGTATGAGCGGACAATCTAGCAGAAAAAATGATTAGGCAGTTAGCGTAATGGAAGAGGTCGTAGTTTAATAAGAATAGTAGGGGGGATTTGGGAATTTGCTTGGGCTTGTTTTAAGAAGTAGTACATCGCTTTTCCTCCGCTTGCGTTGGCGGAATGTATCGTAATTGATTTTGCAAATAACTGCTGAGAAACCATCATCTCAACAAGCATGAAGCCGTTTCGATACTTGTTTTCCAAATCGTGATCGAGAGACAGATGATTCACTTCATTCTGTTGTAACGTGTCTAAACACTCATCAATCGTTTCAACTAATAAATAGTCTGGCGGGCAAGTTCTGTAATCATCAAGAAATACATTGATTTCAGTCATATTGCCTCCTCTCACTTTCCACTGTAACATACGAAAAGGTTAATGATAACAAGTATATTTTATCTTACTGGCATGATAGGCTGTTATACCGCCTTTTGAAGCTTTATTCACAGTCCGTTAACCTCCCGTCTCAAAATAGAGGAGAGAGATAACTCTATTTAGGCGGTAGATAACCGCCGCTTGTCCTGATTGAAGGTTCGTTTTATGTGCTACAGGAATTGTCTTTGAGTTTAGAAAATTGCTAGTATACGTAAGTTGAATAATATTACTATCAGCCATTTTGTACAACCTCAAACAGTAGGAGGAAGTGAATATGTTAGATTACGTTGATCGTTTTTATCAACAAATGTGTGAGACAACGTTACGGGAAAATGCTTCTAAGAAAGAGATACGAACGAAACTTCATATGTTATTAGGAAACTTTCGCCATGATTTTTCCCACCATCGTAGTAAAAAAATAGAGGAAGTGGCTCTAGGGGATTATAAACGAGAAAAATTCCTGTTATGGTTTGATGATGATTCGCTGGCTATTCCTGTATATATTTTAACGCCGAAAAAGCCAAAAAAAACCACGATGCCTGGGGTAATGACGGTACATGGCCATGGCTATGGAGCTCGTGAAATAGTTGGTTTGACAAGAGAGGGAAACGAGGATGAATTGATTAAAGGTAGTCATCGCCATTTTGCAGTTTCTCTCGTGAAACAAGGAATGAAGGTAATTGCACCTGAAGTAATCGGATATGGAGAGAGGATGCTTACAACAGATAAAATCAACGATAAAAAGAATTCGTGTTACAAGTTGGCGACAGCTTTTCTTATGAGGGGGCAGACACTTGCTGGATATCGAATAGCAGAAGCAGCTAAGGTTATGCGATGGTTTTCAGCACATTATCAAGTAGATGAGAGACAGTTAGGCATTATGGGCTTTTCCGGTGGCGCACTCATTTCCGGTTATTTAGCGATTATGGAAACAGCCATTAAAGCAACAGTGCTAACTGGCTTTACGAATACTTTTAAGCAAAGTATTTTAGCGAGGGAACATTGTCTTGATAATTATATCCCAAATATTTTGATGCTTGGGGAATTACCGGAACTTCTATCAGCAATCTGCCCTCGACAGCTTTACGTAGAAGCAGGTAGAAATGATCATTTGTTTCCTAAAAAAGGTGTTAATGACGCCGTAACATTTTTAGCACAAATCTATCAAAAGGAAAGGGTAGGTCACCATTTTACAAGTCATTTTTTTGATGGTGGTCATGAAGTGTTTGGAGAGAAGGCATTTACATGGTTATTAGACAGCTTAATGAGAGAATGATAGCAAGAAAATGAGACTATAAGAGTCATTAGTTAATTAGTAAAAGTAACATGAGTAAGTGTTACTAATTAACTAATGGCTCTTTACCTATATTGTTTTCCCAAATAGTAACATCTTGTTATTTTTTCTTGCATTATTCATTGTAAAAATGGTTGAATCTTGCTATAATCAAACTGCAACGAACAAAAACGAACGTAAACGGTACTAATTTAAGAGGAAGGGGAATAAGAATTGGATATTAGGTATGCTACAAATCCAAAAGATATGAAGGCGTATACAACTGAAAAGTTACGGGATGATTTCTTAATTGAAAGCCTGTTTGTTAAAGGCGAGATCAACATGGTTTATTCCCATTATGACCGGGTTATCGTTGGAGGCGTTATTCCAACTACGGAAGGGTTAAAATTGGATGCAGGTGACGCTTTAAGAACGGATTACTTTCTTGAACGTAGGGAAATAGGGATTGTCAATATTGGTGGAAAAGGTAAGGTAACGGTTGATGGGAAAGACTTTTCATTGAATAAACGGGATTGTTTGTATGTCGGTCTCGGAAAGAAAGACGTGACCTTCCATAGTGATAATCCAACCTCACCCGCTAAGTTATATTTCGTTTCAGCGAATGCACATAAGGAATATCCGACTCAAGTTTTGCCAATAAAAGAAGCACAGCCAACAAAGCTCGGATCAGACGCTGAATCGAACAATCGAACTATTTATAAATATATACATGGAGAAGGTATTCAAAGCTGCCAGTTAATGATGGGTATGACGCTATTAGAACCAAATAACATGTGGAATACAATGCCTGCCCATGTGCACGATCGTCGTATGGAAGTTTATCTCTATTTTGATATGGATGAAGAATCACGGGTATTTCATTTTATGGGAGAACCAAAAGAAACACGTCATTTGCTAGTTAAAAATGAGCAGGCGATACTGTCTCCCCCTTGGTCAATTCATTCAGGTGTCGGAACAAATAACTATACGTTTATTTGGGCGATGGCTGGAGAAAACTATACATTTAAAGATATGGATTTTGTAAAAATGAAAGATTTAAAGTAATGTCGTTTGTCGTACCTGGTCACTTTCTGTCACTGGGTACGATTTTAACAATCAATATGTAAGCGTTTTAAAGTTAAAAATATACTAAAAAGAGGTTAGATCATGACACATTTAGTTGATGAGCTAAAAAAGGAGAAGCTTGTAGCTATTATCCGTGGGATAGCTTATAAGGACGGTGAGGCAACAGCACGAGCGCTTAAAGATGGAGGAATAACCTTTTTAGAAGTCACGTTAAACACTGATAATGCCTTACAATTAATCGAGGATTTGAATGTTCAGTTCGACGGAGAGTTGATTGTTGGTGCAGGAACTGTGTTGAATGTGCACATGGCGAAAGAAGCGGTGGCTGCTGGTGCTACTTATCTCGTATCTCCTAATTTGGATGAAGCAGTCATTGAGTATGGGGTTTCGTGTGATGTAGATGTTTGGCCTGGTACACTTACACCGACAGAAATTGTAAGGGCGTTTGAGCTAGGAGCCTCGGCCGTTAAAGTCTTTCCGATCGGGGCAGTTGGTGACGACTATTTAAAAAACATTCGTGGACCGCTGCCACATATCCCGATGATGGTAACGGGCGGTGTCACCTTGAATAATATGATTCATTTTTTTTCTCAAGGAGCTGTGGCAGTAGGATTAGGAAGCAATCTTGTTAATAACACGTTGATCGCTAAAGGGGAATTTTCGCAAATCACAGCTATGGCGAAGAAGTATTCAGAATTGGTGAATGGAGGACTTGCCCATGACAGCCTCACGAAATACTGATGTCGTCACCATTGGTGAAAGTATGATTTTATTTCAACCATCCCCGGAAGGAACGATTCCATATGCCTCTCTTTTTGCCAGCTCGGTTGGAGGAGCAGAATCAAATGTGGCTCTTGCTTTAGCACGGCTTGGTAAGACATCACGATGGATTAGTAGAGTAGGCAACGATCCATTTGGAAAGATGATATTATCCACGCTTGCAGGAGAAGGGGTTGATGTGTCTCACGTCATAACCGATGATCAGCAGCCGACAGCTGTTTTTTTCAAAGAATCAAAGGGTTATGGAGATCCGAATGTATATTATTATCGTAAGAATTCAGCTGCAAGCTATTTCTCGAAAGAAGATATAAGCAGCAGCTGGTTTCATGGCGCTAAGCATTTACATGTAACGGGCATCACCCCTGCTTTAGGAGTGGAAACAGCCGAAATGATCTCGGAAGCTATGAAACAAGCAAAAAAACAGGGTTTGACTGTTTCCTTTGATCCAAATATTCGTAAAAAATTATGGTGTGAAGATGAAGCTCGAGAGACTCTTCTGCCACTGGTAGCGTTATGTGATCTGTTTATCCCTGGAATAGATGAAATAAAACTGTTAGTAGGTGAAAGAGCTGATGACGCGGATTACGCTAAAGCATGTCAAGCTCTAGGACCACAAATGGTAGCAGTAAAATTAGGATCAGAAGGCGCCTATTTTCAATTCGGCAACGAGTCCCATAGAGAGCCTGCGTATCACGTCAATCATATTGTAGACACGGTTGGAGCAGGAGATGCGTTTTGTGCCGGTCTGCTTTCTGTGTTGCTTGATGAAGAGGACCCTTTTAATATTGTCACATTAAGGCGGTCTGTTTCGCAAGCTGCAAAACGGGCAGCAGCTATGGGAGCACTGGCTACACAGTTTAAAGGTGATTGGGAAGGGTCTCCAACATTACAAGAGATTAATAGCCTCATCACTGGAGTACAATACACGACTCGCTAAGATGAAGATGTTAAGAACAGGGGAAGTTTGGATGAATAAAACGACTCATTCAGATGACCGAATGGTTTTTCTTAAGAGTGATTATTTAAGAGTCTCCCGTAAAGGGAAATAACAACGTTGTTATTATGAGAGATTTAATAAGGAGTGATGAAATAATGCCCGCCTTTATCCATGATGATTTTATGCTTAATACGAAACCAGCACAAAAGCTTTACCATGACTTTGCGAAAGAGATGCCAATTTTTGATTTTCATTGTCATTTAAGTCCTCAAGAAATAGCGGAGGATCATTCATATGCGAACATGTCAGAAATTTGGTTGCATGGTGATCACTATAAGTGGCGAGCTATGCGAACTTACGGTGTAGATGAACATTTCATAACAGGCGATGCTTCTGATGAAGAGAAATTTAAAGCATGGTCAAAAACGGTACCTTATACGATTGGAAACCCGCTCTATCATTGGACTCATTTAGAGTTGAAAAGGTATTTTGACACCGATGAGTTACTAAACAGTGCGTCGGGGCCTAAGATATGGGAGCAGTGCAACACCCAGTTAGCGAGCTCAAATTTCAGTGCTCGGAACATTATAGAACGATCGAACGTAAAAGCCATCTTTACGACAGATGATCCGATAGATTCATTGACCTTCCACAACGCTATTCGTGATGCCTCACATTTTAATGTGAAGGTGAGACCAACATTTAGGCCTGATAACGTAATAGATATTCAAAAAGACACGTTTGTAAAGTATATTGAAAGACTTGGTGACGTTGCGAATATATCCATAACAGATGTTGCCGGTCTTATGAGAGCTATTACGTCACGAGCAAAATTTTTTCATGAAGCAGGCTGTCGAGCATCCGATCACGGGATTGCCACACTGCCTTCATCTCCATGTACTGAAGAAGAGGCGAATGCCGTATTTTTAAGAAAGATGAATGGAGAAGCCGTCACGGCCGCTGAAGTAGATAAGTATGAGACATTTATGATTATTTTCTTAGGTAGATTGTACAATTCCCTCAATTGGGCGATGCAATTACACTTAGGTGCTATAAGGAACAACAATGAAAGAATGTTTGGAAAGTTAGGTCCTGATACTGGCTATGACTCGATCTACGATTTTCACCTTGGTAAGGCGTTAAATGGTTATTTTAACGAATTGGAAAAGACAGATGAGTTGCCTAGAACCATTGTCTATAATTTAAATCCTGCTCATAACATGGTTATTGCAACTGCAATCGGTAATTTCCAAAAGGGAGGTTGTAAAGGCAAAATCCAGTTTGGGTCGGGCTGGTGGTTCAATGATCAAAAGGACGGGATGCTAAGACAATTAACAGATTTAGCTAACACAGGATTATTGAGTACGTTTGTCGGTATGTTAACCGATTCACGTAGCTTTCTTTCGTATACCAGACATGAATATTTCCGTCGTATTCTATGTAACCTGCTAGGTCAATGGGTGAAAGCAGGAGAAGTGCCTGAGGATTATAAGCTGTTGGGAGAAATTGTACAGGACATCTGTTTCAATAACGCGGAAAGATATTTTAATCTTTCGTAAATATGACAAGGTAATAACTGTGACAATTGGCTTTTCAACATGAATAAGCGAACAATGCTAAACGTTCTATACAGTTTAAAGAAGGCCTGAAGCGGTAGTGAAAGACGGTGACTCCTAGAAGAGCAGCGATGTCTGAAAATCCAATGATGCGAAAGTTTTATCGCTTTTAGCTGAAGACGAACCTTCGAGAAAACGTTCGTCTGTAGCGGAAGATCATTTTATTAGCCGTTTCTTTCAGTTATCTTTTTTCGTACATGAAATTGGTTCAAGGGAGTAAACAATCATTTGAAAGGAGAGGGCTTATGTCAGTAGGAGTTTTAGCGCATCTTTTTGGTAAACAGCCTTACGAAAAGCTTGCAACTCAAGTGGGGGCATACGGATTTACTAATATCCAGCTTGCGTTATGGAAGGCGATTGACAACTATCCGTTCTCTGAACAGAGTGTGTTGTCGCCTGCATTAGCAAAGAAGATAGCAGATGAATTTGCCAAGCATGGTGTTTCCATCGCTGTTTTAGCGTGTTACTTACATTTATTTGAAAGGGATGCTAAAGCCCGGGAAGTGACACTTGAAAGATACAAAGAATGTATTCGTCATGCCAGGTTTTTCGGTGCACCAATGGTTGCTACTGAAGTGGGAAAGCCTATCAGCACCTCTAATAAAGAAGATTGGAAGATTCTCGTACGTTCAGTAGCTGATTTGGCGGAAGAAGCAGAAAAGTGGGGTGTCTTTTTAGGGTTAGAAGCGGCGAATGGCCATTTGGCAGGAACAGCTTCTCAACTTAAAGCACTTATAGATGATGTGAAGTCCTCTCATATAGGAGTCGTTATTGATGCAGGAAACCTTATGACTGAAGAAAATTTTGCCCACCAGGATGATGTGATAGCAGAGGCCTTTGATCTATTAGGTGACCGAGTTATCGCTGCCCACGCAAAAGATCGAAAATTTAGTGAAACAGGAGAACTCCTTGTCCTACCAGCGGGACAGGGTGAGATGAATTATGATAAGTATCTTAATTTGTTGGAAAAAACAAAGCCCAATGTGCCGATTATTTTGGAAGAATGTCGGCCAGAAGAGATGGATGATTCAAAAAGATATATTGAATCCATTCGACAAAGATACACTCCTTTCTTATAAAAAGAACAGGGGATTATATTAAAAAGTGTTTGTTCAACTTCAAAGGAGGCACACAATGAAAGAGGATTATTTGCAAGTTCATAAATCAGATAATGTCATTGTCGCCCTTAGAGAGTTAAACGCTGGGGAAACAATTAACCTGAGTACTGGCCCTTTAAAGGTGACAGAGACAATTCGGAAAGGACATAAAGTTGCTGTCACAAAAATCGAAAAAGAGCAACATGTTATCAAATACGGCTATCCTATCGGAAGCGCAAAATCAGATATTTCAGCAGGTGAGTGGATTCACACCCATAATGTGAAAACCAATTTGGAGGGAACCCTTTCCTACGAGTACCAACCTAAAAAATCGTTATTGAATGTTAAAAGTCATTCGGAAAGAACATTTAGAGGCTATCGTAGAAAAAATGGTGAAGTAGGAATTAGGAATGAAATTTGGATTATCAATACGGTGGGCTGTATTAATAAAACGGCTGAAATAGTTGCGAAAAATGCGAATGACACCTACAGCGATGAGAAAGTCGATGGGATCTATCATTACCCGCATCTCTTTGGCTGCTCACAACTGGGGGATGATCTGCATAACACGCAAAAAATATTGCGGAATCTTGTGATGCACCCAAATGCTGCTGCTATTTTAGTGATGGGCCTTGGCTGTGAGAACAATCACATTGCAGAGTTTAAAAAGGTTCTCGGTGATTATGATGAAGAGCGTGTCAAATTCATCGCGGTGCAAGAAAGTGCTGATGAAATTAGTGAAGCACTTGAGTTAGTTGAAGAGCTAGTGGATTACGCTCGAACGTTTAAGCGTGAGGATATATCGGTCTCGGAATTAAAGGTCGGGCTAAAATGTGGTGGGTCTGATGGCTTTTCAGGTATAACAGGTAATCCATTATTAGGGTCTTTCTCTGATAAATTAATTGCTCATGGCGGCACAACAGTATTAACAGAAGTGCCTGAAATGTTTGGTGCAGAAAAGATTCTTATGGAACGGGCAAAGGATGAAATCGTATTTAACAAAATTGTTAATCTAATTAATGATTTTAAAGATTATTTCCTCAAGCATGGTCAAAATGTGTATGAAAATCCTTCCCCAGGTAATAAAGAAGGTGGTATTACGACGCTCGAAGAAAAGTCTCTTGGGAATGTGCAAAAAGGGGGCTTTGCAGAAGTGACAGATGTTTTACCGTATGGAGAAAGATTGTCACAGAAAGGGCTAACTCTTTTACAGGGGCCAGGAAACGATTTAGTATCCGTTACAGCACTTGCAGCTTCAGGAGCTCATATCGTTATTTTTACGACTGGTAGAGGCACCCCGTTTGGCGGCCCAGTACCGACTATCAAAGTGTCAACTAACACAGCTTTAGCAGAGAAAAAGGAGAAATGGATCGACTTTGATGCAGGACAAATGATTAGCGGAAAAAATAAGCAGGAACTAACAGATGACTTTTTTGATTATATGCTAGATATTGCTTCCGGAACAGTAAAGGCCAGAAATGAACAATATGGATTCAAGGAAATTTCAATTTTTAAAGATGGTGTTATTTTATAACGGATCATTCACTTAATTTGAAAGGGTGGCTATTTTGAAACAGTTAAATAAATCTTTAACCATGAACGATATGTCTCCAGATGTTGTCCATGATTGTCTACCTAATTTACCCGAGAAAGCAATACAGTTCGGTGGAGGTAACTTTTTAAGAGGATTCGTAGATTGGTTGATTCATGAATTAAACAAACAGCAATTATTTAATGGAAAAGTGGCGATTGTTCAATCACACGTGGCAGGTAGTGAAGTGATTGATATGTTAAAGGAACAGGATTATTTATATACAGTCGTGCTTCGGGGACGACAAAATGGAAAAATAATTGATAAAAAAGAGATTGTTTCGTCAATTTCCCGAACGATAAATGCCATAGATGAGTGGTCAGTTTTGATGAAAGCGGCCGAATCACCAGACCTTGAAGTTATTTTTTCAAATACAACAGAAGCAGGAATTACTTATAGCGATGAGGGGTATCCGGTGGCTGGAAATGTTCCTGAGTCATTTCCCGGGAAATTAACGATGGTTCTTCATCATCGGTATGAAACATTTGCTAATAAAACCGATTGTGGACTTGCCATCATCCCATGCGAATTAATTGAGCAAAATGGTGACAAATTGAAAGAGCTTGTATTAAGAAAAGCGGAGGACTGGGAGTTGTCAAACGCGTTCAAAGATTGGGTGGAACATAACAATTCATTTTGCAATACACTTGTAGATCGAATTGTCACTGGTTATCCGAAAGATGCCGTTAAAGAATATGAACAGGTGTTAGGTTATAAAGATAACTTAATAACAGTCGGAGAACCTTATCATATGTTTGCGGTGGATGCACCGGATCATGTGAAAGAAATCCTACCGTTTCATCGGGCAGGGTTAAATATAAAGTGGGGTGATGTCGTACCGCACAGAGAATTAAAGGTGAGGCTATTAAATGCCCCTCACACGATGATGTTTGCAACAGGTTACCTCTATGGAGCTGATACAGTTCTTGATGTTATGGAAGAGGAAAAATTAGCAGAGTATGTTCAGCGCAGTTTTAATGAATTATTACCAACAGTCAACATGACAGAGAGTGTGAAGAAAGATTTTGTAGAAGACATTAAAGAACGGTTTTTAAATCCATTTAACAAACATTATTTAACCGATATAGGAATGAATGCGTTATTTAAGTATCATTCGCGAATTTTGCCATCGCTTTTATCATTTTATGATCGTTACGGACATTTGCCACAGACAATGGTCTTTTCGCTCGCAGCTATTATTGCTTTTTATCGCCCTGATCATCAAAAAGAGGGAAGATGGTTTGGTAAAAGGGGAGATGAGATGTACAGTATTCTTGAAAATCGGAACGTATTGGACATGTTGACAAGCCTTTGGCAGCAAATTGAAAGCGATAGCCTTTCCCTCGAAGAGTTAGTTGAAGCTGTCTTAAAAAGCGAGCAAATATGGGGGCGTGATTTAACCGCTGTACCGAATTTACATGAGGAAGTCACTTATCAACTTCGCAGTATAAGGGAAAAAGGGATGAAAGAAACATTAACGAATTTACTAAATAAAGAAACACCGATCTAAAAGGTTGGTGTTTAAACTGTATCTTCACCAGTAATACAGTAATCCCACATTACCTTCAGAGTGATGTTATAAAAGTTAATCGATTGATAGGGAATTAAATCATGTTTAAAAAGAGGCTCTTACTATTCAAATTCTATGAGGGAACTTAACAACATTAAGTATGAAGCTAATATTTAACTATATAGAAGCATAGAGTTAAGTCAAACAGAAGAGAATATTTAGTAAATATGATCATTTTTTTATGGAAGAAAAATGCTTTCTATTACATGTTAAAAAAGGAGCTTTTGATGAAAAAAAATAAACTAAATAAGGTAATGCTGTTCATGCTTTGTAGTCCTGTCATCATGGCTAGTGTTTTACTGACAATATCACCGGTAAGTGGTGAAGGAAATGCCCCACAATTAACAGATAAAGAGTCGATTAATGAGGTTCTTGAAGCCATGACTCTAGAAGAGAAAGCGAGTTTATTAGTGGGAGGAAACATTCAAGAGCTTGAAGATGAAGAGGATGAAATAATTGGTGATCAAGCAGAACGTGTACCAGGAGCAGCTGGAGAAACTCAGGCTATCGAGAGGTTAGGCATCCCTTCTATTGTATTAGCTGATGGACCGATGGGGGTTAGGATCGCTCCTACACGAGAAAATGACGACAATACGTATCATGCCACTAAATTCCCAGCGCCCAATGTACTTGCCTCCTCGTGGGACTCTGAACTAGTTTATGAAGTAGGAAAAGCGACTGCACACGAAGCAAAAGAATATGGCATCGACTTATTGTTGGCCCCGGGTATGAATATTCAAAGTTATTTGCTTAATAGCCGGAACTATGAGTATTTCTCGGAGGACCCTTATGTATCAGGAGTATTGGCTACAGCCTTTGTCAACGGTGTACAAAACCAGGGTATTGGTACAACACTAAAACACTTTGCAGTTTATAACCAGAGGGCGGATAATACGATTAATGCTATCATTAGTCAACGTGCTTTGAGAGAAATTTACTTAAAAGCGTTTGGCATGACAGTAAAAGATACTGATCCTTGGGCTGTTATGGCATCTTACAATAAAATAAATGGGAGATGGGCCACTGAAAGTGAAGAATTGCTGACCTCTGTTCTAAGAGAAGATTGGCCGTTCACTGGCTTTGTTATGACGGATTGGGAGTTTGGTCAACGGGATATTTCACGGCAAATGAATGCGGGACTAAATTTGCTCATGCCAGGTAGAGAGGAACAAGTTGAAAGCATTGTTAATGCGGTACAGGAAGGTACGTTAGATGAACGGATTGTGGATAGAAATGTCCGAGAGATATTAGAAATAATCGTGAGAACACCTACGTTTTTAGAGTACGAACATTCAGATGATCCCAATTTAGCTGCTAATGCAGAAGTGGCAAGACATGCAGCAGCAGACGGAATGGTACTCCTTAAAAATGCTGAAGGAACATTGCCTTTAAAGGAAAATTTAAGTGTTTCAATATTTGGTACTCCTCAAGTGGAGCCTATGACAGGAGGAAGGGGAAGTGCTCTTGTTTATCCACCTTATGAAGTATCAATTCCAGAAGGACTAGAAAAGAGTAGCTTTACCTTGAATCAAGATCTGTATGACAAGTATCAAACATATGTGGCGGAATTAAGAGACACTGAAGAGTTTGGACAAATAGGTGAAGGGATTTTTGATGCTACCTTTCCGACTCTCCCAGAAATGGATGTGGCAGAAGAATCTGTTAAGGCAGCTGAAACATCCGATTTAGGCGTCATTATTTTAGCATCTGAATTTGGTAGCTATGGTGCTGATCGTTCCTTAGAAGATTTCTATCTTTCTGAGTCTAAACAGAAGATGATTGATGATGTGTCTAACGCATTTAAAGAAGTGGGGAAACCAGTAGTCGTTATTTTAAACGTGGAGGGACCGGTTGAAGTCGTGTCGTGGCGTGATAAAGTGGATGCGATTCTTTTATCATGGCAGCCTGGTCAGGAACTAGGAAATGCAGTGGCTGATGTGCTGACTGGGCATGTGAATCCATCTGGTAAACTCCCGCAAACATTCCCAATAGATTATCATGATTTACCTTATTCAGACAGGTATCCAGGCACTGAGGACTTTGTCTATAAAGAAGATATTTACGTAGGATATCGTTATCATACAACCTTTAATTTAGAGTCTGCTTATGAGTTCGGCTATGGCTTATCATATACAGACTTTGATTACTCTAACATACGTGTAAACCGCAACGGCAAATTTAAAGATAAAATAACTGTATTCGCGACAATTAAAAACGTAGGGGATGTACCTGGCAGAGAAGTGGTTCAAGTGTACGTAAAAGCGCCAGATGGTAAATTGGAAAAACCAGAATTAGAATTGAAAGCATTTAATAAAACAAAGGAGCTTAAGCCAGGGAAAAAAGAGAATTTAAAATTTGAATTAGATGCGAAAAATTTAGCTTCTTTTGATGAAAACTTGTCCGCTTGGATATTGGAAAAAGGCATGTACGAAGTGAAAATCGGAGCCTCCTCAGAAGATATAAAAGGAACGACTACCTTCTTTGTAAAAAAAGACATGATTATTGAAGAAGTGAATGATGTTTTAGCACCAGAAGAAGACTTTAAACGACTATCGAAGCGTGATAATAAATGATAAAAAAGTAACATGACTTTAACTGAAGGGCCAACATTTAAAAGCCGAGCACTCATTATCTATATGTTCGGCTTTTAGGGTGTTTCCTAAGAAATAAAATGTTTGAAGAAAGCAACACCCCATCAACCATAGCCATTATAAAATGCCTTATTAAATGATTATGCCTGTCACCGAAGTTGCTCGGTATACTTAGGCTTGAACAGCAAATTTCAACAAGGGGGAAGCCTATTATGGGAGAAGCTAATGACAGCAATTTCACTATTCATTTTCCGACTATACCGGACTATAACATCTCCATTACCGATTTCGGTGGAAAGGGAAATGGCCATACATCAAATACACAATCATTTGTGAAAGCAGTGGGGGCTATTCATCATAACGGTGGTGGTAGGTTGATAATACCAAAAGGAATTTGGCTCACTGGTCCTATCCGATTTACGAGTCATATGGAGCTTCATCTTCAAAAAGGGGCTGTGATTCGCTTCAGTGGTGATTACTCAGATTATCCTCTCATTGTCTCAAGCTTTGAAGGCGAACCATCCGTTCGTTGTCAATCACCTCTTGACGGTGAGGATGTCACTAATATTGCAATCACTGGCGAAGGGGTGATCGATGGAGCCGGAGAAGCATGGCGTCCTGTGAAAAAATATAAAGTGACGAGTGAACAGTGGAACCAATTAGTTGATTCCGGTGGAGTTGTAGAAGAATATGATGATATTTGGTGGCCGACAAAAGCGGCATTAGCAGGGAAACAAGCTGTGAAAAA
Organism: Bacillus sp. A301a_S52; assembly: GCA_024701455.1. GTDB lineage: Bacteria > Bacillota > Bacilli > Bacillales > Salisediminibacteriaceae > Salipaludibacillus. The sequence goes on along the minus strand of JABXYP010000001.1, from coordinate 3,450,398 downwards.
CCTAAAAGGCAGCCAGGAGTTTTCATTATCTACCTATGAACCTTACAAAGAATTTTTGCGACCAAATTTAGTTAGCTTTAGACGTTGCAACATTATTTTGATTACAGGTGTTACCTTTCAAAATTCGCCAGCATGGAATATACACCCTTATATGTGCAGTCATGTCACCATCAAAGGAATTTATGTGAAAAATCCATGGTATTCACAAAATGGGGATGGTCTCGATGTAGAATCATGTCGTTATGTGAGTGTGGAGGATAGTGTTTTTGATGTTGGAGATGACGCTATTTGTGTAAAGTCAGGTAAAGATGAAGCCGGACGAAAAGCGGCTATGCCAAGTGAAGACATACAAATTAAAGGGTGTACGGTTTACCATGGACATGGAGGTTTTGTTATAGGAAGTGAAATGTCTGGAGATGTTAGACGCGTGTCCGTGACTAACTGCTTATTTATGGGGACGGATACTGGCTTAAGATTTAAGAGCTGTCGAGGACGGGGAGGTATTGTAGAGGCTATTTCAATTTCGGATATTCACATGGTTAATATCAAGCATGAAGCCGTGATTTTTCATATGTTTTATGAAAAAGCCGAAGAGGAAGAAATGTGTTGGAAACCTTTTTCTGAAAAAACGCCTCAGTTTCGCCGTATACATATGAATCGATTGATGTGTTCGGGAGCGGAACAGGCGATTTCTATGAAAGGCTTACCCGAAATGCCGTTACAGGATATCGCTTTCACCCACTCAGAATTCTATACTAAATATGGTATAACAGCTTTATATTGTGATCAGCTGTCACTTATAAATACGAGGGTGACTACCACTAATAACCCAAAACTTAGCTTAAATCACGTGACGAACCACAATCTAAAGGAAGAGGATATTTTTACAGAAACTCATTTGCTTTAGTTTTGTCATAGTAGCTCATTGAAATAGTAAAAACGAATAAATGAAAGACGGGCGTCCGTCTTTCATTTATTAAGGGTGATTAGTACTCATTAAAGACTATCTACTTTCACAAACAGGTTTTCGTGCAGAAATGTTAGTTTAAAAGTAATACGCACAAGGGAGGACATTAAAAGAAATAACACAGGATCCATAGGTTAGCCGATTTCAACTAAAACGCTTATAATTTAAGATAAAGTTCAGCTCGTATGAAAAGCTTCTTCCTTTGCTAATATTTTTTCCCTTTTTCGCTCTAATAATTTAAAGGCAGTAGTGGCGGCCCACATCGTCACATAAGCAGGAACACTTACCGAGAAAAAAGGGACCAATCCTGGCACAAGCATAAATAAGTAATAAAAGAGAGCAAGCATGATACCGGTCCCGATTGTAAGGTGAAGGTTTGTAATGCCTATTAGTAATGCATATTTTAAATAGTCAATAAAAGGTAATTGGAAATGCACATACACAGGGAAAATATACATGAATAAAATTATAAATAATAGTGCTACAAGAACAAAGATAAATAAAAGAAACGTGTACAGGTTACCAGTTACATGCGATAAATATTGTATATCAATAAACAGAATATAAGCGATAGCAGCAAAGATAAGAGCGAATAAATTCCCTTTAAAAAACTCTTGTTTAAATGTTTTGAAGCATGTAGTGAAAACGGGAGTATCTGGTTCACCCCTAAGCCATTTTCTCGTTAAAGTAAATAAGGCAATCGTTGCTGGGAAAATACCTAAAATAACGCCTCCCATCAAGGTGAATAAGAGCCAGACTAAATTGGCGTAAGCAAATCGCATAATCCATTCACTTATCCGAAGAAATCCACCCATTAAACCTGACATTTCCATATTTATCCCTCATTTCATTCAATGTCGTTCTTGAACTTTAGCAAAATAACGTCTACTAATTCATAGTTAAGTAAGAAAGGACTTTTGAGCTGACAGAGTTCAAAGAAATGAAACAACTACAATTAACACATATTAGAATGTAAACACAGGATATCACAGGAAAGCTTTACATAGTGTAAAAAAGACTGACGTTCTGAGGAAATGATAGCGTTTGAAATTTGCCATATTCGTGTGAGATTTTATCTGTATATCTTTGGTAAGTTACTTTATAATGTTATTAACAACGTTTGAAAACGTTATGAAAAAATTTTGCCCATTAATTATCTCCCATTTATCCCACTCTTAAGAGGCAGTAAAATCCCCCTCAAAACTTAAGAAGATCGAAAAGTTTAGGTGGGGGATGAAGGAAAACTCCCACTGATGTGAAGCTTAGCTTTATGATTGTACTTCAAGGCACACACAAAGATCATGGAAATTGACAAGTACTTTTATGTAAGCGCGATCATTTTATTTGGTCGCCACATAATGAAAGACTAATAGATGTTTTGTAGGAATTAATCGGGGGTGAAAAAGTGAAAAGTAAAAGCTTTCTCATGAAATTAATTATCTTTGGTTGTTTAATAAGTAGTGTACCGGTTGTTTTTATTGGCATATTTTCCTATATTCAATCAACGAATGAAATCCAAAAAAAAGTTAATGAAGAGAAAATACAATCCATTCAACAGATTAATTCGAATGTTGACCAAATCTTGACAACTGTTAACTTTACGCTTAACAGAATAATTGATTCTGCTGTTATGGAACATTCATTACGTCGATCTATGAGCGCAGAAGATTTTCAAATTCATCGAGATTTGCGTAAAGAGTTAGTTAATTTACAATCGATGGAAACACGTGTAGAAGATATTACAGTCCTTAATTTTGAAAGAGGATGGCTCATGAATAATCGTGGGATAAGCAGGTTAGATGAACACCCAGATTCAGCATTATACTTATCATTTTTAGACATGGCCAATAACTCCTCTTGGGAGTTACTAGAGCATGAAGCATTTGAAGAACCTATTTCTAATGGGAGCTGTTCTTATTCCTTAAGTTTAGTTAAGAAGTTACCTACCTTCCAAAGTAATAAATTTGGCTTAGCTTTTGCGAACATCCCTACTTGCACAATTGCAGACATGATCTCTTCTGACAATACAGCAGAGGAAATTATGATTGTGAATCGTGAGTTCGATATCATTGTTCATCCTGATAAAGAGATGATCGGGCAATCATTACTAAATACCAAGTATGTTTCCTCGCTAACTTCATTTAAAGAAGAAAAAACTGGTCAATTTGATACGACCATACATGATGAACCCTACACTATTATTTATCACACCTCCGATTTTAACGAATGGACATACTTATCGATAATGTCTATTAATGAGTTAACAGCAGAATCTAAAAGTATTGGCTGGATGACCATTTTGGTTACGTCACTTCTAATTGTTATGTCACTTATTACAGTTTTCATTATGAGTCGACGTCTTTATTCCCCGTTACAGCGAGTGATACGACAAATTGAATATCATTTTCCTGCAGTAAGAAAAAAGGGAACGGATGATCTAACATTGTTAGAGAACCAAGTGACACAATTATTTTCATCTAAAACGTCGATGGAAATGGAACTTTTGGAGCATAAAAAGCAAGTGAAAGTGTTATTCATGAATCGGCTGTATCAAGGCATTATAAAATCATCTGACCTAGAGGAAAAATTAGCTTATTTTAACTTTATTGATATGACGGCCCGGTGGAATCGACATGTTGTACTCACAATCAAGTTAGATTCCTTGGAAGAATCAGTATATGGAGCAGCAGATAGGGAGTTACTTTCCTTTGCTATGATGAATGTAGCTGAAGAGTCTGTGCGAGGAATCGATCATTTACCTGTCGTGTGGGTGAACAAATCCTTAGTTATCCTTATAGGCTTTACTGAAGAAGAGTCTGATATACAAATGAATTCAACCATTTACAAGTTAACTGAGCAACTGCAAGATAACATTGAAACATGCTTGTATATTACAGTTAGTATTGGCATTAGCCTACCATTTAGTAAGTTGTTAGATGCTTCAAGAGCTTATCAAGAGGGACTTGAAGCTTTAAAGCATCGTATTAAATTAGGAAAAGGCGTTATCGTTCATTATGAGGCAATTAATTCTGGCAAACATACTTTAATTTATGAATATCCTCAAAGAGTAGAAGAAGAATTAATATTAGCAATAAAAGTTGCGGATAAAACGAAAGCATTGACACATCTGACAACATGGACGAGTAAAGTGTTTAAAGAAACGTATTCACCACGAGAATATCATATTTCCATGATGCGTCTTCTTAATAATCTATTACTTATTAAACAAGAGAACAGTATTAGCTTTCAAGAAATTGACGTTGAATATGACTCGCTTTATGAAGAACTATTAACGATTCAAATGAAAGTGGATATAGAGAAGTGGTTTAAAACGAAGCTGATCTGCCCGCTCATTGAGATTTTTAGTAAGCGGCGTGAATCTCAGTTTCAAAATATTTCTGAAAAAATGATGGATCTAATTCATAAACATTATGATACAAATATTACATTGGAAGAGTACGCAGAAAAAATGCATTATAATGCAAATTACTTAAGCAGTGTATTTAAACAGGAGACAAACTACACATTTAGTGAATACTTAGCCAAGTATCGTTTCAAAAAGGCTAAACAATGGCTAATTGAAACAGAGATGACAGTAAAAGAGATTGCTGATAAGCTTCAATACAAAAATTCGCAAAATTTTATTCGATCATTTAAAAAGATAGAAAATATGACGCCAGGACAATATAGAAAAGAGTATAGTCGTGTCTCTTAAAGTTACTGATACTTCAGCAGTGACTAGACTGAAGGCAATGTCTTGACAGATGTGTGGGCTCGCCATAGAGGCGAGCCCTTCATGCTGTTTTAAAATGATTAAGAAAATGTGAGATAAGGAGCAGATATGTTGATGAATGCCAAAGAAAGGGGAGCAAAGGTAGTGCCTCTCACTTGGATGAGCATGGCATCATAAAACGAATAATCACTAGCTCAGATGGCGGAAGAAGTGCGCTAAACAGTATGAGGAAGCAGGTGTTTATGAGGTAGTGATTATATACATTATGCGTTGGTGTATTTTAGAATGAATGAAGAACCAACGTTGTTATTATAAGTTCTCATAAAATAAGGAGGGGGAAACGGAAGATATCAACCAGCACCGAGTTGTCTCATCCGAAACATCACAAAAAAATGTAACCGTTATCATTTAACTCTTTTAAGTCAAACGTTTTAACTTACTTTAGCTTATCATCATCAATACGATAGACAGAGTTAATATTTACTAATCACTATTTTATAATGGGAGGTTAATTTTATGTTAACTGTTAAAAGAATGCTTTCTCTCAGTGGCGTCATAGCAACGTCTTTCTTATTGCTGACTGCCTGTGGTGGAAATGAAAATGTCTCTCAAAGTAATTCAAATGAAGGCTCAAGCAATCATACATCAGATAATGGAGAACCTTTTGAAATTGAGATGATGGCTAACTTACACACCCCGGAAACACCTGATAACTTGTTAAAAGAACTGCTTGAGGAAAAGACAAACACCATTCTTAATATTCAATGGGTGCCTGATGGGAACTATGAGGAGCGATTAAACACCGCTTTTGCTACAGGAACGTTACCAATGGTTGTACCAATGGGTTTCGATATGTTTAATCAATTTAAAGATGCCATGAGAGCAGGTGAGTTCTGGGAGATAGAACCCTACCTTGAGGAATTTGAAAACCTTAATAACCTCATTCCTGACATTTTAGATAATACGCGTGTTGATGGAAAGCTTTATGCTATCTACCAAGGGCGTCCTTTATCACGCCAAGGTATCATTTATCGAAAAGATTGGGCTGATCATTTAGGTATTGATGAGCCAACGAATACAGAAGAGTTTTATGAGATGGTACGTGCGTTTACGGAAGATGATCCTAATGGTACTGGCCAAGAGGATACGATTGGACTGACAGATAGAAGTGATCTTGTATATGGGTCTTTCAAAACGATTGCATCATGGTTTGGAACACCAAATTCCTGGGGAGAAAAAGACGGTGAATTATTACCAGAGTTTATGTTTGATGAATACATGGAAACACTCGATTACATGAAAGATATTCATTCGAATGGCTATATGAATCAAGATTTTCCTGTGACGAGTAAAGACGATCAAATCGCTCAATTTACTAGCGGAAGAGCTGGGGTTTATGTAGGGTCAATGGGAGATGTTCTCAGTCTTTATAATGATGCTTCCGCAACTAACCCCGACATTGAATTAGCTGTTACAAATTACATTGAAGGACCAGACGGGGAGTATGGTATTTGGGCTATTCCTGGTTTTGGGAGTGTTATGATGTTCCCGAAATCGGCAATTGAAACAGAGGATGAGTTACGCAAAGTTCTTGGTTTTTATGATGACTTAATGACGCCAGAAGTAGCTAACTTACTCGTTTGGGGGGTGGAAGGTACACATTATGAAGTTGAGGGTGACGGGATTCGAATTCTTGAAGAAAACCGAAACTTAGTAGACACGCAAGTAAGACCATTTCTCTCGCTCGAAGTAGGTGAGCCAGAATCGAACGGTAGGTATGAGATGGTGGCGGAATATGAGGTAAAAGCAGAAGCGGATGAATTAATTATTGACAATAACAATTATTTAATTCATGATCCATCGATAACACTCGATAGTGAAACATATATTACGAGTGGTGACCGCCTGCAGCAATTGATTGACGATGCCACTTATCAATATATTTTAGGTCAAATGGACGAAGACGATTTTAATAATACAATTGAGCGATGGAGAAACGAGGGCGGTGACGCGATAATATCTGAATTTAATGCGTCATACGCTGAACAAAAATAATAGCAGCATAATAAGGGTGCCTCAATTAGGGTGTGTAACAGCCGCCTTAAGGGAGGCACTCCTTTTCATAGTTTATCCCACTCTTAAGGGGCAGTAAACCCCCACTGATTGAAGCCTGAATAGGTCGTAATAATGAAGCCTCTTCTTTGATGTATAAGTGCTCGCTGTTCAGACCCTTCAGAAATGGAGAAGTTTTATGAAAAAATTGAGGGGGGCTAGGGTTCCTATGAGAACCAGTTAATCACTATACAGTGAGAGGAGTTACATATGATGACAGAAGTGCTTATTGTGTAAGCGGTGATAGGTGTCAATTAAGAAATTGTCCTCTGAAAGTGTACGAGAATACACTTTATTCCAATAGAGAAACGCAATATTTTCATGCGTGCCGTATCGATGGTCACGCTGACTATATTTTCGGAAACGGAACAGCCTGGTTCGAACAATGTGAGATACATAGTTTAAAAAATGGCTACATTACAGCAGCAACTACTCCAAAAGAAAAGAACAAACATATGGCTTTATATTTCACAGGTGCGAACTGACCGCTTCAAACGAGGTGACAAAGGTATATCTTGGCCGGCCACGGCGCCCTTTTGCTCATACACTGTTCGTTCATTGCTTTATGGATAAGCACATTGCATTTGATGGTGGTTGATACTGGAAAAGGAAGTGAAGGTAGCGGGTACAGTATGTGAAAAAAATGACAGATGATGAACTGACAAATTTAACTTTCAAGAAGGTATTCCCACTGTATGAAATTAACCGTTAACAGGAGACTAGCGCACATAATCATCAGCTTAGATTTTAGTTATTACTTGCTAATAGTGGAAAGAAATTTATGTACAGATAAAGATGATTATAGACGTTACTTATTAAGAAACGTACGCTTTCCATATAGAGAGGTTGAAATACGTAAAGTGAAAGAGGAATACACAAAATGATAAATAGAGAAAGGGTGAACGAGTATGGAGCCTCAGTTACAAGGGCAGGTAGAGATGTTAACCAAATCACAAATACGCTCAGCTAGAAAAAAAGAAATTTGGAAAAGTATTAAGAAAAATAAACTCATTTACTTAATGATTTTACCAGGCTTTATTTATTTTTTCATTTACAAGTATATTCCGATGTATGGTCTCGTGATTGCATTTCAAAATTACCAGCCTTATTTGGGGATTACTGGTAGTGAGTGGGTAGGTTTTGAGCATTTTCACAGATTATTTACAGGATCGGATTTTTGGATGATATTTCGAAACACACTTGTGTTGTTTGGCCTACAACTATTTATATATTTCCCGATTCCTATTATTCTTGCCCTCATGTTAAACGAAGTGAGACATCATATGTATAAACGAACAATTCAAACGCTCATTTATATCCCGCATTTTATGTCTTGGGTGGTTATTGTGTCAGTAAGCTTTGTCGTCTTAACGTTAGATGGGGGTATTGTAAACGGTATGCTTGAATACTTTGGTTTTCAACCGATCAACTTCCTTATGAATGACTCGTGGTTCCGCCCAATGTATATATTGCAAGTAATTTGGCGGGAAGCTGGCTGGGGAACTATTATTTTCTTAGCAGCTATCTCTGCAGTTGATCCACAATTATATGAAGCAGCTCGTATGGATGGGGCGAATCGAATTAGACAAATGTGGCACATAACACTTCCAGCAATTAAAAGCGTTATCGTTATTCTATTAATCTTAAAAATTGGTGACGTACTCGAGCTCGGATTTGAGCATGTTTACTTGCTACTAAATGCTTCTAACCGTGAGGTAGGGGAGATTTTTGACACGTATGTGTACACTGCCGGTCTAAGGCAAGGACAATTTAGCTATAGTACAGCAGTTGGATTTTTTAAAGGGATTGTTGGCTTGATTTTAATCATCTTTGCCAATAGGCTCGCGAAAAAATTTGGTGAAGAAGGTGTTTATTAATTTAGGAGGTGGTTGACGATGGTAGAAGATCGTTCATTAGGCAGTAAACTATTTAATATTACTAATGCTATATTATTGGGAATCATTGCGCTCATTACCGTTCTTCCGTTTTTACATGTTATTGCGGCATCCTTTACGACAAGCGCCGAATTAGCAGCGAAAAAATTTGTATTATTTCCGACAACATGGAGCTTTGATGCGTATCGCTATATTTTTTCAACTGATACGATTTTAAAAGCGATGGGTGTGTCGATTGCCGTGACCTTAGGAGGCACGATGTGGAGTATGCTCATGTCAACATTAATGGGCTATGGTTTATCTAGGAGAGATCTAGTAGGACGACGTTATATTACGTTTTTTGTTATCTTCACGATGTTATTTAATGGTGGGATGATTCCAACGTTTCTTGTTGTTCAGCAAACAGGGTTAATGAACTCTCTATTAGCACTTATCATTCCAGTCTCGATAAATGCGTTTAATATGATTATATTGAGAAGTTTCTTTCAAAATCTACCTGATGGCCTGGAGGAATCAGCTAAAATTGATGGCTGTAATGATTTCAGTATCTTATTTCGAATTGTTATTCCTTGTTCAAAACCTGCTATTGCCACGATTTCACTGTTCTATGCTGTTACGTATTGGAATACTTACATGCATGCCATTCTTTATATTAGTGATTCATCTAAGTGGCCAGTTCAAGTATTACTTAGACAAATCGTTGTGTTAGCAAGTGGTTTGAATTATGACGGTGCAGCGTATACAGATATCCCACCACCAGAGCAAACAGTCAAGATGGCAACGATTGTCGTGGCAACGATTCCTGTTTTACTTGTTTATCCGTTCTTACAGAAATATTTTGCAAAAGGAGCGTTGCTTGGTTCTGTGAAAGGATGAGGTGTCTTATGCTTAGTGTTATGGATTAAGAAAGGAGCATGGATAGTGGCAGGCGGAAGGTTTTTTAACAGCACATATGGAGCCACTCTTTACCGGCGTTTTCTAGTGGCTTTTAGATCAATATGTCAGGGATAATGGTGATTTTTGCTACGCAAAAAACTCTCAGGAAAGTGGCCAGTTTTCTCCAGACAATGAGACTACAGCCCAAGCTTTGAATATTATTAGCGAAACCGACTTTTGAAAGCGCTACCTGAACGTATTGTTGAAACATTAATTTGTTTCTTTCAATGTAAACAAGATGTGGAGAGCGGATACTTTTATCACAGATAAGCGTCCATAAACCTCACGGCTCAAAATAGAGAGCAGAGCTAAAGCTATTTAGGCGGGAGATAACGGCCGCTAATGTCCTGATTAACTCAACTCCCACTGATTAAAGGTTCGTTTTATGATAAGCATCCAGCAATGAGAGGGGATGAAGTGATGGTCCATCGAGCAATGGTTTATTCAGTCGATGCATTAAACAAGCTAGGTAGTACAACGCTGTATTCCCTTTCTTTGATGTCCGATTGTACGCCATCTTATACTAAATCGCCCTCATTATATTTAGAGAAGTGGAGGGGATGATTTGTTAGATTCTTCAACAGTGTATATAAGTGAAATTCTGGAGAAAGAGCACCTCGCCGCCGAATGTGGCGCAAGTGAAAAAAGGAGAACACTATTCGGCTATGGCTGAACCTATCCATTTAAGTTGAGGAAAATATGAGGGCGTGTCTATTGTGATTCCAAGTCATACTGAGCATGGTGTGACAGCATTGGAAGATAGTAAGTTGCTCGATGTTTTTCCCCCATTGCGCCAAGACTTACTTAATACATGAAAGGGTGTGTGTATACGTTGATATATAATATCGTTGATTTTGGGGCTGTAGCGGATGGTGTAACGGATAATACCAATGCTTTCAAAGTGGCGATTAGCGAGTGTGAAGAGAAAGGCGGGACTGTTTATGTGCCAAGCGGCAAATATGTAACAGGTCCAATTAATCTAGTTAGTCACTTAACGTTATATTTAGAAGCTGGGTCAGTTATTTTGTTTACCAATGACTTCTCACAATATCCCCCAGTCAAAACAAGATGGTCGGGTTACGACTGCTATGCTTTCTCTCCTCTTTTATTTGGAGAAAATTTAACGAACGTCACTGTTAAAGGGGAAGGCGTGATAGATGGCCAAGGTGAGGCGTGGTGGAAGGTGGCCAATGACCTGAAACAAGGACATTCATATCAAGATGAGACAACTCAACGCTTAAAAGCTTTAAACCACTCGTTATTACCTGATTTAAAAACAAATATTTTAGAATGGGACAGTCAGTTTCTCCGTCCGCCACTTCTTCAATTTTATGAGTGTGAAAATGTGACATTAGAAGGGATTACAGTTAGACACTCTCCTTTCTGGAATACTCACCTCGTTTACTGCGAAAATGTCACTATTCGAGGTCTTACATTTGAAAATCCGGCAGATACCCCTAATGGGGACGGGTGTGATATTGAGTCATGCCGTTATGTAAGAGTAAGTGACTGCCAGTTTGATGTTGGAGATGATTGTCTCTGTTTAAAGTCAGGCATTGATGAAATGGGGAGAAGAATTGCCAGACCGACTGAATACGTGACTGTTACAAATTGTACGATGGCTCGAGGACATGGTGGCGTTGTAATGGGCAGTGAAAATTCAGGAGGCATTCAGCATGTGGCCATCTCGAACTGTGTCTTTAATGGGACAGATCGTGGAATAAGGCTGAAAACGAATCGGACTAGAGGAGGGTTTATTAGGCACATTCTTGTATCTAATATCTTGATGAACGATGTTTTTTGTCCAGTGGCTATTAATATGTTTTATAAATTCGGTATTGATGGGAATGACGAGTTACTACAGAGAGAAGAAGCGATACCTATAACAGAGAAGACACCGGTCATTGAACATGTTCATTTAAGCCATATTACGGCTGATAAAGCAAGAGCTGCTGCTGCGTTTATTTATGGCCTGCCTGAAAAACCAGTTGCTGATATCAGGCTAAGTCATGTCCACATACGTATGACAGATAATAAGGAGGAAAAAGGCGGAGAGCCTGATATGGTGAAGGAGTCTGTTATGATGGCTGGAGAAGGTATAGTGGCAAAGTATGTAAATGGTTTGCATCTAAATGATGTAAGTATTAAGACGAGACAAGGACCTGCTTTTAAAGTTAATCAGGGGACAAATGTTACGGTAAATGACTTAACGATGCCTTCCATCCACAAGGGAACTCCGGTCGTCGTGTCCCAAGGAGAAAATGAGTTATACGTAGGCGGCCATCAAGCGCGTATGTTACGTGACAGTTATTATGAGGCTGACCATCCGATTCATGGCACACTTAGTCAAGAAAATAAGGAGCCGCTATTATGACAACTTACCGAAATCCTATTCTGCCTGGATTCTACCCAGACCCTTCTATTTGTCGTGTGCAAGATGATTATTATCTTGTAACTTCCTCGTTTGATTATTATCCTGGTGTCCCGATCTTTCATAGTAAGGATCTAGTTAATTGGTGTCAAATTGGTCATGTCCTTGATCGACCGACTCAACTTAACTTAGACGGTACACCTTGTTCAAAAGGGATTTATGCACCTACATTACGCTATCACGAAGGAACATTCTACATGATCACGACCTTTGTCGTCAGTCAGACAGGCACACGAAAAAATTTTTATGTTACCGCTACTGATCCGGCTGGACCATGGTCTGACCCTTATTGGTTTACAGATGCACCAGGTATCGATCCTTCTTTATTTTTTGATGATGATGGGAGGGTCTACTATACAGGTAATCGCCGGCCACCCACAGGTCAAAACTATCCAAAGCATATGGAAATTTGGCTGCAAGAAGTGGATTTACAAAAGCGTGATTTAATCGGTGAGAAAATGAGTTTATGGGATGGGGCAGTTAATCAAAATCATGCACAAGAAGCTCCTCATTTATACAAATTATTTGGCTATTACTATCTTATGATAGCAGAAGGTGGTACAGGGTTTACACACTCTGTCACAATGGCAAGGAGCAAAAGCATTACTGGACCCTATGAGGTCTGTAAAACGAATCCTATTTTAACCCATCGGCATTTAGGGAGAGATTACCCTATTACGAACATCGGACATGCAGATATCGTTGAAACTCAAAAGGGAGACTGGTGGATGGTTTGTCTCGGTACACGACCGTATGGTGGCTCACACCGGAATCTAGGAAGGGAAACGTTTTTAGTCCCTTTTGTATGGGAAGATAATTGGCCTGTGGTTAATCCAGGTAAAGGCATTGTCGAACTGGAAATGCCGTTTCCAAACCTTGAACAAAAAAGGTGTCACGTAGCCCCCGTTTGCGATCATTTTAATAAGAAGGAGTTGTCTTATCAATGGAACTTTATCAGGACACCTAGAGGAGAATTTTGGTCATTAGAAGAAAGACCGGGCTTTTTAAGATTAAAAGCAAAGGGTGACGTCATTACAGATGAAGTGAATCCTGCATTTATAGGGCGGCGTCAACAACATATTAACTTTATGTCCCGAACAATAATGGAATATACGCCAAAAAAAGTGGGTGAAGAGGCAGGGCTTGTCTTGTTACAAAATACGGATTGTCAAATACGACTGACTAAGCTCTTAGTAGGAGAGACGCCACATCTACAGTTAGTAAGGCGGGAAGCTGGAGAAGACACCGTACTGGCCATTGAATCAGCCCCAGCACACATGACGTATATTAAAGTGGAAGCCTATGGCCAGCAGTATCATTTTTATTATGCTGATAAAGAGGAGGAGTGGTCTTCCCTCGGTGATGTAGTGGATGGACGTGTATTGAGCAGTGATCTTGCCGGAGGGTTTGTCGGAACTTATCTAGGTATGTATATCACAGGTAAACTCCTTAATAACGCGGACTTTGATTGGTTTGAATATATAGGATTAGATAACTAGAGAGAGGGAGAGATAGGATGGAGAAAAATTCGTTTTTTCTCGATAAAACGCCTTTAGAATGGGCAGAACAAGCGTGTCAGTCGCTTATGAACACGTATGAACCGATCATGTTGCCACCTGAAAAGCGCTGGCACTATCATCAGGGAGTGTTTTTATGTGGGATGATCGATGTATGGAAAGCGACTCAAAATGATACCTATTATGAGTATGTGAAAGATTATGTTGACGGTCTTGTGGATGGTAATGGGAACGTCTATTTTGCAAGAGACGAGCTTGATGCCATTCAAGCAGGTCAATTGCTGTTCCCGATTTATGATAAAACGAAAGAGCCGAAGTATGCGATAGCTGCTAAGAAATTACGCCAGCTAATCAACACAATTAATCGAACGTCTGAACAAGGTTTTTGGCATAAAGATAAGTACCCGTATCAAATGTGGTTAGACGGTTTGTATATGGCAGGGCCCTTCTTATTGATGTATGGCGAAACCTTTCATGAGCCTGAGCTTGTGGACACGGTGCTTCATCAGGAAGCGCTTATGCGAAAACACACAAAAGATCAAAATACGGGACTCTATTTTCATGGTTGGGATGAACGGGGCGAAACGCCTTGGGCGGAAGAAGGGCGCTATCATGCGCCAGAAGTATGGGGCAGAGCTCTTGGATGGTACGGTATGGCCTTAACTATGATTATTGAAAGATTACCAGAAAACCATCCAAAAATAGAAGAATTACAGAATGTTATTCAGGAACTGGTTGAGAGACTCGTCACGTTTCAAGATGAGAACACGGGTTTATGGTATCAAGTTGTGCCTAAGGGCGAAAAAGCGGATAATTGGCTAGAAACCTCTTGTACAAGCTTGTTCGTTTTGACTATCTTAAGAGCAGTAAATGACGGATATGTGGATAAATCTTATGCAAAGTATGCGTTAAGAGGCTATGAAGGTATTATAAATCATAAAGTGAGTGTGAATAAAGATGGCGGTCTTAGCTTAAAGGGAGTTTGTATAGGGACGTCAATTGGGACGTATGAGTATTACGTGAATCGCGAAACAAGTGTGAATGATTTGCATGGGGTAGGAGCGTTTGTCCTAGCCAGCGTTAAGCTACACGAATATCTAACCAATGTGAAGCGCTCTGAAGATGCGATAGAATCATGAATACTCAGAGGACGATTCAGCCTGGTGGTGGAAAATGAACAGATGTAGGCCACCAAAGTTACATCATTTAATTAATCATAAACTGGAGTTAATTAACAGCTTTTAATATAATGACCCCCACTTAGTGAACATTAGAAAACAAACCCGAGACTCTCGAAAAATCTAAAAAATAGGGTGAATGGCATGAAAAAACGACGGTGGATCTTCATTCTCAGTTTCATTATCGTGTTACAAGGCTGCGGCAAAGGAGAAAAGACGTTTGACATCCTTTTTTTTACGGAAGAATTAAGTGCGCAAACGAGTGAAGCAGAAGTGTCCAAAGTGATTTCAGAGCATGTGGAGCATTTGTCTGAGGATGATTTTTCGGTTACATTCCATCTGCCTACGACAGAGAAGTTTTTTATCGAAGTAGCTTCTCATGAAGGAGACCTTATCATTGCCGATGAAATATTACTGGAATTAGGCGTTATGCCTGATGGATTGCAGCCGTTGGATAGTCTAGTAGAAAGTAAAGAAGAGATGACCCCGAATTATCCATATGAGAAGCAAGATCCAGAGACTGGTGACTGGCGTTACTACGCTCTTCCACTATCAGATCAGATGAGAGTGATGCAAGACTTAGAGATTGAGATGAGTGAAGGGATAGGGGCTGTCATTCCTGTTTATTCAGACTATGATGAGCTCTCGCTCGAAGTGTTGCAAATACTTGGAGAAAAAGTGGATTGAAAGAGCCAGTGTTTCTTAACATTAGGGGGAATGGCTAAACGTGTATTACCTGAAAAAGGGGGAAGAAGCCCCCTTTCGGATTATGACTTCCTCGAGGAAATGGCTTAAGCCTCATCACCCCCGTTAATGACTTAGGAACCAAGTAAATGTGATGGTGGGATTTTACTTTAAGTACGACCAGCAATAAACTTAGCGATGTCAAGAAGGCATTCTAGATTTTACCTCCGTTAACTCAGGCGATAAGATCGTAGAAGAGGGAATGCGTTTATGTTCCATCATATTAATCAGTTGATTGACGATCGTGTCGGTAATTTTCTCAAGAGGGACCCCGACAACAGATATAGGAGTTCCAAACGTCGTTGTTTGAGGGATATTATCATAATTTAGTATCGTTATGTTTTCAGGTATTAATAAATTTGCTTCTTGGACAGCTCGAATGATTCCTTTTGTTAGGTCAAAGCTTCCACTAATAATAGCGGTGACGGTGAAAGGGGAATGAGCAATAAGCTCTTCAGCTGCTTTGTAACCATCATAGTGTGTCATACCATTAGAATCGATTAATAAGTTAAGTGGAATGTGACCAGTTTCTTGTAACATGCCTTCTTTAAACCCTAACACTTTTTCCTCTTGTAATGGGTCCTTACTTGATAAATCACCGATGAATGCAAGATGTGAATGGCCTTCTTTAATTAAATGTGAAACAGCTAAGTAAATAGCTCCTTTTCGATTAGCATCAATGACTGGAAATGGCGAGTTATGCGAAATCCCATAAACTAAGACGGGCACATCAGGAATTGAAGGGACCTGACCAATCATTTGGTCATAGAAAATTAAAATAGCATCTACTTGGATACTCTGAAAAGTGGTGATGGCATCAGACATATTATTAATTGATATAAGTGATTTATACCCTTTTTCTTCAAGGCGATCATTAATTTGTGTCATTAATGCAGCATGGGCCGCTCTTTCAACAGTTGGCCAAATAATGCCAACTGTATTTGAACGTTTAGATACGAGACTTCTAGCAGCAACGTTTGGATGGTAACCGAGATTGTCGGCAATAGCCATAATACGCTTTTTTGTCGGTGCCTTAACAAGAGGGCTATTCCGTAAAGCTTTAGACACAGTGGAATAACTGACGCCGGCAACTTTGGCTATATCTTTAATCGTGACACTCATAAAGCTCACCTCTTTCGTTAAATAGTTAAGATAGCGTTTTCATTATACTTGGGTAATGACTATAAGTTTCTTTATAAAGGAGAGCCTTTTCAGACATAACACCTGTTGAGGTGACAAATTAATGTTATCTTTCAATCAATGGAAACCAACATATAGCAGGTGTGACTTTGTTGGTACTTATCGCAGGCGATCGATTCGGTGACTGGACGATGTTTATGCTTGAACGTTTAGTGTGATAACATTCGTGAACAATTTGAAAATAACTCCCACTGAATGAAGGTTCGTTTTATGCTTCTTGTTCTGTCAATGTCTTTATGTGCTTATTTTATCAGCTTTTGGATAGCAACGCTGTGTCATTTACGTTACGACCGAGCGGTGACGATTATGTATAGTACCAGTATGGGAAATATGGGGGCTGGTGCTGTCATTACTGCCTCCATCTACTCGCTTTCCGCGGGCGGCTGGTGAGCCTCCTCGACCTGCGGTCTGTGGGTCTCACCCTTGCCTTTGATCCCGCAGGAGTCTCCTAGATTCCTGTCATATCAACTTCTATATATAATTTGTATTGGGCTTAATAAGCCTGATAAATTGATCATTTTTCAGGCTCCAAATCACTGTTTTAATATAGCCTTCTTACGTGTGAGACCATTTTTGATGAAGTGTGATCAAATTTTGAATCACAGTTGTCACTCGTCGACGAATAACTTGTTTCTTAAGTGGGGCCCCCTCTTCTTTTAGACTTTCTTGTCCAATAATAAGAAGTAAATTATAAGCAAAGCAACCCAAGTGTAAAATGAGATCATTTGTACAAAATTTCCCTGAAGGGAATCGTTCAAGGTCTAAGTCCGTTTTTAATTCACTATGGAACTTCTCACAAGTACCATGTTCATGGTAAAGTGCTATTACCTTTTCCGGTTCAATGGCCAAAGTAGTCCAATAACTTTCAAATTTTATTTCAGGAATGATGAGTATTTGTCCATGTTTATCTATCGTTCTTTCAACTATTTTATATACTTGACGTAAGGGTTTGTTCATTCCTTTTGATGTGACTCAATAGAACCATAGAAGACGCGTTTTCCATCTCTGGATGGGACATTATTTATATCTAATGCACGAATAAAAAATGGATCTTATCAAAATGGTTCAATATAATCAAAATCATTCTTATTTTAACTAAGAATTCCGAGATATGATTTCATGACATCATCATTGTTTATGGTCGGAGCTGATTTTATCTCAGATACCTTTAACTCATTCCATCGACTAGAGAGATTCGTTTTAGACAATAGTAAGCCTATTAAACTTAAACTTGAATGAGTAGAGAGTGTTTCATCAGAGTCTTCTAATATGAATTTCATCATTACACCCACCTGGTGAATAAGAATTTGAACATAGTCCCTATTCCAATTCTAACAAAATTTTAGGCTACTTCATTTAGAATTTTCTATTTACTCGAAGTAGTGAATGGTGGCGACTCCAGCGGGAACAGCGCGAGCTGAAGACCCCACAGACGCGTTTTTTACTTTGAGGAGGCTGAGGCCGTGCCCACGGAAAGCGTCCACCAGTAACGGATTCGAGTATTCACTCTACAAAGTTAAATCATAAGATTTTGAGGTTTGATACAAAGAGCAAATTATGTCATCACGGATTAAGGTAATAGTAAGAATGTTAATGCCTTACATTAACAAGGCATCATCGTTTTAAAAACTAACAAATCGTTTTCTATTTTACGAAGGTTATATAGGTAGCAACGTAAATTAAAGGATGTTTGCTATAGTAAAAGCGAGAAAATGAAAGCGTTATCTTTTTGAGGGAGTTTTACTAAGGGCGAACATTTTAAAAAAATAATGCCGTTATATAGGAGGAGGGCCAATATGAATAAACGTATTGTGATTTGTGGCGTGAGCAATAGAAGTATGGGGATGTTTATTGAACCGTGCCTTGATCGATTTTATGAAACAAATCAAATTGTTGGGTTACTTGATAAGGATGTAAAAAGATTAGCTATCTGTAAGGAACGTTTTCCTTCTTTAAGTGAGCTTCCTGTTTATCAACCAGAGCAGTTCAAACAGATGATCGATGAAACAAAGGCAAACACGATTATTGTTGCAGGAAGAGACGATACACATGTGGACTATATTATTAAAGGGTTAAAGCATAATATGAACGTCATTACTGAGAAGCCAATGGTGACAACGGCAGCTGATGCAGCGATGGTTTTAGAGGCTGAAACACAGAGTAAAGGAAACGTTCTTGTCACCTTTAATTATCGCTATAATGCTTATCATCGGAAAATAAAGGAATTACTAATAGCAGGTAAAGTAGGGCGAGTGACCTCGGTTGATTTAAATTGGTACATCGATACATATCACGGGGCGAGCTATTTTAAGCGTTGGAATCGAAAGAGAGAGTATTCAGGAGGCTTGTCTATTCATAAATCGACGCATCATTTTGATCTAGTTAACTGGTGGCTTGATCAGTTCCCTGAGCAGGTCTTTGCTTATGGAGCATTAAACTATTATGGTGCGGAAGGTGAACATAACCCTAGTAAAAAAACTGGCAGATACTGTGCCACCTGTGATGAACGTTCATCCTGTCCGTATTATACGAGGTGGTTCAGCCGCTCAAATGGAACAGTTTCTGTAAAAGACGATCATTTGCAGGCAAATAGTTTTGAGGATACTTACTCAGATTATACGGATTATCGTCCAGATCAATGTATTTTTGATGGTGACATTGCTATTGAGGACACCTATACAGCGACAGTTAAGTATAATGGTGGTGCGCTGTTAAGTTATTCTATTAATTTCTCTTTGCCATATGAGGGATACAGACTGGCCATAAATGGCACACACGGGAGAATTGAAACGACTGAGTATCATGAACCGAGTAGGGTGCCTTTTCCGATCCCAGAGCAAACAATTGACTATTTCCCTTTGTTTGGAGGGAAAGAAACGATTCATGTGGTACAGTCTGAAGGTGGCCATGGGGGTGGAGATCCACTTATTCAAGAAGATTTATTTTTAGGTGAAAATCCAAACAGAAAGTATGATATTTTAGCCGGTGCGAAAGCAGGTGCATGGTCGATTGCAACAGGCGAAGCGGTATGGAAATCAGCGAAGGAGAATAAACCATATCATGTGGCCTCTCTCCTTCAAGGTAAATAGGGGCGTCATCACGTTAAATTAGAGGGGGCTTACCACATTATGAGGCGACAATTGTCTTATTGTTTTAAAAAAGGATATGAATTGAAAGAAGACGTTCTAGTTTTACTAAGTAAAACTGAGCATCACCAGTCTTATGGCTGGATAAAGACGCCACTCGTGGAGGAGTTTCTAGGTATGGAAGCTTTATCTCTACCTGGACATTATAGTATGGATAGTGGCTTTTCTTTTTTCACGGAAGTACCGAAAGGGCAATATGTCGTCACATTATACTTTCAAGCAGGGGAATCACAGGACGTAACGGTTATATTTAATGAAGGCCAACGCTTATTAAAACGAAAGTTAGAAGAAAAGGAAATGGTATATAAGGTAGCCTTACGAGTAGAAGATCGTCTATTTACGATTGCCGTTCTGCCACAGTTAGATCGCCTTGTCAGACTGACAATAGAGAGTCAACCGACTATGCCTGTCATTTACCTTGCCGGAGATTCAACGGTAACAGATCAGCCAGCTGCTAGATATCCCTATTCAGGATGGGGACAGATGCTACCGTTATTTTTACACCCCACTATAGCTGTTGTAAATGCAGCGAAATCGGGCAGAAGTTCAAAGAGTTTTATTGAGGAAGGACGGCTGAATGCTATAGAGAAAGAGCTAAAAAAAGGTGATTATCTCTTTATTCAGTTTGGGCACAACGATGAAAAAACAGACAAGAGAGGAACAGACCCAGACACGACATACCCATTTTATTTGCGTCACTACATTCAAGTGGCTTTGGAAAATGAGGCTCTTCCTATATTGATTACTCCTGTGCAAAGACGAACGTTTAATAAAGACCAGACATTGAAAAACACTCATAGTCGTTATGAAAAAAGTATGTATCAGCTGAGTAAAGAAGCGGGTGTTCCTCTTATTCCGTTAGGAAAGAGAAGTAAATACATGATAGAGAAATTAGGTGATGAAGCTTCCAAAGAGCTCTTTATGTGGCTAGATCCTGGTGTATATAAAGGATTCCTCGAAGGAGCTAAGGACAATACTCATTTCACAGAGAAAGGCGCTTACGAGATAGCTAAACTAGTGGCAACGGCGATTAAGGAATCCCCACTCGCAGGATTAGTGAACTACATTGATGATTTAAACTACTAAGTTAGGTTTAAGTTATAAAGACAGGATGTTTTAAATTCATGTTATCGAATAGGGTTCGCCACTGAGTCCGGACCTCTAATTGGATAGCCAAAATTCAGCTTTCCCTTTTAAACTATAAAAATAGATAGCAAATGCTCATAATCATACAATTTCTTTGTTTTAAAAAAAATTGTTGTTTTTCAAAAGTAATTTAACGTTTCTTAGCTATCATCATCGAAATATTATCACTATAATAAAATGTAAGCACTTACATTATAGTTTTGAAGGGGGATTTAAGAGGATGAAATATACATCTCAGAAAAGGTGGCTCATGGGTATGTTGCTTATTGGCTTGATGGTTGTGGGAGCAGCATGTGCCGGTAATGATAATACGACGAGTAATGGATCAAATGGCAATGATGGCACATCACCATCTAATAATGGTCAGTCAGATAGTGATGGAGATGTTACAATACGTGTTGCCTGGTGGGGTGGACAGGAACGTCATGACATGACACTTGAAGCCATTGATTTATTTGAAGAAGAATACCCCCATATAACAGTCGAACCTGAATATACAGGTTGGGATGGCTACTGGGAGAGATTAAGCACACAAGCGGCAGGTAACAATCTACCAGATGTTATAAATATGGATAACTCACGTCTCATGGAATATAGCAGTCGTGATTTAATCGTTGATTTACAACCGCTCGTGGATGACGGACTTATTAATTTAGACGATGTAGAAGAGGTTTATCAAGATTTAAATGTCACTGAGGATGGTTTTGTAATGGCTATTTCTATCGGCGCTAACGCACTAGGTATTATTGAAAACAGAGAGGTACTTGATGAATATGGGATTGAGTTAGAGCCTGGTTATACGTACGATGATTTGATTAGTGCTCTGGAAGAAATTCAATCAGCTACTGATGACGAATTTTTCGGTTTTGATTTAGCCAATTCAGAGTTTGAGATGTTTTTCGTGTATGCTCGACAAAATGGTCAGTCTGTCTTTAATGAGACGGGGGACGGTTTAGGATTTGAAGAACACGTGTTAGTTGATTTTTTTGACCTCATTCAAACGATGGTCAATAATCAAGTGGCTCCTCCACATGATGTCATGATGGATTACATTGATGGCGGTGATTCAATGGTAGGCGAAGGTTCTGCAGCTGCAAGTATGGCAGCAAGCAATCAAATTATTGGCCAACAGCAATCATCCGATATGGAACTCGGTCTTAATTTAATGCCTCACTTAGAAGGCGGAGAATACGGGAATTGGATTCGCCCTAGTATGTCATTTTCCATCTCTGCTCATTCTGAACAGCAGAAAGCCGCTGCCGCGTTTATTGACTTCTTCACAAATAGTATTGAAGCAAATGAAATTTTACAAGCAGATCGAGGCGTGCCGGTATCATCAGTTGTTCGCGAACATTTATCTGACATAGTGGACGGCGCTACAGCGGAAACGTTTGAATTTTTAGAGCTGGTAGAAGGTTATACGAGTCCAGCTGATCCCCTCTCTCCCCCAGGGGAGTCTGAAGTTCGCGGTTCTTTCCAACGCGTTACTGAAGCGTTGAAGTATGATCAAGTGACGCCTGAAGAAGCTGCCCAGCAATTTATACAGGAAGCAGGGGCGATTTTACAATAGAACGATCGGTACAGCAGGTCATTCATAATGGCCTGCTGAAACATAGGAGGCGCTGATATATGGCAAAGACTGAAACCGATATGACTAGCCCTAAGCTTCCTTCTCCTGATGCAGAGCGTAGAAAGATGGAAAGGAAAAAGGCGTTAAAGGAAAGCTTAACAGGTTATGCGATTATATCGCCGTGGTTAATAGGATTTTTCTTTTTAATACTAGGGCCGATTGTAGCTTCGTTTTATTTATCTTTCACTGATTATGATTTACTATCAAGTCCAAATTGGATTGGGTTTGATAACTATATTAACATTTTAACGAATGACCCTAGATTTAGACAGTCATTAACGGTGACCCTTATTTTTGTGTTTGTGTCCACGCCGCTAAAGCTTATTTTTGCCTTGGCATTAGCGATGCTCTTTAACACAGGCAGAAAAGGAACAGGCTTTTTTACAACGATTTACTACATTCCTTCTATTATCGGAGGAAGTGTCGCTATTGCAGTTGTATGGCGAATTATTTTTGGTCGAAATGGGGCAATCAACGACATATTGACGACGCTCGGTTTAGAAGGGATGAATTGGATAGGGAATCCAGATACCGCTTTGACAGTACTCATTCTCCTTGTTGTTTGGCAGTTTGGTTCCCCGATGATTATCTTTTTGGCTGGGTTAAGGCAAATACCAGCAGAATTATATGAAGCGGCGAGTGTGGATGGGGCCAACAGATTACAAACATTTTTAAAAATTACGATCCCGATGTTGACACCAGTTATTTTCTTTAATTTAATCATGCAGACAATTGGTGGGTTCATGATTTTTACACAGGCTTATTTAATTACTCAGGGTGGCCCGATGGATTCCACGCTTTTCTATGCACTTTATTTGTATGAAACGGCTTTTGAGTATTTAAGAATGGGATATGCATCAGCAATGGCCTGGATACTTTTACTTATTATTGCTGCGATTACAGTGTTATTGTTCAAGTCGTCAAGTCGTTGGGTGTTTTATGAGTCGGAAGGAGGGCGTTAATAGTGAAAAAGAAACGAACCCTCTCAGATATTGTGTATTATACGTTTGTTATTTTATTTGGATTTGTCATGATCTATCCGATCCTTTGGATGGTCATGAGTTCATTAAAGCCTGAAACAGAAATTTTCGGAAATGCAGCCTCTCTTCTTCCAGGAGAATGGCGATGGGGAAATTATAGCCGTGGCTGGGAAGGTTTTGGACGTACAGGATTTGATGTTTATTTTAGAAATTCAGCGATTGTAACAGGACTCGTTGTTGTCGGAACGGTGTGTTCTGCTAGTTTAGTTGCTTACGGGTTTGCAAGAATTAATTTTAAATTCAAAGCAGTACTGTTTGCATGTTTAATGGCTACGGTCATGCTCCCTGTGCAGATTACACTTATTCCTCAATATATTTTATTCCATAACGTAGGGTGGGTAAATACGTTTTATCCCCTCGTCGTTCCAGCCTTTTTAGGCGGACAGCCGTTCTTTATTTTCTTGTTGATTCAATTTATAAGAGGGATTCCAAGAGAGTTAGATGAAGCGGCAATTATAGATGGGTGTAATAAATTTGGTGTCTTTTATCGTATTATTTTGCCATTATTAAAACCGGCTTTGGTGACGGTGGTCATCTTCGCATTTATGTGGACATGGGATGATTTTTTAGCACCTTTAATTTATCTAAATAGTGCTAATTTGCATACCGTAACGCTAGGATTGCGCAACTTTATGGATGCAGATGGAGGGACGAATTGGGGCCCGTTGTTAGCGATGTCTTCGTTGTCATTATTCCCTCAGTTTATCTTATTTGCTTTCTTTCAAAAATATTTAGTACAAGGAATTGCGACGACAGGATTGAAATAATAAAGAAATGATGTAGTTTGAAGGAGGGAGCGGACTTGCCGCCATTACAGTTTGATGAACAAGCAGTGACAGAGATCATTGATAAAGTGGTAGAACGAACATTTAATATGGATTTCCCATGGGACTGGCCGGGAGGTGTTGCGTTTTATGGTGTGACTGAGGCTTATGAAGTAACAGGAAAAACAGACTATATGGAGAGAATTAAAGCATGGATCGATGAGGAGCTTGAAGATGGCTTACCACCTTTAACAGTAAATGCTTCGTCCATAGGTCACCTTTTACTATCATTGTATACGTATACAGAGGACACAACGTATTTAGATATCGCCACACAGATGGCAGAGTACTTGTTAAATGATGCCGAACGTTTTGACGATGATGTGCTGCAGCATACGGTGAATGGTGATAAATATACGTTTCCTGAGCAAGCATGGGTAGACACGATGTTTATGGCCGGATACTTTCTGTTGAGAATTGGAAGGTTGCTTGGCCGAGATGACTTCTTTGAATTCGGACTAAAGCAATACCATGGCCACGAAAAATTTTTACAAGATGATGAAACAGACTTATATTATCATGGGTGGGATAATATTGCGGGCAATCATATGTCAGGTGTTTTTTGGGCTAGAGGGAATAGTTGGGCTGCTATTACGATGGCAAGGGCGATAGAATTAGTTGAAGTTCAACACCCATCATACATGATTATTGATGGCTCGCTTCGAGATCTGCAAAGTGCTCTAGTTCGTTTGCAATTAGATTCCGGCTTATGGTCAACGGTTCTTACAGATCCTGATTCTTACGAAGAATTGTCAGGCTCATGTGGGATTGCCGCTTCTTTACTTGTCAGAGGTAAGCTTTACAATAAACATATTCAAAAAGCGATTACCGGTATTTTAAATCAAATCAAAGAAGATGGGTCTGTCATGAATGTATCAGCAGGAACAGCAGTTATGAATGATACACAGGGTTATAAAGATGTTCCAGCGAAACGAGTCCAAGGTTGGGGACAAGGTTTAGCTTTAGTGTTTTTATCCTCTTTGTTAAAGCGGCGTAATATTTCGTAATGACTCATTGTTCAGGTAACCCGGCTTCAAAAGTGGCCGGGTTCGGTTTTTATTACAGATAACCGTCCGTAAAACTCCCACTGATTGAAGCATAGCTTTATAGTGTCTCAATAATGGTGAAAGAATGAAGACCATGAAAGTGGTAACAGGGATACAACCGATAGGATAACAGAGGGGATGATGATGTGAGGAAATTTTCCAGTATGTTTTATACCCTTTTCGAAACATTAATGAATTTAGCTATATGGAATACGATCTGGTTGGCTCACACTATACTTGGATTAGGCATTTTTGGATGGGCGCCTGCAACTGCTGCGTTATTTTCTGTGTTACGTAAAGAGAAGTTGGACCAGCGAGAGGTCCCGAAGTGGCGGACTTTTTTTATTATCTATAAACGAGAATTTATTAAAACAAATATTATTGGCTTTTTAGTTGTAGGAGGTGGGGTCGCTTTTTTATTCAGCTTTAATACCCTTCTTTATATGGAATATGGGATTAGAATACTATTTGGGACGCTATTAGTTATCCTCTTTATCATGTATTTTCTCACGTCACTTTATATATTTCCAGTATCCGTTCATTATAATACGTCCCTTATGAATCATATTCGTTTTGCGCTTATGATCGGACTCGCTTATTTACCCCATTCATTGTTGATTGGGATTACTATCATATTAATCGGGATGATTTATCAAATTTTCCCCGGTCTTATTATGTTCTATTTAATGAGTTTTCCTGTAGCGGTAATTTTACCTATCGTTTTACACGTCTTTAAATTAATTGAAGAAAAAGAAGTCTTACAAGAAAGTATGTAACTAGCTTCACTTATTCGTACGCTATTTTTATCATTAATCACTAGCGTTGTATTAATTTAGATCAACTACTAAAAATACTGATAATCTTCAATCAAGTTAGTTTAGGCAAAGTAAGATGTCAAAATTTGAATCCTGACTGTGCCCTTCGCTTCATTTGGACGCTTTCACAAGGGCTTGTCTTTAGCTAACTTTTGCTTAGTAAATCTTCGTAAAAGGGAATTTTCAGACTGCGCTTCCTCCTCCGGGAGTCGTCGTCTTATGTTTCAGTCACTTTTTATTCCACTCTAAAGGGGCAGTAAATCCCTCACTGATTAAAGCTTAGCTTTATCACAGATAGCGTCTGTAAAACTCCCTAGTCAAAATAGAGAGGGGAGCGAAATCTATTTAGAAGGGGGCTAACGGCCGGTAATGTCCTGATTGAAGGGGCGTTTTATGCAAGACTAACGATCTTTAATATAAGTAAGAAATGGATCACATTATAGATTGCAAAATATTACACTTTTTTTATGTGAATCATGGTATTTTAGTGGGGTAATAAATTTTCATTTTTTTGATAGCGCTTTCTTTCGAGGCGGGGTAGTCGACTCGCAGCTTGTTCATTAGTTGGAGAGGATGTGACAGTCACATGCTTATGTTTAGAAAATATCGTATTCATAGTATTTTCTTTGCAAGCTTTTTTGTTTTTACGGTTTCTATTTTAATTGTTATTATTCTCTTCAGCTATCACTACTCATCAGCACAAATTATTGATACAACCACTGAGTATCAAAAAAATAATCTCTACCGCTTAAGTGAAGAATTAGGGGATAATTTAAAATCTTTTCAAGATTACTCTGTTATTTTGTCACGACAGCATAATTTTAGACAGGTCATTAGCGGACGGCAATCGGTAAGGGAACAAGCCAGTGGTCGGACATCGTTAACGAATGATTTTTCTAACGTAATCTATAGTGTTCAAGCGTTGCATACTGTGGAAATTTTTATGCCTTCCCCACCGGTGGATAACATTCAATTTCCAGTTAGATATTCAGAACTTGAATCAATTTATGAGAAGGAATGGTTTGAAGAGTTAG
The DNA here is from genome assembly GCA_024701455.1 of Bacillus sp. A301a_S52. Taxonomy (GTDB): domain Bacteria; phylum Bacillota; class Bacilli; order Bacillales; family Salisediminibacteriaceae; genus Salipaludibacillus. The sequence goes on along the minus strand of JABXYP010000001.1, from coordinate 3,423,004 downwards.
AGAATAGTGCTTATTCTTGGCTAGGACATCGAGAAGTTGAGACGATGGCAGGATCTGCTGAAGTCATCAGCTTAGGGAGAAAAATTAATACGTCAAGCGGTGAACTGTCTGCTGTTATGATTATTAACCTTGATCCGTTAATTGTTGAAAGTTGGCTTAGGAAGGAGCATGAAGATTCACATATTGTTCTGCTTGATCATATGGGTAAAATTGTCGCATCCACTTATAAGGAAGAAATTGGTGGAACTGACTATGATGGATTAATAAACAGTTCTCAGGAGTCGTTTTTCGATTCGCCGTCACAGAGTCAGCGAGAATTAGAAAATAGTCTTGTTGTAACAAGCTCCATCCCCTCTGTTAATTGGACGGTAATGCAAATGACACCTTATGAGGAATTAACAGAGGGAAGTATGAATATGGCTAAAAAGCTTGTGCTAATTGGAATAATTGGTGTGTTAATTGTTCTTATCGTGACGTCCTTTTTGACAAAAAAATTCACCTACCCAATTTTACAATTAGCTAACGTGATGAAATCTTATCGGTTAACACAAACAAAGGTATCGCTCCCACAAGATTATCGCAATGAATTTGGTGAACTTTTTGATGGGTTTGAGGAGTTGACAAACAATATGGAGAATCTTTATAAATCTCTTGATGATCAGCATCATCGGCAAAGAAAAGCAGAAATTAAAGCGTTGCAAGCGAATATTAACCCACACTTTTTATATAATACGCTTGATCAGTTGAATTGGATGGCAATTGAAAAAGGGAATATCGATATTAGCCGTATGCTTGAATTACTTGGAAAGATGCTTAGAATCGGATTGTCCAAAGGTGATAGCATTATATCTGTTAGAGATGAGTTGAAGTACTTAGAATATTATATGGACCTGCAAAAAATACAGTTAGAAGATAGGTTATCCTATGACATTAGAGTAAGTGACAATGTGTTAAATTATTATATTCCAAAACTCACGTTGCAACCATTTGTGGAAAATGCGATTATTCACGGTTTCCGTGACAGAAGACAGGGTATCATTACGATTGATATAAAAGAAAATGCACAGAACTTAAACTTTTGTGTGATAGATAATGGCATGGGTTTTTCAGAATCTCCGTTTTTAACGAACAGTCAACATCTTGGCGGATATGGGATTAAAAATGTGACGGAACGTTTAAATGTTTATTTTGGAGATAAGGCAGATGTTCATATTGATAGTGAGGAAGGTAGAACTACTGTCGCGCTTATAATTCCAAAAGTTAGTGATAAATCTCATTTGTCAGCTTAATTAATTCATAAACTTTGCTCATAGGGAGGCCTTCAGCATGTGGAAAGTCGTGATTGTTGACGATGATGATAAAGTATTACGAGGTATGCGAAACATTATTCCTTGGGAAGAGTTGTCCTGTGAATGGGTTGGAGAAGCGAGAAATGGTGAAGAAGGGCATCGTGTAATAATGGATTTAGAACCAGATTTAGTCATTACAGATATTTATATGCCTGTTATGAATGGTCTTGAGATGATTGAGCAGGTGCGAGCATCAGGATTGGAAACACGGGTGATTATATTAAGCGGCTACAATGAATTTGAGTATGCTAGACAAGCGATGCGATTAAACATTGATGACTATCTATCAAAACCGGCTTCACCAGATACAATTAAAGATGTACTTTCCACATGTGTTGCCAGTCTGCAAAAGGAGGCTGTTAAGCAAATGGAAGTGAGTGAGCTGAGAGAAAGAGTAGCGCTTTATGAACCATTAGTGGAAAAGGAATGGGTAAAGTCGGTCATAACAGGAACGACGACTCATTTAACTAATTTGCCGCTCACTCTCGATCAATTAACCCGTCGATGGTCTCAGCAACAACATGTCATTATGACGATTAGTTACGATCAATCATTAGAGAAAACGCCTCTCTTCAAAAGTGATTGGTACTTATTTAGATTTATTACGGAAAATGTGATTAAAGATACTGTTAATAAATATATTGATGATAGTCATTATATTGAACTGCATAGTCATCAAACAGCATTATGTCTTCATTTTAATCCCAATAAAGATAAAGTAAATGACCAACTACTTAGTGATATTAAACACGACATTGTAACGAAATTACAGACGTATTTTAAATTGAAAGTACAAGTTGGTATCGGTTGTTTTAAAGGGGAATGGTTTGATATGGCTAGTTCGTTGAAGGAAGCTTTGATGGATACAGATCAGGAAGTTCATGAGACAACATGCCTTTATGACGAATTCGTATCTAATGAAGAGGCCCTTATGAATTCAAAAAGTCTATGGTCAGATTCAATAGAACATACACACCGATTATCGGAAGCTATCCGCTATGCTGATAAAGCGAGTGCTCAACATGTTATTAATACCACCTATTTTTATTATAAAGACCACCCCTTTCATCTGTCAGAAGCCATGAGAGCAGGTATCGAAATGTGGACAATTATGACGTATTCTCTCTACGATATTGGAATTAAAATTGATGAAATGTTTCCAGAAACATTTAATTTTCATTCAGGCTTAACAAAGCTCTCTCATTGGAAAGCTTTTAAACATTATATGAATGACCTCATAAGTCATATTTGTGATCATCAGCAATGGGAGGAGAATCTAAAGCATCGTCAACTAATTGAACAGATGCTAGATTATATCCATAAAAATCTCAGCAAAAATATTACGTTACAAGATATAGCTGATGAATTGTATATTTCTCGTAACTATCTCGGCCAAATTTTTAAGAAAGTGGTGGGAGAATCATTTAAAAATTATTTAACGAGAGTGCGTATGGAAAAAGCTAAAAAAATGATTCAAGAGGGTGAATATTTGATCTATGAAATTTCGGAAAAAGTAGGGTTTATAAACCCTGCTTACTTTACAACAACGTTTAAAAAATATACGGGTTACACACCCACTGAACTTATCAATCGAAAATTACTTGCAGCTCATGAACCAACAGCTCAGGATGCTTAATCGCTTGTCTCCCCTCGCATATAACGCGAGGGTTTTATTTCCTATACTCTTAATCGTTTTCTTAGATATGCTATTCACCTACTCACTTTCACCAGACGTCAAAATTCGAATCATGAATGTGCCCATCACTTCAGACGAACGCTAATGTCCTAATTGAAGGTTCGTTTTATCATACACATATTAAATAAAATTTATTGCATGTTATTCGTAAATATCATTATAAAATCGACTCAAAGTACACATTTATTCCAGTTTCAATCTTGTTTTCTTATAAATAAATACCCAATTTTCAAGGGATGTGTTACAATCAAACTATAATGAACTTTAACGAACTTAAAAAAACATAAACTGGGGAGTGAAAGTTATGAAAGATAAATTTTCATTGGAAGGCAAAACAGCTGTGGTGACTGGTGCTACAAGAGGTTTAGGGCAAGGTATGGCTCTTGGTTTAGCAGAAGCAGGAGCGGATATTATCGGTATTAGTTACCTACCACAAGAAGAGACTCAAAAGGAGGTCGAAGCACTAGGTCGTCAATTTTTTGATATAAATGCAGATTTATCGATTCAAGACGATTTGGCTTCAGTGGTGGAAGATGCGATTTCTAAAACGGGAAAAGTTGACATCCTCGTTAATAATGCTGGGATTATTCGTAGAGAACTAGCAGAAAATTTTACCGATAAAGATTGGGATGATGTCGTAAACGTTAACTTGAATGCGGTTTTTCGTTTGTCGAGAGATTTTGGTAAACATATGATTGGAAACGGTTTCGGCCGAATTGTGAATGTGGCGTCAATGCTCTCCTTTCAGGGGGGATTAAAAGTCCCGTCGTATTCTGCTACAAAACATGGCGTGGCTGGTTTAACAAAATCATTTGCTAATGAGTGGGGAAGTAAAGGTATTAATGTGAATGCCATTGCTCCTGGATATATGGTCACGGATAATACTGCGCCACTGAGAGCTGATAAAGGTCGTTCTGATTATATTACGTCTCGCATTCCAAAAGGCGAATGGGGAACACCAGAAGATTTAAAAGGACCCGTTGTATTTCTAGCTTCTGAAGCAGGTAGTTACGTTAATGGGCATATTTTATGTGTGGATGGAGGATGGATGAGCTCATAATGAGATGAAGCTCCCGCTTGAGGCATGTCCCAACTTGCTCCTTTTCTATTCATTGTTAGAGAAACATCATAGCATGTCTTCTTTGGCGTTTGTTGAGCTATGATGACTCTATTAGGGATGAGAGTTTAAATTGATAGTTTAATAGAAAGCCCCCTCATGCAAGAAACAACGTTTATCACAGATAAGCGTCCATAAAACTCCCGCTCAAAATAGAGAGGAGAGCTAACGCTATTTAGGCGGGAGATAGCGTTAGCTAATGTCCTGAGTGAAGGTTCGTTTTATAGGAACGAGATAGGTGATGCTTCTACTGCCTAGCTCGTTCTTTTTAATAGTGTTAAAAACATATTTAGGTCCTGTCCAGTAAAAAAGAGGTAGACCATAAGAAAACCGAAAATGATAATGTGTGTAAACAAACTCTCAGATTCGTATTTTTTGTGAAACATAAATAATTTTATTTATTTGAAAGAAAAAAAGTTTATAATCAAGGTATACAACCGACTCGTAAAGTCGTTTCTGTTTAATAGTTATATGTGAATGGATGAACAAAATGACAGGAGGTTTTTATAATGGGGAAAGTATTTCATGTACCTGAAACAAATTTAGTGGGATGTGGCTGTTTAGCGGAATTAGGAGTATATATATCCGAATTGAACGTAAAGAAAGCATTAATTGTAACGGATTCTACGCTTTCAAAAAATGGTGTTGTTGATAAAGTCATTGACGTATTAGATGAGGCTAATATAGCTTATACCGTATTTGATCATGTTAAACCTAATCCAACTGTTCAAAATGTGTCTGATGGTGTAACTCGTTATAAAGACGCAAACTGTGATTTTATTGTATCAGTTGGAGGGGGATCTCCACAGGATGCGGCAAAAGGGATTGGCTTAATGATAACGAACGGTGGGGATTTACGAGATTATGAAGGTGTAGGAAAAACAACATATAAATCTGTTCCTCTTGTAGCAGTCAATACGACTGCTGGCACGTCAGCAGAATATACAATAAATTACGTTATTACAGATGAAGAGCGGCACGTTAAGATGGTGATGGTCGATAAAAATAGTCTTGTAAAAATCTCGGTTAATGATCCAGAATTGATGATCGGTAAACCTGCCCATTTAACTGCAGCTACAGGTATGGATGCGCTCACACATGCTATTGAAGCAGTGGTGACCCCAGGTGCCTATACGGTAACGGATGCTACTGCGTTGGCTGCGGTGGAAACCATCTTTAACTATTTACCACGAGCAGTGGCAAATGGCGAAGATATAGAAGCACGCGAGCAAATGGTATATGCCATGCTTCTAGCGGGTATGGCATTCAACAATGCTGGGTTAGGCTATGTGCATGCTATGTCCCATCAGCTTGGTGGTGTCTATGATTTACCACACGGTGTATGCAATGCCATGCTTCTACCGATAGTTGAGAAGGAGAATGCGGAACGGCATCCAGATAAATTCCCGTTAATTGCGAAAGCTGCGGGTATTAATACTGAAGGAAAGACACCTGCCCAGTGTGCAGAAGATGTGATTGATAAAATAAAAGCTTTGTCTCAAGAAGTGGGCATCCCTACAAGGTTATCAGAATTAGGAATAAAAAGTGTAGAACTCAACCTTCTCGCGGAAAATGCTATGAAAGATGCTTGTGCATCAGGGAATCCTTTCATCCCTACAAAACAGGAAGTCATCGACATGTTTAAAGAAATAATTTAACGATAAGGAGTGGAATGAAAATGACTAATACAGCAGAGAAGACGATACTAAGTGCTAACTTTATGCAAGACATGATAAAAACGACTGCAAATCTTTATAGATTAGGCTGGGACGAACGTAACGGAGGGAACATCAGCTATCTTTTAAAGGAGCAAGAAGTAGCTGCTTTTACAGATGTTACTAAAACGATTAAAACCATTCCGCTAAATTTTAAGATTCCTGATCTTAGTCATTACTATTTTCTAGTAACGGGGTCAGGCAAATATTTTAAAAATATAATGGATGAACCTGAAGAAAACCTAGGTATCATTCGTATAAATGAGGCAGGAGAAACTGCGGATGTCATTTGGGGATTTAGTCATGACACCTTACCCACCAGTGAATTACCAACACATTTAATGGCACATAAAGGAAGGTTAGAAAGGGATGCCAACCATCGTGTCGTTATGCATACACATGCTACACACATGATTGGGATGACGTTTACGCATACCTTAATAGAAAAGGAGTTTACGAGAACATTATGGAAAATGTGTACAGAGTGTATCGTTGTCTTTCCCGAAGGTATCGGAATAATTCCTTGGATGATTCCAGGAACAAATGAGATTGGCAAAGCTACTGCTGCCAAAATGTCTGATGTTCGTCTTGTCGTTTGGCCGCACCACGGTGTATTCGGGACGGGCAATACCATGGATGAAGCATTCGGATTAATAGAGACAGCTGAAAAAGCCGCGGAAATTTATTCTCTCGCAGATGGGAAAATCAAGCAAACAATTACAGACCGGCAATTATACGATTTGGCTCAAACGTTTGATGTAAAGCCTAGAGAAGGTTATTTAAAAGTGAATTAAATTATCAGGTTGTTTAGTATGTGAAATTTAAACGTAGTAGACAAGAGTAACAATTCCATTAAAGCTAAAATCGTTTAACCTGTCTAAAATTGTATGTTGGAAATTGAACATTATTAAAGGGCAACAGTCTATTTGAGACGTTGCCCTTTAAAAGTAAACACATGTATAATTGTGTATCTAAATTAGTGGTAATGATAATTTTTAATATCTTCAACTGTTTTATTTACTTCATCTCTAGACATTTTTTCACGACCAGACTTTAGCACATGAAGTGTTCTTTTCGCTAATTCTAGCGGGATTTTGCAAAAGAGACTAACATTTTTAGTCGTGATGTCCTTCATGTACTCATCTCCAAGAGCAAGGTTAGCCTCAGCGTACTGGAAGGTATCATCAGTATTCCAATTTTCAGGTATGAAGGAAATTCCTCGATCTTTATCTTCATCTTGATTACGAAGAATATTGACTGTCTGTAAACCGCGTCCGTAAGCAATAGCATAGTCTCTGTCAGTTTTCGTTCCATCTCGCCATTCCCAAATATCAGAAAGCATAACACCTACAAGACCGGCTACATAATAGGTGTAATCGTCTAAATCTTCTTTTGTTTGGATATTCCAATTTTTTTCGGCCCATTTTGCCATACCTTGAGCCATAATACTTGTAGATTCCTTCACTTTTTCTACAATATCTGCTGGGCAAACTGAAAGCCAATCTCCAAGTCTGATCGTCACTTCAGGGAGTAGGTGTTTGTAGGGCTCAATCAATTCAAGATAGGCATCATTGTTAAATGAATCGTTTAATAAACGACTTGTGTTAGAGAGAAGATGAGATTTTGTTAAAGGGTTAAGTTCCTGGTGGTCCTCAATTTCGTCAATTGCCCGCATACATAAATAGGCGGAAGCCACTGTTTTTTTTAATGTGGGCTCTAATAATGTAATTGGAATGTAAAAAGTTCTACTTGTTTTTTTTAATTGTCCCATAGCCTCTTTATGTAACTGTTTCTCATTCTTCATATCATTTCCTCCTTGATTTTACCCCAAAGCTTATATCATCATCAAAACGACATCACGCTTATTTTTAACTAATGCGGGATATTGAAAAGTGTTTAGAAATATGTCGAGTGCCATTTACTCTAAAATACTACAAAAGCTTATCATTATTCAACTTTTTTAGGAAGGAGCAGGATAAAGACTTTTGTTTTTTCTACATATTTTAAGAAATGAGCTTATATCATCACATCCCTGTAAAAAATGCCTCATATATTATATATTGATCCGCTGCTATAGCCGGACACTTTTCTGAGGCCTTGCACTTCAATCCACTTTTAAAATGACCTTTCATAAAGACAATTTATCATTGCCCCTTCCCCTTGTTCGTGTAGAACATTCAAGTGTGATAGTTGTTAAATCTGTATTAGTATATCACCTTATGGCATTAGTTTAATTATAAAGGTGGAAGTGTTTACATGTCACTATGAAAGGGAACAGATCAGTAAAACTTGAAAGGAGATTTACGTATGAGTCAAAAGATTCAAGCGTATTTCAAAACTGAAAATGATGCTGAAAAAGCAGTAGCACACTTACAAAAATTAAACACGTCTAATGTAATAGTTGACGAACTTCCTGAAGGTGAGAGATCGTTGATTCTTTTCCCAGTGGCTAATCTGGGTGCTACAGGAAGTGGTATGGGAAACTTTGGAGCTCCCGGATTTTTTGCGAATAAAGAAGAAATAAAAAATATGGGAAAAAATAAAAATGAAACGTTTACTCACATTGTGGAATTTAATGTTTCAGAAGAGGTATCTGAAGAGGCATTTGTTATGCTAAAAAATGCGGATGCTTATATTGATCCTGAACTAAATGGCCTTAGCTAATGTAAAAAGGCATCCTTCACATAATAGTTTATTTAGGCTCGCCTAGTGGCGGGCTTTCTTAAATGGGTGTAGGGCTCGAAAGCATGAAGGGAAAATCGTTGATTCTTCTAAGAGAAAAATATGGAATTTAAAAGCAAATGTAGAATGTTTACTTTTCATAGAAACTTTTTCATAAATATATTCGTAATGATAGAAGGGAGGGAACGATGAATGATGACATGGATAATTAGCCTTCTTATTCTATGCAGTCTCATTGCTGGATGCAGTGAAGTAGTAGAACCAATAAGTGACATTGAAAAACTTCGTGATATTACGACCGAAGAACGTTTTTCCGAATCCGTGAGGAGGGATGAGATAGAAAAATACTTATATGAAGAGAACGGTGATAACGAGATTGAGTCAGATGATTTAAATATGCTAAAAGTTTCTAATGGGAGAGCGGAGACAGTCACAAAAGAGGAAATGTTACTGGATAGTCATCTGTTAAATCAAATATGGTCTCATTCTTATGCATTATATGAGGTGTATGGTGGTCAAGATAGTTTTAGTCAAGCACATGAGTTATTGACAGCGACTATTGAAGACGAGTATTCCGAAGGGGAGGAGGCTAATTACGAGGAGTTCATTGCACTTATTAGTGATCATTATGCTTTTATAACGGATCAACAGTTATTAATTGATGGTTCCCCATTTTTTGACCGTGAACATCAGTTTTATATTACTGAAGAACTGACTTTTGTGAAAGATGATAATAATAATTATTGGCTTTATAAAGATAATCATAAAAAAGACAAGGTGGTCTCTATCAATGGAGACGATCCTGATGTGTATTTGCTTCCAAGTCTTAACTTTGAAGGGGAACTAGTTTATTTTCCAGGGATGTATACAGATTATTTGCCGCAAAAATTATGGGATATTGATTTGGAGAATCAAGAGACTATAGAGGTGACCGTGCGTCAATCTGGATTAGACCGTTTAAGAGACACATCGTTTGACGTTTATGAAGACGAAGAGGTACCAATTATTCAGCTGAGAAATATGTTAGTTTACAAGGAAGATTCATATAATTATGAAGATATGTTGGGCTCAGTGGATCAGGTAGAGGATGAATCGACTTTTATCCTTGATTTACGAAATAATAATCAAGGACACATTAAGTTTGCCCAGGAATGGTATAAGAGATTGACATCACATGAACCGAGTATAAAAAGTTATTCTGCTCAATTAATGACGCCTGCTACCATTACCTTTTTAGAGGATAAGGTAGAAAGAAACAGAGAAGCGGGGGTTGAATGGGGAGGTTTATTGGATACTGAAGATCCTTTTAACATTAACGAGTATCATGATGTGACTCGGTTGCAGTGGTCGATTGAAGAAATGGAGACAGATGGCATAACTGAGCTTGATTCCACTATTTATATTTTAATTGATGAAGCGACGAGTGCATCTGCAGAAATACTAGTGGCTTACTTACGACAGCATCCTAATGTGTATATTGTAGGTGCACCTAGTAAAGGTGCCATGAGTTCAGGAAACAGTCAATTAATAGAACTTCCCCACTCAGGGGCAAAAGTGAGTATACCTAGTATGTTCCGCTATCATCCACAATTTTTAGAAAAAGAGGCCATTGGTATAGAGCCAGATCTATGGGTTTACCCCCGTTTTGCGAGAGAACGTGTCGTGAAGTGGATAGATAATAATCATGACGATTTATAAACCTTTAAATTAAGTTGAAGAGTTTTTTATTGCACAGATAAGGGTCTGTAAAACCTCTCGCCACAAATAAAGAGGAGAGCTAACTCTATTAAGGAGGGAAAAAACGACCGCTAATATCCTGAGTAACGCAACTCCCACTGATTGAAGGGCCGTTTTATAGAGGCGCGTATAGATGACGTAAAAATGAAGAACGATCCTTTTGTTCGCTCATTAGAAGGACTCAAAAAGGGACGACCTCAATTGTCTTTGGGGCGTCCCTTAGTTACTGCTTACTGAAATTGAGGTAGATATTCTTTGTGCGCTTCAAGCATTTCATCGAGTATGAGTTTAGCGGTTGTATCAGACGGGACAAGTGGATTTATTGTCATTGCTAACAAGGCTTGATCGTAGTCACCACTAACCGCCGCTTCAGCAGCAATGCGTTCAAAAGATTTAATTTGCTGTACGAGCCCTCTTACAGAGACGGGGAGATCGCCAACTGCTAACGGTTTAGGACCATCTTTTGTAATGATGCAGTTTACTTCTACAGCGGAGTCGTCTGGTATACTGCCAATCGCTCCTTTATTTAATGTATTGACAGGTTGAATATCACCACGATCATTATAAATGGAATCGATAAGATTACAAGCTGCGTCACTATAATAAGCCCCACCGCGCTTTTCTAGTTGTTCAGGTTTGGTACGCAGAGTTTCATCTTTATATAGTTCAAAGAGTTCTTTTTCCAATTTTTGAACAACTTCTGCCCGAGTTCCTTCCTCGGCTGCGTTTTTCTTTTCTTCTGTCAACATATCAGACGTTTTATAATAATAACGATGGTATGGACAAGGAAGCATATTTAATGCTTTCAAAAATCCTGGTTCCCACCCAATGTCTACGATGTTTTTCATCGTCATTGAAGAATCTCCTGACGTTATTTTATTAATAACGTCTTCTGTGACACACTTGCCGTCTAAATAAACGTCCATGCCGTACACCATATGGTTTAGTCCAGCAAAATCAACGTGTACTCTATCTGCTTCCACATCAAGAGCTTTAGCTACTCCCATTTTTATCCCTACTGGCACGTTGCAGAGCCCAACGACTTTGCGCCAGTTAGAGTGTCTATAAATAGCTTCTGTTACCATGCCAGCAGGATTTGTGAAATTAATTAACCATGCATGAGGGCATAGACGTTCCATGTCTTTAATAATATCAAGGATAACTGGGATAGTTCTTAATCCTTTAAAAAGTCCTCCTGGGCCATTTGTTTCCTGTCCAATGACATCGTACTTTAAAGGAATTCGTTCGTCTTTAGCTCGTGCATCGAGTAGACCGACACGAAATTGAGTTGTGACGAAATCAGCATCTTGTAGAGCCTTTTCACGGTCCAGTGTAAGATGGATTGTCATGGGAACGCCAGCTTCTTCTACCATTCGTTTAGCAAGATTCCCTACGATTGTGAGTTTTTCTTCTCCTTCTGGAATATCAAGTAACCATAACTCACTGATCGGTAATGAGTCATAGCGTTTAATAAATCCTTCGACTAATTCTGGTGTATAACTAGATCCTCCACCAATAGTTGCAATTTTTAATCCTTTTTTACTCATGTTTAACACTCCTTTAATATTATAAATTAAGATAAGATGGACGAAAGCCATTTCATTTGTATAATAGAAAGTGAAATAAACGTATGAACGTTTTATTCTATATTGAACGCTTAAATAATCACAATATGGCGTAAGCCAATGTAAAAAGGACGATGCTAATGTTTACACCGAAACAGCTTGCCCGCTTTTCTGACTTAGACACACTTCTATATCACTACATACTAGCTCATGGAGAAAAAGTAGCTTACATGCGGATTAGAGAACTGGCGGAAGTAACGCATGTTTCTCCAACGACTATTTTACGCTTCTGTAAGAAGCTTGATTGTGACGGGTTTTCAGAATTTAAAACTAAGTTAAAACTTTATCTAGAGAAAACGGAAACGAAATGGTTAAATCATAGTTATGAATCGATGAATGAATTTTTGGAACGGACATTGAAATCGGATTATCAAGCTCAATTAAGTGCCATAGCAGACGAGATTGTGTCTTCCTCACAAGTTGTCTTTATCGGAAGTGGTAGTTCAGGCATATTAGCAGAATACGGTGCTCGCTATTTTTCAAGCTTAAACACTTTTTCGTCAGCCATAAGTGATCCATTTTACCCGATTAACGGAAAGCAAATACGTCATAGTCTTGCTATTATTTTATCTGTATCTGGTGAGACACAACATATTGTTTCTAAACTACATCGCTTTCGAGAAGAAGGTGCCACGATTGTAAGTATTACGAATACAAAGAGCAACACAGTAGCACAGTTGGCTGACTACCCATTAGCGTATTACATTAATACTGAATTTAATGATATTTCTAATGTGACGACTCAACTTCCTGTTCTCTATTTAATAGAAACGCTGGGGAAAATAGTGTTTGAAAAGTTATAACTCATTGTGAGGCGCAGATGCTTTATTTTCTAGGAGCTGGCCTCCTTTTAAGCTTTAAGTCACATTCAAGGCATGCCTCGTAATGGAAAAACTAAATGTCTTTAAAGCAGGTTTTCTATAGAGAAACCTTCTAAGGTTTATAAATTCGTGTCGCCCCTCCTTTGTGGTCTTACACTATTTATTATTACTGTCTTGCTTTGCTCAGTAAAGAGCATATAGGCAATGAGGAAAACGTCTATATAAAAAGAAACGTGTTCCAACAGAGGAACACGCTGTACCATCAGGTCATCTCGTTAAATAGTTAAAGGCTGTTGTTACTGGAATAGTCGGTCCTTTCGCCAACATACCTGCATCAATATCAAATTTAAGGTGATGATGAGCGTAAGCCCGACCCTTGTCACCAATCCCAAGAAAAGGATAACAGGCAGGGACCTTAGTGGAATAAAAGGGAAAATATTCTCCCCCGAGACTTTGCTCAGTTGGCCCGATCTCACTGTTCGGTAATGTGGTTGTGGTTGAAGCCACTTCTTTCACGAACTGGGTGAGAGATGGATCATTAAGTAGGAGAGGTTCACCTATTTGATAGTCATACGCAAAAGAAGCACTAAAAGAAGTGGCAACACCTCTTACAATATGTTCTATTTTTGCTTTCATAATGTCTTGAACTTCTTGATGATAGTACCGGGCAGTGCCAGAAATAAACGCTTTATCCGGGATGACATTGTAGCTGGAACTTGTTTTCACTTCGCCAATACTGGGGATAACAGGGTAGAGAGGATTGATCACAGATAACCGTCCGTAAAACGCCCGCGTCAAAATAGAGAGGAGAGATAACTCTATATAGGCGGGAGATAACGGACGCTAATGTCCTGATGCACTCAACTACCAATCAGTGGGAGAAGAACGAAAACACCCACTGATTGAAGATTTGAACTGCCCCCTGTCAAGTAGACAGTGGAAATAATAAAAAGGATCTAAGCGGCTTTAGCTCTATATTCCATAGGGCTAAGGCCATTTAAACGTTTTTGGTATCTTTCATGATTATAAAAATGAATGTACGCATCTATTGCCGTACCAAGTTCCTCAAATGTCTTATATTTATTTAAATAATATTTCTCACATTTCAGCGTACCAAAAAAAGATTCCATGGGTCCATTATCAATACATCGCCCCACGCGTGACATGCTTTGTGTCATCTTGGCAGCCTCAACCTTATCTTTAAACCCTTTAGAGGTGGACATAACTGATAATTGATCCATCATAAAGGTCGCGAATCGCACTTAAATAGGCCTTTTTTGACTGACCATACTTAAATTTGGTCACATCCGTGACCCATTTTTCATTGGGTTTTGTCGCGGTGAATGCCCGATTTAAGCTATTCTCTGCCACATGTTGAGGAATCGTACGTTTATATCGGTTCCGCTTAACCCTAATCACCGAGCGTAAACCCGCCACCCTCATTAACCGGTAAATTCTTTTATGATTCAGTCTCTTATCAAACGTTCTATTCATATGAAGGGTCATTTGGCGATAACCGAAAGTGCTATTAACCTTTTCATGGAGACGTTTCATCGCTTTCAGGATTTCTTCATTTAGTCTTTTCCGGGTAGAAGGCATGCGATGCAGCCACTTATAGTAGGAAGATCGTGCGATTTCTCAAAGTAAACAAATGTTAAACTTCTCTTGCTTATGGAGTTCTTGAATGGCGATATACTTATCCTCAAATCGGATTTGGCTTAATGTCGCCTCCTTTCGATCTCCTCTAACTTTTTTAAGAATAAATTCTCCGCACGTAATCGTTCATTTTCTCTTTCCAACTTTTTCATTTGACGGTTGATCTTCTCTTCTGGCGTGAGATGAGCTGCTTCTTTTTTGACAAACGTGTTGGTAAGAAACATGATAAGTAGCCGCGGTTTCTTGATAAATTTTTCCGTTATCCAAACACTCCTTGACAATGTGTATCCTTTCTTCCCTAGTCGTTTTTCTTCCTTTCTTTTGACGTATCCTTTGAATCTCTATGACCATTATACTTCTTCATCCAACCTCTGAGGACAGAAGTGCTCGATAGTTCATACATTCTAACAACCTCGCGTGTAGAATATTTCCCAGACAGATAATCTGTCATGGCAGCTAGCTTCACTTCTATTGAATATATTTTCCAAGTAGAAGATTCTTTTAGACCTTCCAAACCATACTTATCATACTTGTGTTTCCAGTCTGAAATCGTGGTATGGTGCACGTTGTATGTCGACTCAAGTTCGCCTGGTGAATAATGCTTATCTAATTTCTTTAATATCACGTATTTCTCTTCTGCAGAATAAGGTCTTTTGGACATAATAAATACGCTCCCATAAGCAACCAGATTTTTTATTTTTTAATCTGTCTACCTATAGGGGGGGAGCATATCAGGTTCGTTTTATGCAATATTAGTGTAGTGAATTTTGCAATTGTAAATTAAATAATAAGACAAGATGGAAAGTTATATCCTATTTTCTTATAATTCTCTATTTTTGTTAATTTTTTTATAGAAATTTTTATCTTTGTTTTATATAATTTACTTAAATGTATTGTTAATACATAAATAAATTTATAGGAGGTATTTTATGAGAACTAAAGAAAATTCATTAAAGCACATGGAAATGGCACAAGGTAAAATTGAATACTTGTGGGCAAAAGGTACAGATTTTCCAAAGGATGAGGTACAAGAGGCGATGAAAGACAACAAAATGTTATTGTTAGATATGGATTTTACTGGTGAATGTGACCTTCATTGTTTTTATTGTGACAGAACTCCTGACAGATTCGACAAAGGTTCTAGAGTTGAACTTACTACAGAGGAACGTAAGGACCTTATTCTTCAAGCAAAAAGTTTGGGAGCTAGAACAATAGAATTTCCAGGTGCTGGGGAACCAATGATTGACAAAGGATTTTGGGAAGTAATTGAATTTATTCATGAAAATGGAATGACGCCAATTGTTTTTACTAGTGGTTGGCATTTAAATGATGATTCAATTAAAAGGTTATACGATTTAGGAGCAACAATTTTCTTGAAATATAATTCTTCTGATCCTGAAATTCAAGATAATATTGTTAAGGTCAAAGGGTATGGTGTCCATGTAAGAAAAGTCTTATATAAACTTGTTGATATAGGGTTTACTAAAGAAATTCCTACAAGGTTAGCAATTGACATGGTTGTTACTCCAAAAAGTGATGATATGGAAGATGTAGAGAATATTTATAGGTGGTGTCGTCAGAATAATGTCCATAATTATATTTCCACCTTAATACCTGAAGGATTAGCTGATAGAAAGTCTAAACTCTATCAGAAAAAAATTGCTGTCGAATTCAATGAAAGATTAAGAAAGATTGATAGAGAAGAGTTTGGATTAGATTACAAAATAAGTCTTCCTATGGTTGGTGGATATAAATGTCGACAAGTCAATGTCGGACTATTTGTGAACTTATTTGGAGAGGTATATGACTGTAATGGATTAGGTAGATATTTAGGTCACATTCGAGAGAATTCATTAGAAGAGATTTGGAATGCTAAGTATGCAAAATCTGTACGTAGTGATAAACAAGATGGTTTCTGTCTGGTAAGGGAAAGAGTATGGGGAGATACAGAATTAAAAGGATGGGACCGTAAATCTAAGGATTATGAGTATTGGGCTGAGAAGAATGGTAAAGATGAAATAGTAGAAAAAGCTATAGTATTAAGAGAATATCAAAAAAAATCTAAATAGTTTAATAAAAAAGCCTAACCCTAAAAGATTTATGGGGTTAGGTTAGGCTCATAGGAGTGAATATAATGCATATTGTTTTTATCGAAGCTAGTACAACAGGTCCTGGTGAAAAAGCTTTAGATTATTGTAGGGATATGGCTTATTTTATTACCTTAATTACTAGAAAACCTGATATGTATTCAGAAATATTTACAACTAAGGTGAATAACCTTATTTGTTGTGAAACAAACAATTTAACAGAACTAAAACAAGTTGTTGAAAAGTTAAATTTTAAAAAAAGAATAGATGGTATAACTACAACTGCCGATGTGTTTCTACCAAATGCAGCAAAATTGGCAAACGATTTAGGTTTAGTTAGTCTAAATTACGAATCTGTATTACAGGTAAGAAATAAATATCTTATGAGAAAAAACTTACAAGTCTTTTGCCCACATTTAAATCCTCCATTTGCAATGGTTAAAGACTATTTAAATGCTAAATTAAATGCTGAGAAGATAGGCTATCCATTAATAGCTAAACCACAAGATGCCAATGATAGCTGGAAAGTAACTAAAATTAACAATCTATTTGAACTAGAATCTTACATGAAAGATTCTGAATCTTGGGGTAATAATGATTTTAATCAACCATTTACAGATGGAGTTTTACTAGAAGGCTTTATTGAGGGAAATGAATATAGTGTAGAAACTGTTCAATATAAAAATAACGATATTGAGCTAATTGGTGTAACCACAAGAACACTTGAAGGTTCTGTTGAGGTTGGAGCTTCATTTCCAGTATTAGATAAAGGGTTAAAAGATAACTTATTTAACTCGGTAAAAGAAGCATTAATAAAATTAGATATTGATTGCGGGGTTATCCATACAGAGTGTCGCATTAAAGATAATCAAGTGAAAATTTTAGAAATTAATCCAAGGTTAGCTGGTTCTAAAATTGGTAGTCACTTAATCGAGCTCTCAACTGGAGAAAACCCACTTAAACATGTCGTAGAGATTGCATTAAATCAATATAATAAGTTTACTTTAAAGAAAAATGCTGCTTCAGCATATGTTAGTATTCCAATGCCTAAGAGTGGAGTATTTAAGGGAATCAAAAATTTAGAAGTACTAAAAAAGATGCAGGGTGTAGTTGAGATAGATATAGTAGGGGAATTAGGTAGGATATATCCAAAAATACCAAGTTCTAATAATGATCGAATTATTAAAGTTGTAACTCATGCAAACGAACACGTTCAAGCTTTACAATTGGCTGAAAATGTTAAAAACAAAGCAAAAATTATAGTTGAGTAAAGGAGTTTTATCTATGAATGTGGATAAAAATAAAGTTGTAGAAGATAAAGATACACAATGGTTATCAGAATGTTGGAATAAAAAAAATCAAAGTGATATACAATTTGGATTTCTTCAAATTCCATTTGATCATGCGGTTAGCCATCGGCCCGGTACAAGAATTGGACCATCAAGTATTCTTGAGGTATTAAAGAGTTACAGTTTATATTGTGCAGATAAGCGAGTTTCATTAGAAAGTTGCAATTTTATGGATTTAGGTAGTGTTGATATTGTTCATTCTTTTAGTGAAACGTATTCAAATATTGAAAATTCTGTTTTACAAGTTAATAAAGAAACTTTACCCATATTCTTAGGTGGAGATCATTCTATTACTGATCCAATTTTTAGAGGATTTATAAAAAGAAGTAGGAAGAAATTAAATAAAATAGGATTAATTCTTTTTGATTCCCATTTTGATTACAGAGAGCCCCGAAAAGGAAAAGAACATTCTGGTCATTGGCTAAAGACTTTAGAAGACGTTATTGATTATGCAAATCTAGCGATTATTGGGGTTAATGCACCCATCTATTCTGAAAAATATCTAAATGAATTAGAGAGTAAAGGTAGCCTTATATTTACTTCTTATGATGTGAGAAGATTGGGTAGAGAACAGGTAATACAACAAGTGCTTAAACATCTAAAGAAATGTGAAGAAATATATATATCTGTTGATATTGATGCAATTGATCAAGCTTTTGCTCCTGGAACAAGTGTACCTAACTCAAATGGATTATATCCATTTGAAGTATTTGATAGTCTCTTTGAAATTGCAAGGACTGCCCCTGTTGGTGGCCTTGATGTAGTAGAGGTTAGTCCATGGTTTGATCAAAATGCCAACTTTACACCACAAGTTGCAGCTCAAATTATTTTTAATTTTATGGCGGGGATAGCACAAAAGCAAAAAGATGGTAAAATAAATATTAATAACTCAACTTTCGCACATATAAAAAGATGATAGTATTAGTTAGCTCTAGTGATAGAAGTCGTCCAAGTATGGTCATTGACAGGAACATTATGCATGAAAAAACACCCCGTCGTTTGGTATAGTTGATTTGCCTAGAATCACACATACCGCAACTTAAAACTGCTTTTAAAGAATTGCAAATATTAAAACATCTTAGAAAAGCAGGTATTACAAAGGCTTTTGGATTTTCTTGTTCCTATCTTTTTTAATTAATTTTTTGTTTGATCTTTGAAAATAAAAATTGGTTCCGCACCTTAGAAAGTATGAAATCAGCCGATTTACCAGCTAAAGATGCCGTTTATCGTTTCTTAAATCAGGCTACTTTTTCATGGAGACGTTTTTTAAGCTTCCTTAGTACACACGTCATTGGTAAAGCAACCAAGTTAACGAACCATGACCGACCAAAAGTACTTGTATTAGATGATTCTTCGTATGATCGTAATTGCAGTAAGTCAGTTAAATTATTAGCACGTTGTTTTGGTCATGCATCTCAAAAAATGAGATTTTCTAAAGGTTTTCGTATGCTTACTCTTGGTTGGACAGATGGCGCAACCTTTATCCCTGTTGATTTTTCTTTATTAAGCTCAACGAAAAGTCAGATTAACGGTATCTCAACTAAAGTTGATAAACGCAGCTGTGGATACAAACGTCGAATGGAAGCTTTACAAACTGCACCAGAACAAATAACTAATATGATTAAACGTGCCATGAATACTGGAATAGATGCTTCCTATGTGCTAATGGACACTTGGTTCACTCACCAACCACTCATTAAAGAAATCAAAGAACAAGGGCTTGATGTCATTGGTATGGTTAAAAATTTGAAACAACGCTATCTAGTAGATGGCGAGAGACTATGTTTAAAACAACTCTATCGTTTAGCATCACCTATCGAAGGAAAGAAAGGGCTACTTCGTTCCATCCATACGACTCAAGCGAATGGCGTTCCAGTCAAAATAGCCTTCGTTTGCAATCGCAATAAAAAGAGTGGGTGGTTAGCTATATTGAGTACGGATTGTACGTTAAGTGACGAAGAAATCATTCGTATATACGGCATGCGTTGGGACATTGAGGTTTTCTTTAAAACAACAAAATCCTTATTAAAATTACAAAAAGAGTTTCAAAGCCGTTCCTATGATTCCTTAATTAGCCATACAACCATTGTCTTTGCGCGATATATTGTGCTGTCTTGGCAGAATCGTTGCAGTACAGATCAAAGACATTAGGCGGCATGTTTTATGAACTTTGCGATGAAATTAGTGAACTCGATTGGGCTATTGCATGACAGCAATTAATCGAGCTTCTTGAAGATACCCTAAAAGACACAAACAAATTCAAAAATTAATCAAAAGTCAATTACAACAATGGATCACAGGCTTACCTACCTATTTCAGTCTGCGAAAGTTGAGTTAATATAGAAAGATCACAATATTACAATCACAAATAATTAAGGGTGATATATATGTCTAACAAGAATTTATTTGTAATACTTGGAGGGTTCTCTTCTCGGAAGTATCCATTCTTATTAAAGTCCATTCTAGATTTAGGGTTGGACTTTAATATTATTGATGAAGAAGATAATTATACTGAGGTATTAATAAAAAAGGTAGATAGTAATCATCCATTATCAAAAGTAAATGATGTATTTATTTGTTATCATAAAGACCAGTCTGCAATTTTAAATAAAATTGCAGACTGGTCCGTTGATCGCAAAATTGTTGGGGTATTTGGTCTAAAAGAAGTTTTTGTGGAAGCTGCTGCCTTAGTTGCTGATTATCTACAATTACTATCACCTGGGTTAAAAGCTGCAAAAATTAGCAGGAATAAAGTATTGCAGAGGTTATATTTTGAAAAAATTAGCCCCAAATTTAAAATTATACCAGAAAATCAGCGTTCTCAGTTAGGAAACTTGAATTTTGATGAACCTTTTGTTTTAAAACCAATTAACAGAGCATCAAGTTCGGGGGTAATTCGGGTAAATAATCAAGAACAACTAGATAAGGTGATAGATACTTATCCTAATGATGAAGATTTATTAATTGAACAATTAATTGTAGGAAGAGAATTTTCTGTTGAAACTTTAATAAATGATAAGGAAGTTATTTTTGAAAACATAACAGAAAAATTAACTAATGAAAATAGTACTGATTATTTTGTAGAATTAGCACATAAAATTCCTGCCACTAACTTATCTAGTGAAGTTAGGAAGAAATTATTTGAGATTAATAGGTATGTTTTAAAAGAGCTTAATTTTATATCTGGAATTAGTCATGCTGAATATAAAGTTACTAATTCTGGAGAAGTGTATTTTATTGAAATTGCTGTGAGACCACCAGGTGATGGAATTATGGAATTGTATTTTTATGGAACAGGTAGACCGATAGAACAGGAAATTATCAATATTTGTATAGGGAGAGAAGCTACCTACCAGCTTTCTAGCCAGTTTGTACAACAGGTATTTTTAGACCACCCTGAGGGATTACTAGAAGATATTGAAATTAGAGAATATGATATAAAGCCAATCTGGACTATGGATTATGAGATAATAGACATACCTAAAAAAATAATGTATGAAGATCAAGGGAATATTAGACAAATTAAAGTCGAAAAGAAAAAAGGTTCAAAGTTAGAGTCAATTAAAAGTTCTTATGACAGGGCTGTATCATTTATTATAGTTGCAGAAACAGAAAAAAAGCTAAAATCTTTAGAATGTAAAGTAAAAAAAAATATTAACATAAAGGTTCGAAGTTAAATGAACTTTAAGAATGGGGTGATTGAGTGGAAGTAAAGCTTATCACTGTTCCCAAAATAAAAAAAGATAGGTCTGTCTGGCTAGAAAAGAACTTTCTTTTACTATTCTTTGGAATATTTCTTTCAAACTTAACTTTTCATTTTTTTACTTTAGCAATTCCAATTATGATATATAACATGACTCAATCTACTTTAGCGATGAGTAGTATGAGAGCAATGGAGTTTTTACCTAATTTATTATTAGGTATGTTTATTGGTGTTTTATTTGATCGGTACAATAAAAAAAGAATAATGATTATTACAATTTTATTACAAATAATCTCAATGACCATTTTAATTGTATTGACAATTACTGAAATGTTAAACCTTTGGCAAGTATATCTATTAGGGTTTTGTTTATATACATGCGGCTTCTCATTTGTGATTGCTTATCAGTCTTTATTACCAATGCTAATAAAAAGAAACCAATTACTACCGGCTAACTCGATGATTCAATTAAATAATACATTAACAAATACAATTGGACCTGCTTTATCTGGTTTTTTATTATTGGTAGTAAGTTATTCGTATGGATTTATGGTAACAGTTATAGGTCTAACTTTATTACTTATTTTTGTATTACTGATTAATGGTCCATACGAAAATGTTACACGGGATATTGAAAAGAAAAATAGTACAATATGGATAGAAATAAAAGAAGGTTGGTATCAATTAACCTCTACTGATGCTTTGTGGAAGGGTACTTTAATGATTTTATTTATGAATTTAGCTTCTGCTACATCAGGGGCGGTTTTAATCTTTTATGCGCTAGATAGTTTAATGATTAATGAAACACATCTTGGCGCAATTCTTTCTGCTGCTGCAATAGGGGGTCTCTTTTCAACATTTTTCGGGAAAAGAAGTAGAAATTGGATGAGTAGAGGAGGGTTATTTTTAACCTCTATAAGTATTGTAATACTTGGTCAATTTATGTTTTTAATATCTCAATCATGGATTTACCTATGTATTGGTAATTTTTTCATAGGATTAGGTGTTACATTTGTAAATATCCATTTTATTACTCTGAGACAAGAATTAACTCCATCAAAATATCTTGGAAGAGTTATTGGTACCTCCTCGATGATAACAAAATTAACTATGCCAATCTCATTTTTAAGTGTAGGTTTTATTGCTGAATTTATTGAGGTAAGATACGTTTTTGTTGCCTCTTTAACAATTTTAGTTCTATTATTTATCTTTATAAGAAAACCTATGCTTCAAATTAAATAAGTTAATAAAGGAGTCAGTATTTATGGCTAACAAAATAATAACTATTTTTGGTAATTACAGGCAAATTAGTAAGGCGTTTGAAGAAGGTTTTGAAATATATAATATAGAACTAAAAAGTAGAATTAAGAGTCCAATTAATTTAGATATAATACAATCTACAAAAAATACTGTTATATTAGAAAATGTTAAAGAGATTCAATTATATGTAAATTACCTCATTGAAACTAGAGATATAGATGCAATTATATCTTTTACAGATTCTAATTCTGGTGTTCTTTTAGCTCATAAGCTAGGTCATCAATATAATATCAATTCAGAAAAGTTAACTAGTA
The DNA here is from genome assembly GCA_024701455.1 of Bacillus sp. A301a_S52. Classification (GTDB taxonomy): domain Bacteria; phylum Bacillota; class Bacilli; order Bacillales; family Salisediminibacteriaceae; genus Salipaludibacillus. The sequence continues at coordinate 3,399,893 of JABXYP010000001.1, read as the reverse complement.
TAGAAGGCGTTCAAATCTTAAATAACAAGGTATTATTTAGAGATTATTTAAAACAGAATGGTTTTGAATCAATTAATTATGCCAAAGTGAATAATAGAAATGAGTTAGTTTCGTTTTACAATAAAATAAAAAAACCTTTAATTGTAAAACCTATTTGTGGGCAAGGGAGCGAGAGAATTAAAAAAATTAATGCACTCAACGACATCGATAATACCTTAGAGGAGATTTATCCTCTACTGGTGGAAGAGTTTATTGATGGAAATGAATATAGTGTAGAGGCTATTTCAGTTAATGGAAAATGTAAGATAATAGGAATAACAGAAAAGTTTTTAATTAACGAAAACCCTAATAACCCATTTGTAGAAAGAGGACATAGATTTCCAGCAAAAATTACTAATGAGGACAGAGCGATAATAGAGAATTATGTTTCAAGTTTCATAGAGTCAATTCCAATAATCTCAGGACCTACACATAGTGAGGTGAAATTGACATCAAATGGACCAATATTAATTGAATCGCACCTACGCGTAGGAGGTGGAGCAATACCACGGTTAGTTGAAATGGTAACTGGTATTAATATTTATAAAGAAACTATAAAATTGTATTGTGGTAATGAATATAAATTAAAATCTATTAACTATGAGCAAGAGGCCTGCAATCTTCATTTAACTCCTAAGCAGGGGACAGTAAAGTATGTTGAAATACCAAGCATATTAAACAGTGATTCAAGTATAAAAAAAATAGATATAAATGTAGAAGCTGGTATGAAGATTGAGGAGATTACAAATTCATTTGATAGAATTTATGGAGAAATTATAATCCAAGATAAAAAGGATGCTTTTATAAAAGCAAAAGATGTGGTAAAAACTATAAAAATTGAAGTTGAATAATAAGCCCCCATTCAAACAACTCATATATTCACGTAGCGCCTCCTGGTACGATACATGTATCAATTAAAGGAGGTGCCTTCCTATGGTCCCAAGAAAAATTAACAATCGTCCCATTACACTAAACGACAAATCCAAAGGTTTCGCATCAACCATTACCCCATCTTCCCTTCAGGGTCTTTCGCTTCCAATTCGTCAGTTACGTTTATCAGAAACTGCGGAGGAGCTTTTTCAGCTTCTTCGCGAAGCTGAAAAAGCCTCATGGACCTACTTAGAATCTATTACGGGATATGAATTAGCAAAACGTGAAGCAAAAAGTCTTGAAAAAAGAATGAAATGGGCACGCTTCCCTTACGTGAAGTCATTAGATGAGTTTGAACTAAAAGGACAAAACGTTCTGACGGCCCGACAGCTTTCTTAACTCCGAGAATTAAGCTGGCTAGAGCAGCAGTACAATTTAATCCCCTGGTATAGGTAAAACATATATCGCCATTGGGGTGGGACTTGAAGCTGTGTATAGAGGATTCAATGTTTACTTCGCTACAATGGGTGAGCTTGTGCAGCTTTTAAAGTCAGAAGAATACCTGAATAAATCTAAAGTTCAGCTTAAAAGAATTAGAAATGCGGATCTTGTGATTATCGATGATTCAATGTATATGCCGATGGATCAGAGAGAAGCAAACTTGTTTTTTCATTTGATTAATCATTTATACGAACGAAGTTCGATCATCCTGACTTCAAATAAAAGTCCAGAAGAGTGAGGGCTTTTAATTGGAGATCAAGGAATCACAACAGCTATTTTAGATCGCTTACTTCATCGTGTGGAAGTCATCCATGGTGGAGAGAATGAGGAAAGTCATCGCATGAAAAACCGGAAAAGTATTTTTTCATCAGAAGTGTAAAAAGAAAACGAGCAAAAAGTGTAAAATTCGACTTGACGGTTACAATTCAAAAAAATTATATGAAAAGCTAATGATTTAATATAAACTATTTAGCATTTGTTCGCTTATCGTGTTGAGTTGTTAACGAAATAAAGGTATGAAATTAAGCTTTGAACGTTAATAAAACTTCCAATTCAAATTACTTTCTATTGCCGCATGTCAAAAAAGCGGTGAAAAGGTCGCTGTTGATGGTGCTTGTGAGGCTCTATAATATTTGTTGGGGGGAAGAAAGAATCTCCCACCCCAACATTGGACGTAGAACCTGATTAAATTAATTAGTTTGATTAGAAAGTGTACTCGTTAAATCCTTATATTCCTTCATAATATTCTCAATAATGCTCTTTACAGGGAGGATATCATTGATTTCATGCACACGAGACCCGCTAAAGACAAGGCCTTCTTCTGCATCGCCTGCACGGGATTTTAACAAAGAATCTAAAATACAAAAGCGATGTGAACATTTCTTTAAACATGACATACATTTATCAATTTTAACTTTTTTTCCATCACTTATTTTGTTTGTGAACGTATTTTTAATAGCACGTCCTTCTAACCCAACGACAGATGTTATTAAAGTGGTATCTCCTTTTTTACTAGAGAGATACTTCTCTTTAAAAGATTGGGGAGCATCACATTCAGTGCTAGCGACAAACCGGGAGCCCATTTGGACACCAGAAGCGCCCAAAGATAACGCTTTTTTAACATCGTAACCATTGATTATTCCACCAGCAGCAATCACTGGAATATCAACTGACTTTACAACTTCTGGTAATATATCAAAAAGTGGTCTATCTGTACCTAAATGTCCTCCAGCTTCAAATCCTTCAACGACGATAGCTGATGCCCCTAATCGTTGGGACATTTTTGCTAATTTTCCAGAAGAAACAATAGAGATAACAGGCGTGTTGTATTCTTTCCCCCAAGCATACATATCTCTAGATATACCAGCACCTGAAATAATAAAGTCCACTTTTTCTTCAAGAGCCGCCTTCATTGTGTCAGCAAAATCTGTCATGGCATACAGAACATTTACACCTATATAGCCAATACCTTTCGTTAGCTCGCGAGCTCTTCTTATGTGACTTTTCATTTCCTCAATTGGAATACCTGTTCCGGAAATGATCCCCATTCCCCCAGCATTTGCAACGGCGGCTGCTAAACCGCTAAGAGATATGCCTACCCCCATTCCTCCTTGAATGATCGGTACTTTAGGCTTCATCTGTGCAATTTTTAGTTGTGGAAATTCCATTAAATTCACCCTCTTATTGTGTCAGTAGAGGTCAATGGTAAGTATAAATTTACTTAACATGACCTTTACTCAGATCGTATCAACACAAAAGTGTCGTGACAATAAAAATTATTACCAGCCTATAATAATTGGTTTCAATTATGAAAATTTTATGACAATTAGAAAGTGACCTTTTTGTGATTAAGGCTAAAAATTCATGTGGGACATAGTGTTAGAATCAGTAGGGTGCTTCATCAATTTGCCGATATGACATATGTCATATCATTTATCTGACGCTTGTGACTTATATGAGATAGGGATGGTAGGTATACTTGTAAAAGTGACAAATTTGTGTCCGCTAAAATTATTCAGGAGGCGAATGCCTTGAGTAAAGAAAGTATTGCTAAGTTAAAAAAAGAGATGGCCCCTTTTGAAAAGACAGAAAGAAAGATGAGTATCAAACAAATGATTAATACGTTAGGTCCTCTGGTGATTTTATGGTACTTGGCTTATTTAAGCCTTGAAGTATCTTATTGGGTGACAGTACCTTTACTTATTACGGCAGCGGGTTTTTTAGTTAGAACCTTTATTATTTTTCACGACTGCTGTCACCAGTCTTTTTTCAAAAGTCGTAAAGCGAATGATATACTTGGAACAATCACAGGGATTCTAACCTTGGTTCCTTACCAACAATGGAAAAATAGTCATAATATTCATCATGCAACAAGCAGTAACCTCGATAAAAGAGGAACAGGAGATATGTGGCTTTTAACGATAGAAGAATATGCAGCAGCCTCCATTTGGCGAAAAATCGCTTACCGTCTTTATAGAAATCCAGTTGTCATGCTAGGACTTGGCCCCCTTGCAGTTTTTTGTATAGATTATCGTTTTAATAAGAAGGGTGCAAAACGGAAAGAAAGGCTTAATACGTATGTGACAAACGTGTCTATCGTAGCTCTGTATGGGGTATTATGTTGGGCTATTGGCTGGCAGTCTTTTTTATTAATTCAAGGACCGATGTTACTCGTTTCTGGCATGTTAGGTATTTGGTTATTTTACGTGCAACATCAGTTTGAAGATACGTATTTTGAGCACGATGATGAATGGAGTTATGTACAGGCAGCTGTGGAAGGAAGCTCCTACTACAAACTTCCAAAGGTGTTGCAATGGATTACAGGTAACATCGGTTTTCACCATGTCCATCACTTAAGTCCGAGAGTTCCTAACTATTATTTGGAGAGAGCACACGAAGCCACACCCCCTCTCCAAAAAGCAACGACAATTACGATTGCAACGAGCTTCAAATCGTTACGCTATCGCCTTTGGGATGAGACGACAAAATCTTTCGTTACCTTTAAAGAAGCAAAGAAGTTACTGACGAAGAAAACGCACCTAGTTTAGGTGAAGTAATAGGTATTGTGGAGAAAACATCAACATCTTATGATAAGCTATAGTCATCGAGGAGCAGCAGACGGCATAAATGAAAAAGAGGTGGGATTATGAAAAATTTGGCGCAAAAACTTCGAAAAAACACGGGGCTTAGTCCTTATGTTTGGATCGTTTTTTACATCCTGCCTTTTTATTTCATTTTACAAGACTCCTCCACGTTGGAAACGATGATTGGTATTGTGATGACCATTGGATTTTTCCTATGCTATGTTTTATCCTTCGCTTCTCATGGATGGCTTGTTTATTTGGGAGCCAGCATGCAAATTGCCATTTCAACTGCCATGAGTTTGTTGTTCGGTTACATTTATTTTTTTCTTTTTCTAGCCTTTTTTATCGGCAACCTTAAAAATAGAGGTGCCTTTTTTACGTTATACATAATTTTACTCATTACAACTTTCGGAACGAGTTACTATGGGTTTCTTATGCATAGTGTTTTTATTACACAGCTTCCGTTTGTATTTTTAAGTATTATTGCTGTTATCCTTCTACCGGTTAATACGTATAACAAAAACAAAGAGGAACAGCTTCAAGGACAACTTAATGATGCCAATAAACGGATCGCGGAGTTAGTGAAATTAGAAGAGCGGCAGCGTATATCTCGAGATCTTCATGATACATTGGGGCAGAAGCTTTCCTTGATTGGACTAAAAAGTGATTTAGCAGCAAAATTAGTTGAAAAAAATCCAACAAAAGCACAACATGAGATTAAAGATGTTCAACAGACAGCTAGGATCGCCTTAAAAGAAGTACGAGAATTGGTTATGGAAATGCGAGGGACAAAACTAAGTGATGAAATCAATCGGGTTGAACAAATATTGCAAGCAGCAACGATTAAATTTCAGCTTGAAAAGCCAGATGAATTACCTCGTATTCCACTGATCATTGAAAATGTTGTGAGTATGTGTTTGAAAGAAGCAGTCACGAATGTCGTTAAACACAGCCAAGCATCCAAATGCACTATCATAATAAAAGCATTAAAAACAGCCTTAACAATTACCATTTCAGATAATGGAATCGGTATAGATGACGCCGAAAGTTATAATAAAAATAGTGGCTTACAAGGGATGAAAGAAAGGCTGGAGTTTGTGAACGGGCATTTGAAAATAGTGGATGCTAATGGTACGAGTATCATTATTAATGTACCTGTTGTAAGCAATCGAAAGAGGTGAATCAGTTGATTCGAATTATTATTGCCGAAGATCAGAAAATGTTACTCGGCGCTCTTGCTGCCTTGTTGGATTTAGAAGAGGATATGACGGTCGTTGGTAGTACGAGTAATGGGAAAGATGCTATAGAATTAGTTCATAAACATCAACCTGATGTATGCATTATGGATATTGAAATGCCAATTAAAACGGGACTAGATGCTGCAGAAGAGCTAAAAGATATGCCTTGTAAAGTCATCATTTTAACAACTTTTGCCCGAACAGGTTATTTTCAGCGCGCAGTTAAGGCGGGAGTTGATGGCTACATGTTAAAAGATAGCCCCAGTGAAGAGCTGGTGAATGCGATCAGGAGTGTCATGTCAGGACGACGCATTTATGCCCCAGAGCTAGTGGACGAATTTTATAGTACTCCTAATCCTCTTACTGAACGTGAAAACGATGTACTTCGTTTAATGGCTGACGGGAAAAGCACAAAAGAAATTGCAGATCTGCTTCATTTAACAAATGGTACAATACGAAACTATATCTCATCCATTCTTGAGAAGCTAGAAGTCAGTAATCGAATTGAAGCGATTACGCGCTTTAAAGAAAAAGGGTGGTTTAAATGATGCTGTGATATCAGGTGTTGATAGCTCCACCACCATCTAGGTAAAGGTCTTACTGGATTTGACTTTGTTATATCTCGATCCATATGTTGAAGAGGTTCCAATCATCTCCACTGAAACAGTCAGTAACGGATTTGAGTCATTTTTTAGATTTATCACAAATAAGCGACCGTAAAACCTCCGCCTCAAAATAGAGAGGTGAGCGAATGTCCTGATTAACTCAACTACCAGTCAATGAGGGAATTACGAAAACGCCCATTGATTAAAGACTCGTTTTATAAAAAAATGTATAAACGAAATCATCAAAACAATAATCTAATAGTCTAAATTAACAATAAACAATGAATCACTCGTTATGTTTCGAACAGAATTTATCATAAAATAAAAAAGCTCCGCCATTGGCGAAGCTTTAGACGCTATTTTAAAATAAACCAATAGAACTTAAGAAAATAATTAAGATGGCAATTGGAGCAATCGTCCGTAAAATAAATATCCACGTATGCCCAATCCATGTATTACCAAAATCCGATGCTTCTATAGCTTCTACTTTGTTCCAGCCTATACCTACGAATAATGCAATGAGCAAGCCGCCCAAAGGTAAGAAAATATTGGAAGCGATAAAGTCCATGGAATCTAAAATATCTCGATCGCCAATTAGAGTCACATGATCTAGTGCCCCATAGCCGAGTGAGGAAGGAATACCAATTAAGAAAATGATTCCTCCTATGATGACAGCGGCTTTTTTTCTAGACCAGTTGAACTTTCTCATAAAATAAGCGACGGCCACTTCCAGCAATGAAACCCCAGAAGAGATGGCAGCTGCTGAAAGTAGGAAAAAGAACAATGTACCAAACACAACCCCTAAGCTCAAGCTATTGAAGATATCAGGAAGTGTAATGAACACGAGTCCAGGACCTGAATTTGGTGCATTTCCAAATGCAAATACAGCAGGGAAAATCATTAAGCCTGCTAAAATTGCAAACAGGGTATCAAGTGTCACGACACTGACAGCAGCCCCAGGCAGCTTCTCTTTATTTGATAAATAACTTCCATACGTAATCAAAGCACCCATCCCGAGACTTAATGAGAAAAATGCTTGACCGAGAGCCGCTAAATAAACATTTGGATCTCTTAATGAACTCCAGTCTGGTGAAAATAAGAAGGACAACGCTTCTTGTGCACCACCTAAGGTTAAACTGTAACCAGCTAAAAGAATGACGAGAATCGCTAGAAGCGGCATAAGAATTTTATTTGATTTTTCAATCCCCTTCTTAACACCGACGTACACAATTCCAATCGTTAATACCATAAAAATAGACTGCCAGATTAAAGGTGAGTAAGTACTCGTATGAAATTCAATGAAATAACTTGCAGAACCGCCTTCACCACTAATAGATGGCCCGCCGAAAACGTACTGGAAGAAATAATGTAAAGCCCATCCGGCGACCACCCCGTAAAATGACAGGATGATAAAGGCTGACGCCACTCCTAAAAATCCAGTAATGAACCAAGGGGTGCCCGGTGCTAACTTTTCAAATGATCCGACAACATCACTTTTTGCTCGGCGACCAATTGTAAATTCAGCCATAAGAATTGGAATTCCAATAGCGATGATACATAAAATATAAAGAAGTAAAAATGTACCTCCACCACTTTCACCTGCTACATAAGCAAAACGCCATATATTTCCCAGTCCGACGGCAGATCCCATGGCGGCAAGAATAAAACCGAGTCTTGATCCCCACTGTTCGCGGCCTGTGTTTAAATCGTTCACGAATGTTTCCTCCTTTAAAACGTTGAAGTGTAAAATGATAACTTAAATACTATACCATATTGTGCAACATATTTGTCAGTTAATTAAGATTTTTTACTATAAAGTTATGAGTGTAAGTAATCCGCAGATTATATACGTGCCAGTATTGTCAACGAGCGCATTTCATGAGAAAATTTCTTAATGGTTCAATTAACAGAATATTATAAAATTTCGACTAGGAAGTCAATTATAAATGAGGTGAGGGAATGGGGTTAACAGCACATAAAATCGTTCAATTACCTTTATTAAAAGAGGCTATAGTGTTAACGGGTACTCCTTATTTAAAGGAGACACCGATTGAGTGGATATCTGTCATAGAAATGCCGGTAGAAAACTTTGTAAGAGAAAATGAATGTGTATTAACGACTGGCATAGGGTGTCATGGAGACACTCTCTTGTTGAACCAATTTGTGAAAGATGTTATTCAATCGGGAGCGTCTATGCTTGGTATTGCTACCGGACGTTACATATTTGATTTGCCTCAAGAGATCATTCAATTGGCAGAAGAGCATCAGTTTATTATTGTGGCCGTCCCTTGGGAAGTAAGGTTCGGTGATATTATGCATAAGGTTTTAGAGGAGATAAATCAAGATAAGAAAATAGAACGTCAACTGACTGAAGAGATTCGCCGGGAATTAATTAATGATGTTCTGCAAGATAAAGGGCTTCAAGAGATAGCGGAAGTCATTGTAAAGCATATTAATGTGCCAGTGGTCATTACAGATTATGCCCGTTACGTCCGTGCAGCCAAACCAGTCGAGACAGAAACACTTAAGAAATTTCAGCAAGACGACAAGGTCCCTTTGTCAGCTAATGAATCACCAAATGTCACCTATATTGAACATCCGTTGTACCCTCACATTGAAGGCTATTATGTCCATGGCGAAAAATGGTACCAAGTGTTAATTTCGACAAATCACAGAAAACAGGGGTTTCTATGGTTTACATTACCTGATAATAAACCGTTATCGTGGCTCATGATGAACGTACTGGAACATGCGCTAACTGCCTGTGCTCTTTATTTTTTAAAAGAGAATGCGATTGAAATGACTGAAATTAGACTCAAAGATAATTTTATTTTAAAGTTAGCGAAAGAGCCGAACAGTGATTTACGGGAGCTTATGTCTAAAGGGGAATTATTAGGTTATGATTTAAGGTGTACCTATATTTGTATTGTCGGTGAAATTCGCCTTCGCGAAAAAACAGCCACTTTTGCTAAATTTAAGCAAGATCGTCCGCCCACATCCTCTTTACAAAGCTTAAACTATTACATCCAAAAAGAAATTACACATGCAGCGCGACTTATCGGGCGAAAGGCAATGGCCACATTTGATGAGGATGAGGTGATTATCTATTTACAAACCGATCATCACCTTCATACAGAAACAGCGAACGAATTTTTAGATACCATTGAGCGGAGGTTAAATGAGTTATTAACGGAAGTGGTACTAGTTTGGGGTATTGCGGCCCCAAAAAACGAGCAAGGAGGATTTCACGAAAGTTATAATGAAGCTAAAAACGCGCTTGAGTTAGGTAAAAAACAACATGGTGGAGGAGAACGAACTTTTTTTAAAGATACTCGAATTAATAGAATTCTTCTAGCTGTGGCTGATCATAAAGATATCATTCATGTCGTCAAAGAAACGATTAAACCTCTTATTGAGTATGATGAAAAAAGGCAAACAGATTTAATCCACACTTTTATGACGTACAATAAACATAAAGGTAACGTCAGTCAAACGGCAAGAGAATTAAACCTTCATCGGCAATCGTTAATTTATCGGCTAAGAAACATTGAATCATTAACTCAGCTTTCGCTCATAAATGGAGAAGATATCTTTTTGTTAGAGTTATGTATTCGACTATGGCAATTACGAGTTACTTAATTACGATGTGAATATAAGCGTTTATTTTGGAAATAAGAATATAAAAAATAAGGAACACCATTCATCTACCAGCTCATGACATGAGCTGGTTTCTTTGTGTGAACTAAATTGGCGTTTATCCCACTCTTAAGGGGCAGTAGAACCCCCACTGATTGAAGCTTAGCTTTATGAAACTAAGAATGAAGCTGGTATGAGTTACATAGAGGCGGTTATATGAATTTGTATAAAAAGTTGCAAGGAAAGTTCATACACTTTGCACATGACATTATGTTAGCCATTTTAATATAGTAATAGTACGAAATATCTAAAAATTCTGCAATTTGAGAAAGGTGGATTGAATATGCTGCCGTTTGATTTAATTGAATATCAAAAGCGCCTTCATAAAACAAAATCCCAAATGGAGAAAAAGGGCATTGAGGTTCTGTTAATAACTGATCCGGCTAACATGAACTATTTAACAGGTTACGACGCCTGGTCGTTCTATGTACATCAAATGGTAGCCGTTATCATTGATGAACCTCAACCCATTTGGTTAGGCCGTTTTCAGGATGCTAACGGTGCGAAACTGAAAACCTGGCTGTATGAAGAGAACATCATCGCCTATCCTGATTACTACGTTCATTCGGACAGCTATCATCCTATGGACTTTATGGCGAGGATATTAACTGAAATAGGCCAGGGAAATAGACGTATTGGGCTAGAAATGGACCATTACTATTTTTCGGCTAAGGCGTTTGAACAACTGAGACTGGGACTTCCAAATGCAAAATTTATCTCAGCCGATTTATTGGTGAATGGTGTACGTTTAATTAAGTCTGATAAAGAAATTGAATTTATGGAGAAAGCAGCACGCCTTGCAGAACAGGCGATGCACCATGGTATTGAAACAATTAGAGCAGGTGTACGAGAGTGTGAAGTAGCGGCTAAAATTTATTACTATATGATAGCTGGAACAGAGGAGTTTGGAGGCGATTACCCAGCAATAGTTCCATTATTACCATCGGGGAAAAACACAGGGATTCCTCATCTTACATGGACGGATAGAAAGTTAGACGAAGGAGATTCCGTTGTCATAGAGCTGGCCGGTTGTTATCACCGCTATCATGCCCCACTTGCAAGAACAGTTAGTATAGGAGCACCGCCTCCCGCATTAGAGGGATTAGGGCCGATCGTGACAGAAGGCGTCAATCGTGTACTTGATGCAGCCAAACCAGGCGTTACATGTGGTGAACTAGAGGAGGTATGGCGAAAAATCATTCGTAAATATGGCATTGAAAAAGAAGCCCGACTTGGGTATTCCGTCGGCCTAGGTTATCCGCCAGATTGGGGTGAACATACTGCTAGTATTCGACGTCATGATAAGACAATTCTTCAACCGAATATGACGTTTCATCTTATTCCAGCTCTCTGGTTTGATCATTATGGTCTAGAGATTAGCGAAACGTTCAAAGTATCAGAAAGTGGTTCTGAAGCATTAACTCATTTTTCACGTGAATTAATTGTCAAGCATCCTTTTATGATACCTCATCAAGATGGTGAAATATCTTGAAACGAATAAATGATCAGATGATATGAACCAGGTACCCTTGATAAAAATTGTTAATGCTACCCGTTTTTTAACTTAATAAAACTTTTACTAACCTAAGGAGGCGTTAATTATGAAACAGCCGAGCATAGGAACGCAATCTATTTGGGCAGGAGAAAATGACTATCTGGCGTTTGGGGCTACACAAGTGCCAGTCGTGCACAGTGTCTCTTTTGGGTATGATGACATGGATGACTGGTATGACGTAGCTGTAGGACAAAAAGAGGGTCACATTTATGGGCGTAATACGAATCCTACTGTTCAGGCATTTGAAGAAAAAATTAAAATTCTTGAAGGTGCAGAATCAGCTACTTCCTTCTCCACAGGAATGGCCGCGATTAGTAATACATTAAGTACGTTCCTGTTTCCTGGAGATAGGATAGTATCCATTAAAGACACTTATGGTGGAACGAATAAAATTTTTACAGAATTTTTGCCGAAACAGCAAGTGGACGTCATGTTGTGTGAGACGGGAGACCATGAGGCTGTAGAAGCAGAGTTGGCAAAAGGCTGTCAGGTGCTGTACCTTGAAACACCGACAAATCCTACAGTAAAATTGACCGATATTAAACGGCTTGCTAAGGCGGGGAAAGAAGCAGGAGCAATTGTTATTGTAGATAATACATTTGCAACACCAGTGAATCAACATCCTTTAGCATTAGGAGCTGACCTCGTGATTCACAGTGCAACGAAATTTTTAGGGGGGCATGCTGATGCGCTTGGGGGAGCATTATGCGGTTCTAAGGAATTAGTGGAAAAAGTGTATCACTACCGGGAAATCAATGGAGCGACACTTGATCCAATGGCAGCCTATTTGCTATTACGAGGTATGAAGACGTTGAAGTTACGCGTGGATAAGCAAAATGAGAATGCTATGGCTGTGGCACGCTATTTACAAACCGTTGATTTAGTGAATGATGTTTTTTATCCAGGGCTTGATTCACATTCAGGACATGAGATAGCAAAGCAGCAAATGTCAGGGTTTGGTGGGATGTTAAGCTTTTCTGTTCGTGGTGGCGTAGATACAGTGAGGCATTTATTGCCAAAACTAAAATATGCTAATCGTGCAGCCAATTTAGGAGCAGTAGAAACGATTGTGGGCCCAGCGAGAACGACAAGTCATGTTGAGTGTACACCAGAGGAGCGAGCTGCTATGGGAATACCAGAAGGTTTAATCCGTTATTCGGCAGGTATTGAAGACATTGAGGATCTTATTGCTGATTTACAGCAAGCGTTTGCTGATTTACCGGCAGATGTTGTGGTAAAAGCATAATGATGTTTAAGTAAGGCCATACGAACGGAGGTGCCGATATGAAAATTGCATTCATTGGCTTTGGCGGTGTAGGGCAAGCTCTTGTGCAAATGATTGGCGATACGAAGAATACATTATTAGAGGAAGTCGGAATGGAAATAGACATTGTAGCCGTATCAGATATGATGAAAGGGGCTGTCTATGACCCTAATGGGCTTGACGGAACGCTTCTTCTTGACACCATTGCACGTCATAAAGATCTGATGTATTACCCTGATACAGCTCATACTGTGAAAGGGATGGATAGTTTTGAAACAATTAAGCACTCGAATGCAGACGTGATCGTTGAAGTCACTTACACGGATGTGGTAACAGGACAACCGGCAATCGATCATTGTCGACTTGCATTTGAAAATGGTAAAAGTGTTGTCACAACTAACAAAGGGCCAGTGGCTATGGCATATAAAGAGCTTAAAGCATTGGCGGAAAGAAACACCCTTTTCTGGGGATTTGAAGGGACCGTCATGAGTGGAACACCTGCATTAAGGCTTCCATTCACGACGTTAACAGGAAATACGATAACAGAAATAAACGGTATCTTAAATGGCACGACCAACTATATGATCACTGAAATGGAGCGTGGGCTTAGTTATGAAGAAGCCTTAAAAACAGCTCAAGCAAAAGGTTATGCGGAAGCAGATCCAACGAGCGATGTGGCAGGCTATGATGCACGCTACAAAGCGGTGATACTTGCGAATGTTGTTCTAAACTATCACCTAACAGCGGAAGAGGTAGAATGTACTGGAATTGAAGATCTAACGGCATCTATGGTAAAAAAAGCGGTGTCTAATGATAAACGGTGGCGGTTAATCGCCACACTAAAGCGGCATGAAACAGGAGTGGAAGCATCTGTAGGGCCAAAATTACTTGATAAAGATCATCCATTAGCAACGATTACCGGTGCGACGAATGCGATCGTTTACGACTGTGATTTAGCTGGACCCATTATGCTGACAGGGGCAGGAGCAGGCTTAACCGAAACAGCCTATTCTTTACTCATTGACCTTATTAATGGATACAAATCAATTTATCATCAAGCAAGTCAAAAGGTGGTGCATGAGCATGCAGATACAAGTACGGACTGAAAAAATGCTTGTTGCAGGAAATTGGCTGGAAGCAGGGACGATGTTTGCTGTCATTAACCCCCAAAGCAATGAGGTAATTGCAAAAGTCCCTAAAGCCACAGAAAAAGATATGATTAAAGCGATTGAGAAAGCCGAAGAGGTATTTCGTCATTTAGCTTCATGGCCTACACATGAACGTATAAAGGTACTGCAAAAAGCAGCTGATTATGTTGCGAACGATTTTGAGAATTTTGCTGAAACGATTGCTTTAGAAGGAAGTAAAACCATTAATGAAGCGAGGAGTGAGGTGACACGAACGATTCAAACATTAAATATAAGTGCGGAAGAAGTGAGACGATTAAAAGGTGAAACGTTGAATTTCGATCAGAGGGAAGGAAGTGAAAATAGAACAGGGTACTATTACCGATTTCCCATTGGTATTATTGCTGCCATCACCCCATTTAATGATCCTTTGAACCTCGTAGCGCATAAAGTGGGGCCAGCTTTAGCAGCAGGAAATCCGATTATTGTTAAACCTGCCTCAGCTACACCGCTAAGTGCTTTAATGCTAGCAAAAGTGTTGGATGATGCAGGTGTTCCAAAAGGTTTTTTATCAGTTGTGACAGGGGCTGGGAGCGAGATTGGAGATACTCTTATAACCCATCCTTTTGTAAAAATGGTGTCCTTTACAGGTGGCTATGAAGCAGGGAAAAAAATTGCCCACAAGGCAGGATTAAAAAAGGTTGCCATGGAATTAGGATCAAATTCTCCTGTTATTGTCTTAAAGGATGCATGTCTAACGGATGCGGTCACTTCCACCGTGTCAGGTGCGTTCTCTGCAGCAGGACAAAATTGTTTAGGCGTTCAAAGAATCTTCGTAGAGGAATCTGTTTATAAGCCGTTTGTTTCTGCGTTTGTTGACCGAACAAAAGAACTAACTGTTGGTGATAAAATGTCTGAATGGACGGATGTAGGCCCGTTAATTAATGAGAAAGAAGCTAAGCGGGTAGAAACATGGATCGAGGAAGCGGTTTTTGAAGGAGCAGTCATTGAGACAGGGGGTATACGTGAGGGAGCATACATTCAACCAACAGTTCTTACACAGGTCTCCCCCCAGTCCACCATTTATCAGGAGGAAGTTTTCGGCCCTGTCGTGATAATTGAATCGGTGAGACACTTGAAAGAGGCAGTTAAAAAAGCGAATGATGTGAACTATGGCTTACAGGCAGGCATTTTCACGAAAAATATGGATAACGCTTTTTATGCTGTTCATCATCTTCAATCTGGTGCTGTGATGGTTAATGACAGCAGTGATTACCGGATTGATGAGATGCCGTTCGGAGGTGTGAAAGGCTCAGGGCTAGGCAGGGAAGGGGTACGGTATGCCATTCATGATATGACAGATCCAAAGGTAGTTTGCTTCAAGATTGATACGGTGTGGGGTGTGTCTTAACTGAACATGTTTCTTTTCAAAATAAAAGCCTCTACATTTGTTGTTCAACTCGAACGGCGTGTAGAAGGCTTTTACCTTTTATCGATGGATTTTGAATGTTAAAAAACAGCTTTTATATAATCGTCTTTAGAAATGTAGTATACTTAAAAGCACAGATTACCGTGCGAAAAACTCATGCCACAGAATAGAGAGAAGAGGTAACTCTATTTAGGCGGGAGCTAACGGATGCCAATGTCCTGATTATTTAACGGCCAATCTGCGGGAGACGAGCGAAGACTCCCATTGATTGAGGGGCGTTTTATCTCACTCTTAAGGGCATTAAATCCCCAACTGATTGAAGCTTAGCTTTATATTTTTTCAAGGCAGGTGTGACGTTTCTTAGTGAATGACGTCATTATGTTATAGAGAAACACGAGAGAAAATCAATGGTCTACTAGGTGTTAGACAGCTACAGCAATGCTGATTCTGACACCTTCTTTCATGCGCAAGAATATGATAAAATAATACACGGGAAAATAGGCAAAAAAATGATATGTAGAACGAATAAACACAAGGGTATACAGCGTACATATAAGGATTGAAAAGATATTGACAATGCGGATAAATAAATGAGGAGCGCCAATATGAAGATTGAGTTAACAGATGTCACATTAAATTATCATGTTTCTGGGGAAGGACAGGAAATTGTCCTCTTACATGGATGGGGAGCAAACATTGCAGCGTTTTCACCTGTCCATAAAAATCTTGAACAACACTTTAAAGTATATAGTCTCGATTTACCAGGCTTCGGTGAAAGTACTGAGCCCCCTTCGCAATGGAGTGTTCAAGATTTTGTTAATGTGCTGCGTGAATTCGTTGAGAAAATGGGAATTGAACACCCTATTCTTATGGGGCACTCCCATGGAGGCAGGATTGCTATCATGTATACTGCTACTTATGGGGATGTTAAAAAAGTCATTCTTGTAGACAGTGCTGGCATAAAACCGAAGCGTAAACTAAGCTATTATGTAAAAGTTTACACATATAAAGCGGCCAAAAATATATTGAAGCTACCAGGGTTGAACAAGTATAGAGACAAAATACTATCTAATATGAAAGCTAAAGTAGGCTCTACTGATTATAAAAATGCCAGTGGTGTCATGCAGCAAACACTAGTGCAAGTAGTCAATGAAGACCTACAACATTTAATGCCTAAAATAACTGTTCCCACCTTGCTTATTTTTGGTGAAAACGACACTGCTACCCCTGTTTCTCATGGTAAGCGAATGGAAGAGCTTATACCAGATGCGGGTCTTGTTGTCTTAAAGAACGCAGGGCATTTTGCTTATCTTGATCAGTTACATCAATTTAATGTGATCGTAAATACATTTTTAGAAAAGGACCGAAGGAGCTCGTAACATGACTATTCAAATTATATTTTTTACACTACTATTAATTACATGGATATTGCCTGTCGTTTTAAAAACAAAGCGAAGTGTTCATATGCTTCAGCTAAACTCATACCGAAATGAAAGGTATGGAAAATGGATTAGTCAAAATCGCCCGAAGGTCTTTCCACCTTTAGAAGGATTATATATTGTTCCTATCGTGCTGGCGCTATTAGTTGACTCTCCAGCCGTTGTATTAGGAAGTGGAGGGCTGATATTTTTAGGTGTATACCTTTATTTTAGAAACAGCCAGCAAACAGAAAAGAAAAAACTTGTTTATACGCAGCGTGTCCAGCGCCTGCTTGGAACGACTTATATTATGTATGGTCTAACAGCAGCAGGAACGATTATAGCAGGTGCATACCTTAATTTACTAACAGCACTTATCATTTTAATTTTGGCAGCAGTTTTACCTTACTACATTATCATGTTTGCGAATACGATTAACCGCCCTATTGAAGCGAGAATTAGTCAGGGCTTTGTGAATGATGCAAAACGATTGCTTAAAGCCTCTCCAGAGTTAAAAGTGATCGGAATTACTGGAAGTTTCGGTAAAACAAGTGTTAAACACTTTGTTCATGCGGTCTTATCTTCTAAATATAATGTCTTAATGACACCTGAAAGCTATAACACAAAGCTTGGCGTTACTAGAACGATAAACGAACAGCTAAAACCATATCATGATATTTTTATTGCGGAAATGGGAGCTAAACAAGTAGGGGATATTAAAGAAATATGTGACATAGTAGATCACCAATATGGCATTTTAACAGCGGTTGGTGAGCAGCACTTGGACACATTTAAAACACTTGATAATATTAAAAAAACGAAACATGAAATCGTTGAAACATTGCCAGAAGACAGTGGTGTAGCTATCTTGAACAAAGATGATAAAAATATAATGTCCTATACACCACAAAACCCTTGTCGTAAAGTTTATTATGGTGTAGAACGAGAAGATGTGGATCTCCATGCCAGTAACATTGCCTTCAGTTCAAAAGGGATGACGTTTACCGTTACGACGGCTAGTGGTGAAACAGAAAGCTTTCTGACACGGTTATTAGGTAAACATAATGTCTATAACATTCTTGCGGCACTTGCTATCGGTTTAGAGATGGGGCTAAAGTTGAAGGACATGGCACGTGCAGTTAAACAAATGGATCCTGTTCCCCACCGATTAGAATTAAAACGTTCCACCGGAAATATTACGATCATAGATGACAGCTTTAACTCCAATCCTGTCGGCTCCAAAATGGCAGTGGATGTGCTTGGACGTATGGAAGGCTATCGTATGCTTATTACGCCCGGGATGATTGAACTAGGTGATAAAGAATTTGACATTAACAAAGAATGGGCTCGTTACTCAGCAGATAAATGTGATTTTATTATACTCGTTGGTAAAAAACAGACGTTGCCACTGCAAGAAGGATTAAAAGAGGCCGGCTATCCTGAAAATCAATTTTACGTAGCGAGTGATCTACAGGACGCTCTTCGGAAAATGCACGAAGTGGCCCAAGCAAATACAGTCGTTCTGCTGGAAAATGATTTACCTGATACATTTAATGAGTAAATGAAGATAGAGATAGAAAAGGATGGTTTAAATCATGAAAACAAGAGTAGCAGTTATTTTTGGTGGCGTCTCAGTCGAGCATGAAGTATCGGTCATTTCTGCACTTCAAGCTATTCAGAATATGAATAAAGATAAGTATGACATCATTCCCCTATACATTTCGAAAGAACGAGTATGGTATACAGGTGAAGAATTATTAGATATTGAAAACTATAAAAAGGTAACGTCGTTATTACAAAAAGCGCAAAAAGTAGTGTTAACAAGAGATGACGAGGGGCGTGTCGTCGTTCAAAAGGAACCACGTCCTCGCTTTGGGAAAAGTACTTTGTACGAGGTAGATGTGGCGTTTCCGATCATTCATGGGACTTTTGGAGAAGATGGCGTACTTCAAGGATATTTAGAGTTATTAAATCTTCCGTATGTAGGCTGCGATGTCTTATCGTCCAGCACCGGGATGGATAAAGTCATCATGAAAAATGTTTATCGCGATTCTGGATTGCCAATTTTAGATTATCTATGGTTCTATAGTACGCAATGGGCAGATGATCCGATGGCTTGGACGAAAAAAGTAAAAGAGACACTTGATTTCCCGGTTATTGTAAAACCTGCTAACCTCGGTTCGAGTGTGGGTATAAGTAAAGCAGAGAACAGCGAAGAACTTGAAGAGGCGGTCGATTTAGCAAGTAAGTTTGCCACGAAAATTGTCGTGGAAAAAATGGTGCAAAACATGACTGAAGTTAATTGCTCTGTTGTTGGGGACTATGAACACGTGGAAGCATCGGTCTGTGAACAAGTGCTTGGTAGTGATGAATTCCTCTCTTATGAAGATAAATATGCAGGCAGCGGTTCAAAAGACAGTGGCGCAAGTAAAGGAATGGAAGCAACAAACCGTATTATCCCCGCAGAGATTGGTGATGACAAAACGAAGGAAGTGCAGGAACTTGCTAAAAAGTCATTTCAACTTCTTGGATGTAGTGGTGTATCACGTATTGATTTCATGATAGATAAAGACACGGATAATGTCTATATTAATGAAATCAATACAATTCCAGGTTCACTCTCTTTCTATTTATGGGAACCAGCAGGAAAACCTTATAAACAGCTGTTGGATGAACTTATCCAACTAGCTTTAAAACGTGAACGTGACCGTAGTCGATTAATGTTTTCCATTGATTCAAATCTCTTTTCATTACAGAAGGGCGGAGGCTCTAAAGGTTCTAAAACAAAATAATAATCTTATCAAACCCACTTCGGTGGGTTTTTTCAATTTTCATAAGAAAGAGTGAAGATGTATCATTCTTGAAATGACTAGTTAACTTATCACAGATAACTGTCCGTAAAATTCCTGCTACAAAATAGAGAGGAAAGCTCAGTCTATTTAGGCGGGAGATAATGGGCGCTAATGTCCTAATTTAAATAACTATCATTCAGTGGAGAAGGACGAAAACGCCTGCTGCTTGAAGATTCGTTATAAGCTAAGTAGGGTAAATATGAGAAAAAGGAGGAAGATGTTCATGAAACAAAAAGAGATGCGACTATCAATAGCAAGTTGGTTGCTAGTTTTAAGTGGGATGTTATTAACAGCATGTCAGACGAATGGACAATCGGGGAGTAATGAAAGTGCTGAAAGAGACAAGCAGAGTGTTAGAAACAATGACATAACTGATACGCATGAAGTTAACCAAGAGCAGGATGATAAAGGTGAAGAACTTGCCATGCCTTTAAGGGAAGTGAGCCCTGATGAGTGGGAAGTGGAGGTATTAGCAGAGAACCTCGATATTCCTTGGTCGCTTAATGTTCATGAGGACGTTATTTTTATGACTGATCGAGAAGGGCATATTATCGAAATTGAAGATGGAGAAACAACCCAAATTATTGAATTGCAGACGTCTACGCCAGTAGCTCATAGAGGTGAAGGGGGACTTCTCGGTTTCGTATTAGCGGAGGATTTTTTTGATACAGGGAAAGCATATGCTTATTATACTTATCAAACAGACGAGGGGCAGTTAGAAAATAGGATCGTCCGTGTTGAACAGCACCAAAATAATGGATGGTCTGAAACAGAAATTTTATTAGATAATATCCCAGGTGCTGTGATTCATAATGGCGGGCGTTTGGCGATCGGGCCAGATGGGATGCTTTATGCTGCCATAGGTGATGCGGATCTTCCAGACGTGGCACAGGATGAGTCAAATTTAGCTGGAACTATTTTAAGAATGACACCTGATGGAGACATTCCTGACGATAATCCCATAGAGGATTCTTACGTTTATAGTTATGGACATCGGAACCCACAAGGTCTTGCTTGGCAGAATAATGGTGAGATGTATAGTTCCGAACATGGCGCAATAGGACATGATGAAATAAATATTATTGAACCAGGTCATAATTATGGTTGGCCGGTTATTGAAGGGGATGAAACAGAAGAAGGAATGGAAGACCCCCTGATCCATTCTGGTGAAGACACTTGGGCACCATCGGGAGTGACTTTTTGGGATGATCAACTACTTGTGACAGGATTACGTGGTGAAGCGCTTTATTTATTTGATGCAGAGGGGGAAGAAATGATAGAAATATTTAGTGGTGAAGGTAGATTAAGAGATGTGACCTATGATGAGGGCGCTCTGTATGTCATTACGAATAATAGAGATGGTAGAGGTCAGCCGAAAGAGAATGATGATCGTCTCTTAAAATTGACGTTAAGTCAATAGACGAGATTTAACAGTTAGTACTTTTGGTTTGTTCCTTCTACTGAGACATGGCATCAAAGAGATTGCTATGAAAGCTTATGAAATGGATCAGTCATTTATCACAGATAAGGCAAGTGACATCCTAATCGGGCAGGTTTATCATTAACAAAACTTCGGTTTAAATGTCTTTACCTGTAGATAAGACGTCTTGTCAATAATTGAGTCATTAGTAAGAGTAAAAATAAGCGGAGATTTTTCGGTTAGATGAAAGAGAGAGCTCATTTTTGGGAATATAAGAGGAATTTTTCCGATATAGGAGATATAACCTCTCCTTTTTAAATTGCCTACTAAGGATAAATTCGTCAGGTCCAGGCCCCGTATCATCGGCCAATCAACTCTAACAAAAGTGGCTCTTCAGACTACGTTCACCCTCAGGGAGTCGCCGTCTTACGTTAGGTTACTTTTTATACAGTTAACCGTCGTAAAACTTCCTGATTAAGGATAGAGAGGAGAGCTAAATCTATATAGTTGGGAGTACTGCATAGTGTTAGTGCAGCAAAAACTCATTATGAAATCGATTCGATTTACTAAAATCTTATAATGCCTCATGTTTTACAAACGCAAAGCCGGGTAATCTAAGAGGGATCACTAACAAAGGTCATGCTACAATACTGACCGTCACTATTTTAGTATAGGCGAGGAGATCATGATGGTAGAGATAATTTTTGATTTACTACGGCAGCTAGGCTGGGTAGGATTAGTCATAGGAGTTGCCATAGAAGCACTTTCAATCCCTTTCCCAGCGGCTATTTTCGTCCTTGTATACGGTTATTTACTAAATCCTAGTTGGCTTGACATTTTACTATATTCCGTTTGGACCTCGCTTATTTATGTAGTAGTGAGTTTCATCCCTTATTTCGTTAGTATTCGTTATGAATCAATTGTAAGGAATAAAATACCAAAGAAAAAAATGGCGTTTGCTCAAAAGTGGGTTGATAAGTATGGGGATTGGATGATTGCAGTTGGTCGCTTTATTGGAATGGGGTATATAACATATATAGCTGGTTTCAGCCACATGACTAAATGGAAATTTGCGGCTCTAACCTTTATTGGTTTCTACCCCCTATCAATTATTATGTTTTATTTAGGGACGCTTGGGAACATCGAAGCCATAATCACCCGTTTTCATCAAACGCAATGGCTAATATTTACAGGATTAGGGATAGTGTTAACCATGTACATCATCTTCAGAATGCAACGACGAAAAAAATTTAAAGAAAACTCTCCGATTGGCAAGCCCAAAAGGCGAAGACAGAGGAGTAGTTGCCCTTAGACGGATAGAGAAAATAGTGGAGTCGTCTATCCGCTAAAGAAAACTCTCCGATTGGCAAGCCCAAAAGGCGAAGACAGAGGAGTAGTTGCCCTTAGACGGATAGAGAAAAAGATAATGAATGCAATGACTAACTGCTTGTAAAAGTATGAGTTACTGAACTATTATGTGTTAATGTTAGCTTAGATAGTAAAAATATAGTAAAATGATCAGAGAAGATAGAATTAAAAATCCTTTCAAGGATAACGTTAATTAAAAACTAAATCACTGAATGTTTTATTAAGAAAGGTGGTACTGGCAAGTGGAATATTCCAAAGATATGAAAAACCGTTTAAGACGCCTTGAAGGTCAAATACGCGGTGTTTTACGGATGATGGAAGAAGAGAAAGATTGTAAAGAAATCATTACACAAATGAGTGCAGTACGAACGGCTATTGATCGAGCAACAGCATATGTAGTAGCAAGAAATTTAGAATCGTGCCTCCGAAATGAATCAGAAAATGAAGAAGTGCGTGAAGAAATGATTGAAGAAGCAATTAAAATGCTTGTCAAAAGCAGATAAGAATAAATAAAAGGGTGTGCTGGAAAGCCATATGAGGCTTTCTTTTTCTTTTATCACAGATAAGCGTTCGTTAGCTTCCCGACTCAAAATAGAGATGAGAAGTAACTCCATTTAGGCGGAAATGATGATTGTTTTTTGGTGATTATGATTAAAAATGATTGATAGTGAAAAAAATTATAAAAAAGTTGACTAATTTTGATTGATTTTGATCGATTTTGATTGTATAATGACATTAATAAGTGAAAAGGTGTGACTACCATGTTAACTTATGAACGGCATGAAGCCATATTACAACTACTAGAGAAACAAAAGATCGCTAAGCTTGCGGAATTAGTTAATGAGACAGGTGCTTCTGAGTCAACGATACGCAGAGACTTAACGATTCTTGAAAATGAGAAAAAAATAAAGCGTATTCATGGTGGGGCTTCCTTACTAAAAAGAAAAGTAGAAGAACCGTCCATGATAGAAAAACAGCAACAATTCACTGTAGAGAAACAACAAATGGGTGAAAAAGCTGCTGGATTTATAAAGAATGGAGACAGCTTATTTATTGATGCAGGGACCTCTACACAGGCAATTCTTCCTTATATTCAAGCAAAAGATGTCGTCATTGTAACGAACGGCCTCAATATAATTGAGGAGGCGATTAACCTTAATTTTCGCACATACGTACTAGGAGGATATGTCAAATCAGGTACCCATGCTTTTGTTGGTAAAGGAGCTGTTGAAGCCATCCAACAATTTCAATTTGACAAAGCTTTCATCGGAACAAACGGTGTCGATTTAAACTTTGGTTATTCCACGCCGGACCCGGAAGAAGCGCAAATTAAACATTTAGCAATCAAGCAATCTAATCATACATTTGTTTTAGCAGATTCATCAAAATTCGGTGATGTCACGTTCGCTAAATTTGCAGATTTAAATGAAGCTGTTCTCATTACGACGGAAGGCGACGATGATGAATTTTTTAAAAAGCTCAAACAAATAGTGACACTTGAGGTGGTGAAGGACGATGATATATACAGTAACCATTAACCCATCTATTGATTATTTAGTGAATGTGGACAATTTTCAATTAGGTGAAACAAACCGTGTAGCATCTCAAAACATGGTGCCAGGAGGAAAAGGGATTAATGTTTCCAAAGTATTAAAAAATTTCGGTATGACGTCTGTAGCTCTAGGATTTACAGCAGGATTTACCGGTCAGTATCTTAAAGAGGAGCTTGAAAAAGAAGGAGTAGATTGCCAATTTATCGATACACCGGGTCATACACGTATTAATGTAAAGCTAAAAACAGACACAGCGACAGAAACAGAGATTAATGGCGTCGCTCCAAATATTAAACAAGAGCACATAGATCAGCTATTTCAACAACTTGATAAATTGCAAAAAGACGATCTACTTGTCTTGTCTGGTAGTCTACCAACTGTATTAGAAGCCGATCTTTATAAGCAACTTATTGATCATGCTAAAAAGAAACAGGCGCACGTCCTTGCTGACACGAGTGGTGAACCGCTGAGACATGTTTTGAAAGCGTCACCGTTTCTGATTAAACCGAATGAGAAAGAATTGCAGTATTTATATGAAGGGCAAATTACTGATCTTGATTCAGCTGTTGACTTTGCCCAGAAAGCGATTGAAGATGGTGCCGAGCATGTGTTAGTCTCTATGGCTGATAAAGGTGCTGCATTAGTTTCACAATCTCAGGTATATACCGCTACTGTCCCAAAAGGTACTGTCAAAAATTCTGTTGGTGCAGGGGATTCAATGGTAGCCGGTTTTATATATGCTTACTCCCAGTCACGCGATTTACAAGAAGCTTTTCGTTTTAGTGTGGCGGCTGGAAGCGCCACAGCTTTCTCCGATGGTATGTGTACCGAAGAGAAAGTAAAGTCATTATTATCTCATATATCAATTAAAACGAGAAAGAAAGGGTGATTACGATGAGAATTACTGAATTATTAACGAAAGATACTATTTTACTAGATTTAACGTCAACAACGAAAGACGCAGTCATTGATGAATTGGCGGAAAAACTAGACGCTGCTGGGAAGTTAAGTGATAAAAAACATTTTATAAAAGAAATTCATAATCGTGAAAGTCAAAGCTCAACGGGAATAGGGGATGGCGTTGCCATTCCACATGCCAAAACGAGCGCCGTCAAAAGTCCAGCGATTGTATTTGGTCGGTCAAAGGCAGGCATTGATTATAATTCGTTAGATGGTAAGAAGAGCCACCTTTTCTTTATGATTGCAGCCAGTGAAGGTGCAAATGAGGTCCATCTTCAAGCATTGTCTCGTCTCTCAACTTTACTCATGGATGAGGCGTTTCGTCACACATTAATGGAAGCGCGTTCAGTCTCAGAAGTACTTGCAACAGTAAATGAGAAAGAAAAAGAAAAATTGGATGCAGTAGAAAAAGAAACAGCAAATGCACCGAGCCGCAACCGTCCTTATTTTGTTGCAGTGACAGGGTGTCCAACGGGTATTGCCCATACGTATATGGCAGCTGATGGACTGAAAGACAAAGCTAAAGAGCTAGGCTATGATATTAAAGTTGAAACAAATGGATCTGATGGTGTTAGAAATAAACTAACTGCTCAAGATATTGAACGGGCGGATGCTGTCATTATCGCAGCAGATACTGAAGTAGAAAAAGCACGATTTTCAGGGAAAAAGCTAATTAGTGCACCAGTAACGGCAGGAATTCGTCGTCCAGCTGAATTATTGAAACAAGCGGCTGCAGGTGATGCTAAAGTTTACCAAGCAGATAGCAAAGAATCAGGAAGCTCTAGTGAAGAAGATAAGCGTCCAGCTTTTTATCGTCACTTAATGAATGGGGTTTCAAACATGCTCCCATTCGTTGTCGGGGGCGGGATTCTCATTGCCTTATCGTTCTTCTTTGAAGATCAAGTAGAAGGGACATTAACACCATTTGGAGAGATATTAAGGGAAATTGGTGGCGCGAATGCCTTTTCTCTTATGGTACCAGTATTAGCTGCATTTATAGCTCGAAGTATCGCTGATCGGCCTGGGTTTGCTGCTGGTATGGTCGGGGGACTGATGGCTAGTAATGGAGACGCCGGTTTCTTAGGTGGCATTATCGCTGGTTTCTTAGCTGGATATTTAGTTGTAGCTCTCAGAAAAGCATTCGCTTTCGTTCCACAGTCGTTAGATGGCATTAAAACGATTCTATTATTACCGTTATTTGGTATCTTCTCTACTGGTCTTATCATGTATTTCATCGTGACACCTTTAGCTGATGTCCAAGGTGGACTCGTTAACTGGCTTGAAGGATTAGGCACAGGAAACATCGTATTATTAGGCATTTTGTTAGGGGCCATGATGGCGATCGACATGGGTGGTCCAATAAATAAAGCAGCATACACCTTTGGTATTGCCATGATTGCTGCTGGTAATTTAGAACCTCATGCGGCCATAATGGCAGGTGGTATGGTGCCACCGTTAGGTATTGCATTTGCAACGACGTTCTTTAAAAATAAATTTACGAAGCAAGAAAAGGAAGCAGGGAAAACGAACTATGTCCTCGGTGCCTCATTTATTACAGAAGGGGCGATTCCATTTGCTGCTTCTGATCCAGGACGAGTCATTCCAGCTATTGTTGCAGGTTCAGCGGTTGCTGGTGGTTTATCGATGTTATTCGGTAACGCGACAGAAGCACCACACGGCGGCGCTTTCGTCATATTACTTGTTAATAACTGGCCGATGTATATCGTTGCCATCTTAGCAGGAGCAGCCGTAACAGCTACGTTGCTTGGAATATTAAAGAAAAAAGTAGTTTAAATAAAGTATTTATCCCACTCTAAAAGGGCAGTAAAACCCCCACCTCAAAACTTAAGAAGATCGAAAAAGTTTAGTTGGGGGATAAACTGCCCCTAAAGGTCCGATAAGTTAAACTAACAATCAGTGGGGGATGAAGGAACACTCCCACTGATTGAGCTTAGCTTTATAAATGAAGTAAAGGGTATCCTTAAAAATCCACTTTTAAGGATACCTTTTTTTATTACAGATAAACGTCTGTAAAACTACCTACTTAAAATAGAGAGGCGACGGTTAGTCTAATTTCTCTAGAAGTGGAAAAAGCTCGCTCAACTCTTTAATCTCATAATTTGGTTGAATTTGACTTGTTTCTTTGTTGAAGCGATTAAGCCACACGGATGTGATACCAGTTTCATTAGCCCCGAGAATATCCGTGTTAAGATTATCGCCGACCATGAGGGTGTCGCTAGCACTAACGTTCATAACCTTCAATGCGTAGTCAAAAATCGCTCTGTCAGGTTTGCCTTTACCAAATTCCCCTGAAATAATAATCTTATCAAAATAAGGGGTCAATTCAGGTGTGATAGTCAGCTTGGTATTTTGCAACTCTGGAGAACCATTCGTCAACATGAGCAGCTTATATTTTCCATGTAATTCTCCTAAAACAGTTAATGCATCATCAAACAAGAATGGGACCTTTTTTCTCTCTTCCGGGAAGCGTTCGCCTAATTCTTTGCCTAATAAAGGATCATCTATCCCTAGTTTTTTCAAACCTTGAGTCCAAGCCTCTCGTCGATATGTTGGAACAATCTCTTTCATTTTGTTAAATTGAGGGCCCGGGTCATTAAATTTTCCCCAAAGTCCTTCAAAGGGATTAATCCCAATCATTTTGGTGAAGTTAAATGTGTCATAACGACTGTATAGCTCTTGGGCACTATTTCTGACTGCTTGCTCCAAGGCGTCTACATCTAAGTCATACTTTGAAGCGGCGTATTGACACGTTAGTTCGAAGGCCTTTTTAACACTTTTTTCATCCCATAATAATGTATCGTCCAAGTCAAAAAAGATAGCTTTCATCTCAACTTCCTCCAGTCATATGTACCATGCCATTAATGAATAGCGTATAGAAAATCCGTCTCTCTGTAAATAGCTGATTAGTATGAAAATTAAAATCTTTTAGAAATCGTTTTGCCAATGCATCACTAAAAATCCCGAAAGCTCAATGCTTCGGGACTAGACAATCTTGATTATGAAGTTGGTTTTAGCGGTCGGCGCTGATTATCGAATGTAAACCCTTCACCTGATACTTCTTTTACATCATTGACTGAAAAGAAAGCGTAGGGGTCCACGTCATCAATTAAATTTTTTAATTGGACCAATTCATTACGATGAATAACACAATACAAAATTTGACGTTCATCTGCAGTAAAGCTTCCTTTCCCAGTAAGGACGGTAGATCCTCGACTCATACGCTCGATAATCACTTGGGATAACTCATCTGCTTTTGATGAAATAATCATGGCAGACTTAGCGGCATTTGCTCCTTCAATAATGAAATCAATTACTCTACTTGCAACGAATACAGCCACAAGTGTATACATGGCATGGAGTAAAGATAAATGAATAAGAGAAATGATAATGACAACCGCATCAAAACAAAGCATAAATTTACCAATACTCATACCAACGTATTTATTTGCTAATCTTGCAAGAATATCTACTCCCCCTGTTGTGCCTCCTGCTCTAAAAATCATGCCTAAACCTGTACCGACAAACGCGCCTGCAAAAATGGAAACGAGAATCATATCATCTTGCAGTGGCAGTTGTGTAACAGGGTATAATTCAAAAATCCTTAATGAGATAGACAATGACAGGGTTCCAATTAAACTATAAACAAGCATTAATCGTCCAAATAATTTATAGCCGATTAAAAAAAGCGGAATATTTAGTAACAGGTTTGATAACGACGGCTCAATTTTAAAGAGGTAGTAGAGTAATAGAGTAATACCAGTAAAACCGCCATGAGCAAGGCCGTTTTGTAAATTGAAATGAATAATACCAAAGCCGAAAATCGTTGTCCCGATGAAAATAATGATAATTGGTCGTAACTTAACCCCTTGAAAAAGACGTGCCATCGTTATCCCCTCCTTATGATTTAGACCAAAGAAGTATAACATAGCAATGGCGTCAGCCCAACAGACTTAAGTTGAAAAAGAGTAAAGTCTTTATATTCAGAAAATGGGTAGCGTTTACAAAGTGGGTGTTTCTAGAATTAACCGTTAAGTTAATCAGTACGTACTTTCTAAATGAAGTAGCTTACTTTTCTTCACGATAATAACGGTAAGACTAATGATGATACAGATATATTACATAGAAGGAAAAGTATCTGTGAGTTTTGTCTAAAGTTGTCATACTTTGTTTCAGCACGTCTAATTGTTTAGTATAATAAACATTAGAGGCGGGATAATGATGGTCAAAAAAATGCTAATGAGCATGATATTTATGACGGTTTTAATCGTTGGAGGTTTATTATTTTATTTTAATTCGACCACAGGGGGGCTGTTTGGAAAAACAGACTCTAGTAGTCGAGGCACTTTAGCTAAAACGTTTGAAGATGACACGTATATGTATTATTTATCAGAAGCACAAATTCAACAAGCGATTAAGACAAGTACTACAACTGTAGATTTGCTTGAAAATTTTCTTTTAGATGAAAAACAAAGTGAGGGCTCAGGCGCTGCTTTTGCCTATGTTGAAACGCCTTATTTAACAGCAGTAAAAGAAGCTCGTAAAATATATGATTATACGGGTAGAAGACCTGTAGTGGAAGAAGTTAAACCCAACTTAATGGATCAATACTTACCTGTACATGTTCGGTTTTATGAAAATAAAGCTTATATTTATGATGTGAAAATTGAGCAAGATGATGATAATATCCAGCCCTATAAAGTAGATAATGCACTTGGCGGTACAGCAAAAACCATTTATTTAAATGTAGAAAAGTTGGATTTCACGCAGCCACTAACTATTACTGCTGTGGATAGAGTTGATTCCTCTCAAATGAGCGTGTTTTCTTTAGAATTCGATAATTATGTTCCATGATATCATGATCTATTAAAGCGAAACGGCTGAATTCAGCGTAGGTATTACTACGTTGACATTCAGCCGTTTTATTAGTTTGTGTCAATTAATTCTGGATGACTTTGCATCAGTTTTTCCATGACTTGTTGATCGATATCATAATATAAATAGGTAAGGTCATCATCAGGGTCTTCCCCATTTTCCTTTGCTACCTCGTCTTTAATCGTTGCCCAAATGTAAGGCCTTAAATAATGAAACTCTAACTGCCGATAATAGAGATTATCATTAATAGAGGCAAGCTCTTCTAGTAATAATCTTGTACTAGTTTCTTCTTCTGTATCTGAATCGTTTTCAACAAAAGCGGCAAGGTCCTCAGGCTCATATGAAAACCCGTATTTTTCCTGTGCGAAATCGTACCAAGCTTTTATCTCTAAAGACATCCAGCGGGCATCGTCTTCTGCAGACCCTTCCTCAGCAGCTTGGTCCTCAAAAAGAAATGTATATCGTTGGTAAAGAAGTGCATGGTCATAGAGAGTTTCTTGGGTTAATTCCTCTGCTTGCTTATTGAAAGAAGTGTTAGAAATGGCTTCTTGAGCATACTGGCGCAGCTCTTCATCACTTTCGATGAGTGCCGAATCGTCAATGGCACTTTCAGAAAT
The DNA here is from genome assembly GCA_024701455.1 of Bacillus sp. A301a_S52. Lineage (GTDB taxonomy): Bacteria > Bacillota > Bacilli > Bacillales > Salisediminibacteriaceae > Salipaludibacillus. The sequence continues at coordinate 3,369,405 of JABXYP010000001.1, read as the reverse complement.
ATTATTGGATGTACCTGTGTTGCTATCAGTACCAGAACTTTCAAGTTCGGTTCCAGTATTGTCACCGCTCGTACTAGGCCCAGAATTCTCAGTATTCTCTGCTCTCTCCAGAACAATTAATAGAAAAAGTAGGATGATAAGAATAACAGAACCGGCAATTAATATGATCAGTTTATTTCTTTCCATGTTTCACCTCTAGAGTCTACAATAATTGAACACTTGGCTTGATTATATCATGTTGAGGTAGTGAGAGGTAATATAGCACATTTAGAAAGGTTTAGAGGTCCAGTGAGATATAGGGACTATTTAAGATATTTTTCATTATAGTGAAAAGTTTTATACGTTAAAGAGAGTCTGTATGGTATTATATACATAGGCCGAAAGTTGCTTGAAATGATAACGCTTAATTATAATTTAAAGAATTAGTATGGAGTGACTCACCGATAACTAACGAATAGGAAATAATCAAAAAGAGGTAACTTTATTAAGTAGATGGCCTCTTTAATACTGTTAGAACTTAAATATTCAAGCTGAAAGGAACCTATAGTTATGTGGAAAAACAGATCGATTCAAACAAAATTTCTTGCAGGTTTTGCATTGGTAGTACTCTTATTTGGTGTTGGATTTATAGGTAGTTTTTATTATTTAAATAATGTAGAAGCAGAAACGCAGCAAATGCAGGAAAATACAGAGCGTCTAACGGTTATTCAAGAATTAACAACAAATCTTCAGCAGCAGTCAATTATACTGACAGAAGGTGGCTCTATAGCAGAGCTTCAAGACTTGCAAGAGATGTTTGCAGAATATCAACAGTCATTTGAAAATCAAGTGACAACAGAGGAACAACGAGAGATATTTGAGACGGCGATGGTAGCCTATAATGATTTTTCAACAGAAAGTGAGCGCATGCTTTCAGCAAATAATGAGGTTGATATCCAGCAACAGGGAGCATTAAGAGATGAGGCTGTGACAGGATTAATGAGTTTAATCAGTATTTATGATCAGCAAGTTAGCGACTCCTCACAAGCTGTATCCTCTGAAATTAATGTTACAAAAATACTTATAGTTGGTTCTTTAAGTATTGCCTTTCTCCTTGGTACAGCAGTGTTTGTTATGATCGGTTTAGTTGTTTCTCGTTCTCTAAATAATGTGATTGCCACTCTTACACAAATAAGTGAAGGGAATTTGCAAGTCGAGATGTTAGATGATCAGTCAGATAATGAGATCGGAAAAATGGCTAAAGCAGTGAATAAAATGGTGACGCAACTGAAGACTTTATTAGGGAAAGTCGATGATATGTCAAGACAACTTGCTGCTTCATCGCAACAGTTAACCGCCAGTGTCAATGAGTCAAGTTATGCTTCTGAACAAATTACATCATCCGTTCAAGAGGTTACTGGAGGGGCAGAAAAACAAGCAGAATTCGCTCATGAGAATAAAGATGTTGTTAAAGAGATGTCTGTTAATATTGCTTCATATACTGAGCATATACAGAAGGTCAATCAAACATCTGAAACGTCTGTTGTTTCCGCAAAAGAAGGCGAACAGATGATTCAAGATAGTATTGATCAAATGAAGAACATTCGTGAAATGACAGATAACATGTCCATGTCTGTGACAAGACTTGCACAGAAATCAAACGAGATAGGGACTATATTAGGAATGATTACGGGAATTGCAGAACAAACCAATTTGCTAGCCCTTAATGCGGCAATTGAAGCTGCAAGAGCTGGTGAACAAGGTAAAGGTTTCGCCGTTGTAGCAGATGAGGTTAGAAAGTTAGCAGAACAAACCACGAGTGCGTCTGGTGATGTACAAGGTCTAATTGAAACAATTCAAAACGAAATCGAATCGTCAGCGATGGCCATGACAGAAGGTTACATGTCAGTAGAAGACGGTGAGAAAATGGTTAATAATGCAGGTACCGCATTTAATGAGATTTCTGGCGCTATCAGTGCGATGAGAGAACAATTAAGCACCATTGCCAGTGGGATGCAAACAATGGAAAGAGACACTGGAAAAATGCTTACAACAGCAGATCAGTCATCTGATTTATCCAAATCTTCTGTAGATGCGATGCAATCTGTAGCAGCAGCTACAGAAGAACAACATGCTACACTTGAAGAAATTAATGCCTCTTCAGAACAATTGGCTAACATGTCAGAAAGCTTAAGAAAAGCAGTACAGCAGTTTAACCTATAAGGATTTGAAAAACACCTGAACATCTCAGGTGTTTTTTTATGTTAACTTTTATAGGACTTTAGGCTATTACAGAAAGACTTTTTACTATTTTAGACCTAGTCATTCCTAAGGAAAAAGAATTATGATATGATGGCTTTATCAAAATAGAGTCTTTTATACTGTGCTTTTAGAACTAAAAAATTATAAAGGGTGAAGAAGAGTGAAATTTCTACATAATGTTACGATGTCTATACGATTAAAAGTGCTAGGTACATTTGCATTCACTATTCTCTTACTCATCATAGGAGCTGTTGTTACCTATTTTCAACTGAGTGGGGTTGAACGAGAAATGGATGTGTATGCTGATCAGAGTGAGAGGGCTGTTATTGCAGCTAACGTTGCTTCATCTATAAGAGGTAAATATATTGCAATCAGTGATTACTACCGTACTGGAGAAGAAGAAAATCTCACGAGGTATGATGATTTTTCGAGCGAATTGAATGACGAGTTAGCGGTGCTTGAAGGACGGATGTATACTGAAGAGTCACAAGAGCTATTTAAGTATCTTCAAGCACAAATTTTAGAATTCGATGAAAGAGTAGAACGTATTCCTGGTGACTCAGGTCCATTACAAAATCAACGTTTACAGGAATTGACAGAAACGAGATCTACAGTCGTTAATAACGCGTTAAATCTTTCAGATGTCATGCTTGAGGAAGCCGGAGCAGCAGAAAAAAGTGTTTATCACATTATTTCGATGAATATAATTTATTTTTTTATAATGGTTCTAATTGTTATTGTTGGGGGAGGAAGTATCTTTTGGTTTGTGACGCGAAATCTTTCCAGGAGCTTAAAAGAGGTTGTGGGAACAGCAGAACAACTAAGTAGAGGCAATTTAGCTGTTGAAAAAATTGAGGTTAAATCACAAGATGAAGCAGGAAGAATTGGATTGGCTATTAATCAAATGATCAATAACCTTTCAACAATGATTACGGACGTGCGCCGAACATCGGACCAAGTAGCGGCAAGTTCAGAACAATTATCGGCTAGTTCTACTGAAACAACGAAAGTGACGGAAGAAATCACGGAGTCAATTCAGGAAGTGGCCTCAGGAGCTGACACACAAGTTGAAAAAGCAGCTGAAAATGAGCGAACTGTTAATGCCATGTCAAAAAGCATTGACTTAATTGCATCTAGTATACAGACTGTTAATGAATCATCTAAGGTATCTGCACAGAAAGCGGAACATGGGACTGACGTCATTTCTTCTACCATGTCTCAAATGACATCTATTCACCAGTTAACAGATAAAATTGCAGGATCAGTTAATGGGTTAGCAGTCAGCTCTGAAAAAATTGGGTCAATCATTTCTCTTATTACAGATGTTGCGGAACAAACCAATTTATTAGCTTTAAATGCCGCTATTGAAGCTGCTCGGGCTGGGGAACATGGCAAAGGGTTCGCAGTTGTGGCAGATGAAGTGAGAAAATTAGCTGAACAAACAGGAAAAGCAACGAATGAAATTAGCAGCTTAATAGCTCATATTCAACAGGACATTCAACACTCTGTTTCTTATACGAAAGAGGGACGTGAAGCAGCTCAAACAGGTATGAATTATATGGAGGATGCAGGTAGATCTTTTAAAGAATTATCTGAAGCAATACATGGTGTGTCATCTCAGATGCAGGAAGTAACGGCAGCTGTTGCTCAAGTCGAAGAAGGTGTAAATAGCGTTAAATCTTCTGTTGAAGAAACAACGTCAATTGCAGAGCAATCTGCTGGTTATACACAAAATGTTGCGGCATCTGCAGAAGAGCAGAATGCTTCTATGGAAGAAATTAGTTCATCAGCTGACCAATTGGCGAAAATGGCGGAGGAATTACAGGAATCTGTCAGTAAATTTAGAATCTACTCAATAAAACTAACATTATAAGGTTTTAAAACGAAACGGTTGTCCAGAATGGGACAGCCGTTTCGTTTTAATGGAACTTTCATAATGTGAAGATGGGGAAAAGACAAACACCATTTCTTTCATTGGGCATATGATGAGAATGGCTAGAGATAAAAGGAAAGGAATGATTAGATGTATCATGATGAGTCACGACATACAGAATACAATGATACACTCCAGTATGTCAGCCTGTATGACCCATTTGTCTATCAGACACTCCAATCTGTACAAGGCTCTATCGTAGTCGTTCAAACTTGTCAAGGGAACATTAGAGGAAGAGTTGCGGAGGTTAAACCAGACCATGTGGTCATTGATTCCGATGGTGCGACTTATTTTATACGAACGCAACAAATTATTTGGGTTATGCCTCAATAATAATATCGTTTAGAAAAGGGATGCATTCCAGTGCATTCCTTTTTAATTGCCAATGACTTTTCATTTAATGGCCTCTTGTTTCAGGTATTAAGTTTTCTTGTCCTTTTTCTGCCTAAGAACAGATAATTTACAATACACCATTCAGTCAACTAACGTTTGCCCTTCTAAGTGAACGAAAGTAAAACCGTTTTCTTTAAGCTGAGGAATAGCAGCCATCACCCCTTCGGCTGTTCCACTTTTCGGCTGGTTCATGTGTAAAAGCGGAATTGAGCCAGGAACAACAGTCAATAGAGCTTCCTCGACCTCACTAGCGGAATAGGTAGCACCTGCGTCTCCGAGGACGTCATAATTAACGATTGTTAAACCAAGATCTTGTGTCATTTGGACTGCAAGCTCATCGTAATGGGCTGTACCAGAACGAAAAAAATCTGGTAAATGACCTGTCATCTCATAAATTAATGACTGGTTGTCCATTACTTCATGTATAATCTCCTCGACGGATGCTGTTCCTTCAATCCCCCAAGCCGTTTGCCCAGAAACAGATAGAGGGAGGTGATTTGTACCATGGTTTTGAATCGAAAACAATGGATCTTCAGCTAGCATCATAAATGTCTCTTTGTTGGTTTCAATCCAACGAGCATTAATAAACAAAGTGGCAGGAATTTCTTCCTCTTTTAAAAAGTTTATTAACGTCTCATCATATTTTTCTCCCCATGTGCCACCACATGCATCAAACGTTAAGGCAATGATCTTTTCGTCTGTATCTATTTTACTTTTAACACCAGAAATGCGTTCTCCCCATTCAGTTGCTTCTAGGTGCTGATCTTGCCATTTATTTAACACGTCATTTGTTCTGGTTTGAAGATTAACAGAAGGCTGTTTAACAGGAGACTTAGTAAGGACGGCTTGTGTTACGTCATATATGTCGCTCGAAGATGTGCTTTGCTGGTTAAGTATAACGTAAGTGACACCTCCTAATAACAGCAAACTTAATACAGAAATGATTCGTAATGTCTTCATAATACTCCCTTTCCCGCTAAAACGACTAATAATGAGGCGTTACTTATAAAGTCCGTATCGGATGAATTAACGAAAATATATGTTTCTTTCATTATAAAGTAAAAAGAGTCTAGGACAAAACCTAGTATAATTATCCCAATAAGTTTCGGGAGGGTGTGTCCCTTCCCATGGCCTGTGACACTTTGCTGGTGAATTTCGCTACAGATGCTTTTTTAACGCAGGTTTTGGTAGCACTTCTAGGAAACGCGCCTTGCGGGGTCTTCGCCAAATATTTTTCTCGAAGGCATCTCGTATCTTTCACTACAATCAATTGCTTTTAAATACCTTATTTATTTGGCACAGAAGAGCAACCCTTCTGATTACATTTCTCACAGATCAAAATAGAGAGGAGAGCTAACTCTATTCAGACTGGAAATAACGGTCGCTAATACCGTTATTAACTCAACTACCAATCAGCGGGGGAGAAGAACAAAAACTCCCACTGATTGAAGTTCGTTTTATCGAGTGTTCTCATGCTTAAATATTAATGATAGGTAGTAACGTTTTTTATGTGTTTAACTGGTAAATGAGGGGTGAAAACAAAAAGTGGACATAGTGAGATAATCACCTTTTTTCTTAAAACAGAAGATGTTCTTTATATAATCAGCCGCACAATGTAGACAGCTTTTAAACGCTAGGGCTATAATAGTCATAAGCCAATAATCTAGGGGGATGACGATGGATTCTCAGGTAGTAGCTAATCGCTATCTACAGTTGCAAAGAGCACTTTTTAACGAGCAGCAATTATTAAAAGACCACTTTCTCCCTCATATCAAAAAGATATTTGGAGATATATCCTTAAATAGAGATATCCCAGTGCTTATGCAGCTACCGCAGCCAATACCGATTGAACTATATAGGGCGTCATTGCAAGCTGTAAGCCGCATAATGATTAATAATGAACCAGACATTAAACAGGACATCTATAAGCTTATAAATGAACTAACTGATCAACAGACACATCAATGGATTAAGGCAGCGATTAAATATGAGGTGGCTTACTTTCATGATTTAGCACAACAACAACACGTATCAGACTGGCTCCCCCATTTCCTTGCTGAGCAAGCATTTAGACCCTTTGCTCAAGGTATTGCCCAGATATATGCTTCGATAATGACCGAATTTAATGTCATGGGGACATGCCCTTGCTGTGGTGAACCGCCGAGGCTCGGAAAAGTAATGCGAGATCACAAAGCAAGTTTGGCTTGTCCAAGGTGTGAAACGCAATGGTATAAAGAACGTTTAGCATGTGTGCATTGCGGTGATGATAAGGAAGAGAATACCTTTCACCTTACGATTAAAGAAGATGACTCTGTACATATCGAAATTTGCAGCACGTGCAATAACTATTTAAAACTAATTGATAAAAGCTGTTATCCTGATACGATGTCCGCTTCGTTATTGGATCTGCAAACGATCCATCTCGATTTTGCTGCACAAGAAGAAGGGTTTGGCGATGACAATCATTAACGAGTATAAAGAGAAACGGTTAAATGTTACGGGGATTATTCTCGCTGGTGGAAAATCAAGCCGAATGGGTATGAACAAAGCGTTACTATCCATCCAAGGGAACGAGATGATTCAGAGGCTTACTAATGAGCTTTTAACTTCTACTAATAGTATGATAATAGTGAGCAATGATACAGACGCTTATACATTTTTGAAACAGCCACTCGTTCATGATAACTATGTTAACATGGGACCATTAGCAGGTATTCAAGCTGGGTTGGCAGCATCTCATACAGAGTGGAATTTTATTACGGCGTGTGACATGCCCTTTTTAACTCATAAGGTAATAGATGTACTTTTTACAAGAGCAAATAAGTTTCCTCACAAGCAAGTGATTGTACCACAAATCAATGAGAAGAAACATCCATTGAGTGCTCTTTATCATACGTCTTCTTTGCCGTTCATTACAGAGTGTTTAATGAAAGATAAGCTGAGAGTATCAGAGGTTGTATCTGGTTTAGCTCATGAGGTCGTGACTGAACAAGATTTTATAAAAACAGGGCTTAGTGCAGAGATAGTAGAAAGAACTTTTTTCAATATGAATTCAAGAGAGGATTATGAGCAAGCCATGCGCGATTTTGATAAAAAATAAACATAACATTCACTGAGGAGGAAAAGATGATGTTAGCGAATATTGGATTTCCTGGCTTGTTGCTTATATTAACTATCGGACTTATTATTTTTGGACCGCAAAAACTTCCGGAGATTGGAAGGGCGGCTGGACAAACAGTTCGCGAATTTAGAAAATCAACAAATGAATTAACAAAGGATATCACGGGCCCTACACACGAGACAAATAAAGATATAAAGTCGTCGACTAAAGAGTAGTAGAAAACCCTTTAAAGGACAGCGTGCAATCATGATGAACAAACGGAAGGTAATAGACTGACACTTCTTTGGGCTCGAAAAAGTTTTCTACAGATATTTTTAGTTGCTCATAATGGTGCTTATCGTTTGAGGAGAAACTGATTAGGGAACTTTACCTATTAAGTCTATATGGACGGTGCTTTAGTAATGAAGCTATCAAATTTAATTTCATTGAAGCTGATTGCCGGTTTATTATTTTCGTTTCCTTTTGGAGGTTAACCACGATGTTAAAAGAGCATTTATTTAAAGATTATTATAATAACAATGTCCGCTTTTCTACTAAGGATCATCCATACTCGAAGGAGCCTCGACACGTTTGGATTATAGCGCGTTACAAAAATAGCTGGCTTTTAACGATACATCCCTCAAGAGGTCTTGAATTTCCAGGAGGAAAGGTGGAAAAAGGAGAGACTGCCTGTGAGGCGGCCATGCGCGAAGTATTTGAAGAAACTGGCGGACATGTTACTAACCTTCATTACATAGGACAATATCAGGTAGAGGGGAAAAGTGAAACAGTCATCAAGAACGTTTATTATGCAAAAATTAATGAGCTTATTTCTAAAAAAAATTACTTAGAAACAAAAGGACCCAAGCTTGTTAAACATTTACCTGATAATGTGAAAGAAAATAAGCAGTACAGCTTTATTATGAAGGACGATGTTCTTTCGTTAAGTTTAAGCGAAGTGGAACGCCGTTTTTTCACAACAAAGCATAACTCTTGAAAGTAATATATCTTAGTTGACCTTATTCTTCATGAAAAAGCTCACGGTCTTAGGTGCGATGACCGATGAGCTTTTTTTCAATTAATTCAACTGTTTGATACATGGCGGTAGCTAAGATGGCAATGATGACGAGAGAAAGCATGACTAATGTAAAGTTGAAGACTTGAAAACCGTAAATGATTAAGTACCCTAAACCTTGCTTTGAAACGAGGTATTCTCCGACGATAACACCGACCCAGGCGAGTCCTACATTTACCTTCAAGGTGGATATCATAGTAGGATACGAGGCAGGGAAAATCACATGAAAAAATGACTGCCGTTTTGTGGCACCAAAGCTTCTCATTACTTTTAAGTAGTTATCATCTACCTCTTTAAATGCGTTATACACGACCATAGTCGTAATGACTAAGGAGACGAGCACCCCCATCGCGATGATAGATGCAAATCCCGGACCGAAACCTACAATTAAAATAGGCCCTAACGCTACTTTTGGCATAGAGTTTAATACGACAAGGTAAGGGTCAAGGACGCGAGATAAAAATGGTGACCACCATAAAATAGCAGCTAAACATGTTCCTAATATCGTCCCTAATAAAAAGCCAGCAACGGTTTCAAAAAGTGTGACTGATGTGTGGGTTAATAAACTACCATCTAGAATCCTTTCTATAAAGAGCTGCCAAATCCTACTTGGAGAGCTAAACAGTAGCGGATCGATCCACCTTAGTGTTGTAGTGATTTCCCAACTGGCGAAAAAGAGGAGTAAGATGGCAAACTGAAGCGTTCGGATTTGACGTTTTTCGCGGGTCGCCCGCCGGCGAAATTGTTTATGATGTTCCTCACGCATAAGTGCCATGGCTCTCCATCTCCTTCCATATTTGCTGAAATAACGGATTAAATTCGTCAGCTAATCTCACATTAAACGGTAAATCATCTGCTAGATGCACAGGTATATTAAACGTCTGCTTAATTGAACCGGGCCTGCCGGTAATTAAAATAATACGATCACTCATAGCGATAGCTTCACCGATGTCATGAGTGACAAGAATCGCAGTCTTGCCATGTGTGCGTATCGTTGAAAAAACAAGATTCTCGAGTTTTAACTTTGTCTGGTAATCAAGAGCAGAAAATGGCTCATCAAGTAACAGAAGTTTAGGTTCAGTGGACAACATCCGTACGAGGGCGACGCGTTGTCGCATGCCACCTGATAGCTGGGACGGATAATGTTTGCGTTTATCAGCTAAACCAAGCGTAGTGAGCATATCAAATGCAAATGCCACGTCCTTCTCAGCTGTTTTTCCCATTGTTCGAAGTCCAAGGGTAATATTGTCTTCGATGTTCAACCACGGAAATAAATAATCTTGTTGAAGCATATATCCTGTTTCAGGTGTTGGTTCTTTAATAGCTGTTCCCTCTAACAAAATCTGCCCGGTAGTCGGATGGAAAAGACCCGAAATTAACGAAAGAAGTGTTGTTTTCCCACACCCGCTCGGCCCAATTAACGATATAAATTCCCCTTCATTGATCGTAAGCGATATATTTTCCACTGCTGTTGTCATAGTGTCATAAGTGAAAAATGTTTTTTCAACGTTTTCCAATTCAAGAAAGGCCATATGTTCCCCCACCCTTCACTAGTGTGCAACATTGTTACTCCTTTATGATCTGTTCAGCTATCTGTCGATTTACTAATGTCTTATAGGTGATTTCTTCTGGTAGCTCGCCAGCTTCAGCCATTATCGCCTGTAAATGATACCATCCTTCTTCCGATAACAGTGGAGAAGTAGCGTATGAACCTTGGTCCTGGTATCGTTCTATAACTTGCTCAATGACCTCAAGCGGGGTGTCATCAAAATACGGATCGATCGATTCAGCAATGATTGCAGGATCTGTCTGCTTTACCCATTGTTGTGCACGGTATATGGCACGAGTGAAGCTCTCAATAACATGGTGGTGATCATCAAGGTAACTCTGTTTTGCCATATACACAGTATACGGAACATCACCAGACTGTGTGCCGAATGAATCGACAATATGGCCAATGCCCTCTTGTTCAAAAAGGGTGGCTTGTGGCTCAAATAATTGTACAAAATCACCTGTTCCTGAAGCGAAAGCAGAAGGAATATTACCGAAATCAATGTTTTGAACCATCTCCACATCGTGATGCGGATCAATGCCGTTTTCCTTCAGAACATACTCGCCTACCATCTGTGGCATGCCACCTATACGTTGACCGAGAAATGTCTTTCCCTTCAAATCTTCCCATTGAAAATTATCTATTGGCTTTCGTGAAACTAAAAATGTACCGTCTGTTTTAGTCAGTTGCCCTAAACACACTATAATGCCGGGAAGTTTTCTTGGAGAGAAAGTAATATTCTCTAATTTAAGTTTAAGATAATACCATAGTTCTATTGTATTTTTTGATTTTATAGTAAAAATCAACCAAATCACTTTGCCGTCATTGAATTTATTTACAAATTTAGATACCATAAATGTAAATATTAAGGAAGGGAGGGAGAAGTAACTTCAAAGTAAACAAAATAGGGAGGGTAAACTAGAATGAAAAAAATTAATTCTATTGGGAAAATACTACTTTTATGTCTGCTAGCCTTCTCATTTGTATTCTCTGGATTTTTGAATGTGGATGCGAATGAAGATAATTGGCTTCATCATCAACCGGATACGGAATTTTCACATTCTGAATGGTTTATAGTGGATGATGAGGGATTATCTACTCAATTAGAAGAAGATGAAATTAATAGTTTAAAAGAAAAAGCGATTAAACAGCATGAACAAAAAATGGAAGAAAGTGAAGTTTTATTAAAAAGTGAGTTTGAAGATGAAGAGAAAGTTTTAAAGAATTACTTAGAAGAAATAAAACCACAATCTTCGTATTTTAAAATAGATTTTTTATGGAGTATAGATAGCGACAATTCAAGAATAATTCTCTCGGCAACAGTTTCAGAACAAATTGGAACACCGCCAATGCTGGCGTTAGTAGGCTTCAACTTATATAATAATAATACTAGATACGGTGCATTTCAAAGAGCAGCCCTGTTAGAATTTGAATGGAATAATCCTAGATTAGGCCAAAGTAGACGGCTAGTTCATAATGTAGACACCACATATTTTTGGACTGCTAGAACAACAATGACGGTAGCATGGCCAACTGGTTCACCTCAGACTAGGCAAGGAAGTTATGAGACTGTATTGTTAAATAGTAAAGCTAAGCCTTACCCCACTGTTGAAAACCTTCATAATGGACAAACTATGGCAGAGCCATCCAGTACTACATGGGCAGTTGATCCAGTAGAAAGAGCAGATAATTTAAGAGCTACTTTCATTGCATGGTATATAGATACTTATGGTAATCCTCGATGGGATTGGTCACCTTTAGATATTCACCATGTTAGGCCATTAAAATATGGAGGTAGTAACAATATGAGCAATCTTTTTCCTGTTCCAAGAGATTTTCATCAACAAGTAATTTCTCCATGGTGGACGAATTATTAGTAGGAGTGTTTAAATCTTATGAAGATAGGTGACTTGAGCAAACTGACATTGACTGGCCTTAAAAAAAGACTAGGAGAGAATGAGTCTATCGAAGTTCAAAACAAAAAAGGACTTGTTAGGTCTCTTAAATGCACTTTTAAACCATCGGTGACAGACGACAAAATTAATGATTTTAAAAATAAGACTCCTGGGTTGCCATTACCGAAAGATTTAGAAGTTTTTTATAAAATGAGTAATGGTTTAGATCTATTTGTCGATGATTATGGGGGAGGAATCTTTATCTTCCCAATTGAAGATGTCAACGACAATCTTTATCCACTAATAAAAGAAAATGGGTTTTATCCAGTTGCTCATCACAGAGATATAGGATATACAGTAGTTAGGATACAAGATGTAGAAGAAGGAAATCCTAACTACCTTTATTTTCTTGATGATGCTATGATTGACCCCGCCTATCCACTAAACATGAACTTTGAACTTTGGCTAGAGCGCCTTATACTTGCGCAAGGAAATCAATTTTGGACGTGGAACACATTCACTGCGGAAAACTATTATAGAGCCAATAGAAGCTAAGCTCTCTTCATACGAGATTCTCCTGTAAGATCGCTAATAGCAACCTTATGGGAGAGTCTTTTAACTGTTGCGTTATACCAAAGCAGGCTTTGACTCTAATTCAACAGATAGATCTAAAAAAACATTAATTAAAAAGTATGATAACATTGAGAATAAGTAGGAAAAAGTGATTTAGTGGTGAAAGCTACAAACTAATTAATCTGACACAGTAGTATTGCATAAAAGCAGAAAACCATATAAAATCAATGACTAATAATTGGTTTGAAAGGTTGGAAATGATGCGTACAATAATCATTCTTATTCTTGGTATAGTTACACTTTCTTTGGTTGCTTGCCAACAAAATGAACTTTTTGATGAAACTATAACGTCTATTAAAGTAGAGCAATGGGAAAGTGACGAAGAAATGAGTACTATTACAGATGAAAGTCTAATAAATGATCTAACAGCAGAATTAGAATCCGCTAATACGGCATCAACAGCAAATATTGATATAACTCATCCAGATTATCGCTTGTTATTTTTAAATGGTGACAGAGTTGTGCGAGAGCTCGGTTACTATAGTGAAGAAAAAAATTTCAACGGGACAACTGGCCGATTTATTGATATGGATGAAGGAAAACATTATGGCGTGACAACTGAATTGCCGCTAAATAACAATAATGAATAAAGGTATTTAAGATACGTCCTGACAAATGACGTATCTTTTTTTCTATCCTAGAAAAAAGATTCAACCAAAAAATATCTATAATCTCTATATTATTTGAGGGTGTAATCGATTGAAATTGGTTTTTTTCTTCCCTTTTCTCTTGTAATAACAACAGATTCGAAAATGCTGTGGAGGAGTTCTCTCTGATGATAGGCAGATGATTTATGATAGTGGGCGGTTAAATGAGAAACTTTCTTCAGTCTTATATATTTCTCATCGGGTGATTCTTCATCTACGTCTAATTCGTTCAGTTGCATGTTTAAATCCTGTTCTTTTACGTTCAGTTTATTGATTTTAGTAAAGAGCACATCCTTAGGAATGGGATTATTCTCGTCCTCAAATACGTCATACCATTTTTCCTTTTGAGCTTTGATCTTCTCGATTTCTGCTTGAATACGATCCAAATCCTCATAAGAATCTTTCCGTTGCCCTTTCATTTTTGAAATGAAATAGTCTTTTGATGTGATAAGGTTGTTTATTTCATCGAATAACGGCTCTAGTATTCTTTTATCCCATGTGATGCGTTTACACTTTAAACATCTGTAATACAGCTTTTGATCCCGTTTATCGTAATAGCCTTGCATAGGATAGCCCTCGCACGTACCACATTTAAGAACGCCGGTTAACGGATTTTTCCCGACACGGGAGCTGTTCGTTGTCTTCTGACTCTGCCTCTTTCTGACACTATCAAAAAGTGCTTTAGAGATAATAGGGGGATGGTGATCATATAAGACTTTGCTTCCCCAGCGGTAAACACCGATATACATATCATTAATGAGAATTTCTCTGACAGAATTGAAGTTCCATTCTTTAGCCAAACGTGGCTTCACTTTAAGGTGGTTAAGGTTATTCGATATGGTGCGATAGCCATAGCCGTTGGCGTACCATGTGAATATTTTCTTCACCACAGCGGCTTCATTTTCGATAATCGTACAATTGAAATGCTTATCAAACTGATAGCCAAAAGGGGAGTGGCCACCAGGCTTTTTCCCTTCATCGATCATTTGCTCGATGCCGAATTTAACGCGCTCAGCTAAGTTTTCGCGCTCCCATTGTGCCAAAGCAGCAACAAGCGTTATAAAGAGCCTTCCCATTGCGGTGGACGTATCATAAACCTCAGTCGCAGATTTAAAAGACACATCATTCTTTTCAAATACTTGTAGCAAGTTATATAAATCTAGGACTGAGCGGGTTAAACGGTCAAGGCGATAGACTAAGATAATATCAATGTTCTTATGTTTAATATCCTTTAGCATACGCTGCATAATCGGTCTCTCCAAGTTCTTAGCAGACCAACCTTCCTCAATATATTCCTCAACGATATCCCAACCTTGGCTCAAACAAAAGGCCTTAAGACGTTCTTTCTGAGCAGGAATGGAGAACCCTTCTTTAACCTGTTCGTCCGTGGAGACCCGTACATAGATGGCACACTTCATTCAGGCGCACCTCCTCACTTTAACTTTATCTCAAAATGGGTGTGGTTATGAGTGGTCAAGCCGCACAACTTAAGCTCTGGCCTTTGCTCGTTCGACAATACGTGTTAGCCGTTTTTCACAAAGTTCAGGTGTAACTTTAAATGCTTCTGCTAAAATTTGAATAATATCAGGGTGTTGGAGGTCATACTGAGCGACCATATGCACAGGTAAAGCGGCATACGATACAAACCGATTGGCATCCCACTCCTGAAGTTCTTTAAATGCCAAGGGCATGTCTCTAAATTGCCATCCGGCATGGCGGAGGAGATGACAAAGCTCATGAAAAAACACCTCACGCTGCTCGTGAATAGATAAACGATCATCAATCGTAATGGCTTTATATCGATGCTGTTCATATGAAAAGGATGAAAGAGATTTCTTGAAAAGGTATATTCGGAAGTAATGACAAAACGCCTCTTCACTAATTTCAGAAGCTTCGGTAATAGAAATACGCTTATATAATTGCCATATCCATTGTTCGAGTGGTGTTGGATAATATTTCATGAGATCACCTCTTAAAACCATTATAAGAACATACGTTCTTATTTACAACAAAAAAATAGTCCTTAAAGACTATTTTTAGATTCACGCAGAATATTTAATAACTCTGCTATTGAAGTATTATAATAATTTAACATGACCAAAATTAAAAGAATCATTAATATATTAATTAAAATGGTAAAAACTATATAGGTTATAAAACTGTTTCTTAGTCTATTTAGAGCAGGGGTGAGCTGGCTATCTTTTATTTTTCCAACTTCATCTGGAATCAATGATGAAAATTCTGATACATAATTATTAAATGATTTTTCTATGTCACTTTTTTTGTGTCTGAAATTCAAAATATTTATTAGTCCCGTTAAAACAAAATACACAACGTGACCGATTATTGCCAGAATGAATATAAAAGTTTCCCCTCTGAAAAAAGTAAATACAGTTGTTAATGAGGCGGTTAATAAACCGAGTAAAAGGTAATTAATATTTTGAATGATTTTATCTGTTTGATGTTTTGCATCAACACCAGCTTTAAATGCTTCCATTTGAACATCTTTTCTTTTATTAAAGAAATTTTCAACGTGGTTTTGTATATAACTAGTAAAGTGGTTTTCTACAGTAATTCTAATTTTTTTAGATAAATGATCAAAATGTTGCAAAGTAGAATTATCATCTAAATAAATGGTGAAAACTTGAATAAAAATTTCTTTTTTATCTATATATTTGTTTTTATCAAAAACAAAATTATAGAGTAATAAAACTTCATCAATATTAGTAGGTGAAAAAACATCAGAATCTAAGATAAATATACTTTGAGAACCATTAAAATGATAACCATCATCCACTATCTGAGTGCAGGTGCTTTTTAAAAAATTTCTAATAAATAATAGTGAGAATGCTTCTCTGATTTCCAATGAATTATTATTACTTTCATTAAAATAAAGAGGAAGAGGACAAAGAATGTCAGAAACATTTTTTTCTGTGTGTTTTTTCAGTATGTTGTAAAAGTCATTAACATCTTGCATACTTGTTATAGGTATTGAGGATTTCTTGAATTCTGTAGAATCTTTTAAATCATATATTGAACTAACAGTAATAAAGTCATTTTCAAGAACAGTGGATTTGTTTAAGTTTGTGTATATATTTATTTTAGTATTATTTTTTTTGAGAAAATCAACAAAATTGTCTTTAGTAAGTACTTCTATGAAATTTTCCATTTGAAAAAACACATAGTGGTTTTGAGAGTTAAAGAGGTTCTTTTCTTTATTAATTCTAAAACTCAATTTAACTCGTTCATCATCAGGTATTGATCTTCTAAGGAAATCTTTATAGGCTATAGTAAAACCCGAGTATTGAATTGAGAGTTTTAAATCAAATTTTCCAATAAAAGGATCAGGCAACAGTTTATTTTCAAAAAACTCTTTATAAATTGAAAAAACTTGAGTGTAGGTACAGTGAAAATCATTTACATCTTCTTGAATTTCGTAATCATCGGAGAGGTCTATTAACTTATTATGAAACTCATTGATTCTGTAAATGTCATTCATTTTCCTCCCCCTTAAGATTATCTATATTTTTTAATAAGATCTAGATCTCTAATAGTAATAACTGTTTTTGAACCAGATTCATCAACTTCTATCTTATCATTTAATAAATCTAATTTGAATTCAATTTTCAGTTCTTTTCCAACAGTTGAATATTGCATAATTGTTGATTCTTTTTCTACAGTAAATTGAAACTTCACATCTTCGTATTCATTTCTGATTTCTTCTTTAATTCCTTCAATCATTTGCTTTCTGTCTTCCTCTCCTTCCATAAATGGAATAAGTAAACTATCTACACTTTTATCAAAGTCAAACTCATTACCATTTTTCATTAATCTTTCTACATGGGATTCATACTTCAATTTATCTTTAGGAGAAATGCTTTCAGATTTATTATACAGAGTGTCAAATATTCTTTGAGTCATTATTTTATCATTTAATATTTCAGTGGCTTGTAAAAAGGTAGACATGAAAAATTTAGATACTTCCCCAGGTTTTTGTTGTCTGTCAAGAACATCTAAGTGTACATCTTCATTTGAAAAATTATTTGTTAGTTTAATAAATGCACATTTATGAAGATTATGTTCGGGATTAGGTAACATATTTTCTTGTACTTTTAATTCGTTTGATTCAATATCTATTTGTATTCCTTTATTCGGGTCCATTTTTAATATTCCAAGGTAGTCTTTTCCAGAATAATTATATATAAGAAAGAACAGAGTACCGTGACTTTGAGAACTTGTACCTTTCATTTTATTGAAAAAATCAGTAGCTAAATCTCGACTAATGCTGACGAATTTAGATTTTTCTTCTATGTCACTAGCAATTCTAACAACTTTTTGTTGTACATATGTACCTTCATCATTGAATTTGCAGGACTTAATTTGTTTTGCCTTTAATGATGTAGAAATATGGTCCTTAAAGAAATCAAATACGACAGTTGGAATACTATTCAGGCTGAATACTGCATCATTTAAGCCAACAGAATCTTTTTCTAGATTAATTTCATGTGCAATAACTTGATTAATATTAATACTCATTATATAGTCCCCCTTAAAAATATAAAGACATGCAAAAATAAGCTTCTGCATGTCTTGGTGTAAGATTTAATTAATGTTATGATTCTTTATCATTTTTCTGATTAGCTTGATATCTTAAAAAAAATAACGGCTTCTTAAGCACTCCATTTCCTCAGATATGATGTTCTCTTCAGAGAAAAAGAAATAATTTTTATCCTCCCTCTGTCGATCTGGTCCATATCGAGTTAGTATTCTTTTTCCATAACTATCTTACTCTTTCACCTTTCAAAAACATTTTGATTATCTCAGGTGTCTTTAACTGTCTTTCTTTTAAATCTATTTTTTAAACTGTTGTAAATGGACTTAAGATTTTTCGAGGGGATTTTAACTTTCTCTTTGTGTAACGTGTGCTCTTTTATCTCTTCTTTTGAAACTATTTTGAATGTAGAACTTTCATACTCCTCACCTGCATCGCCTACTATAAATTCATTGTTTGCCGTCGGTTTGATAATATAAAACTTGCTTCCATTTTCAGTGAAATAATAATAATTGCACTTTGGTAGAGGTTTAAACCATCTTATTAGATCTTTTATTGGATATAGAAATACAAGTAAGGTAAAGGAGAGTAAAATACAATAAAACACTAAAAGAAATATTTCTCTGGGTGGATGATCGAATATACTATCTTTCTCAAAGACTTCCACTAATGCAATAAGCATAATAAAAATAGAAAATAATAAAAAAAACCATTTAAATATGTTATAAATTAACTTTTCCTTGTAAGTGAATAGTTTCTTTTCTAATCTCGAAGCATATATTAGAGAATAGATTTTTGAACAAATAAATAAAAGAAAAGCTATTCCGAATAATATTTGGATCACTGTAGTTATGAAAGTAGAATCTAAACCATTAATAAAATTCATTTCTTTTCATTCTCCTGCTTCGCCTTAAACCTCAAAAACTCCAAATGCTTCTTCAGCTCTTCCATTTCCTCAGGTGTAATGTTCTCTTCGTTGAAAAAGAATAAATTTTCATCATCGCTCTGTCGATCAGGACCAGATGAAGGTGAATCGGATCGACCGAGAAGGTAGTCCACAGAGACATTAAAATAATCGGCCATTCTTTTTAATATTTCAGTGTCAGGTTCAACTCGTTCATTTTCATAATGTGAGTAACGAGCTCGTGAGATATTTAATTTGTTGGAGACTTCTTGTTGTGTTTTAGTTCCTCTTAATTTAATTAATCTTTTACCAAGCACGTTATCACCTCATTCTATACATTCATTATAGATAAAAATGTTATCACTTATCCATAAATGATAAAATTCTTTTCGTAAATCTATTGACGATAAGTAATTTATCATTTATATTTTATTTATGATAAATAATTTATCGTTATTTGGAGGTGAGGTTATGAAGCGAGAGAAACTTATAAATCTTCGTAAATCAAAAAAGTTAACACAAGAAAAATTGGCTGAAAAGATCGGTATATCAACAGTGTATGTAAGGAAAATTGAAAATGGAGATGTAGATCCTGGAAAAAATACTCTATTAAAATATCAAAAATATTTTAATGAAGAAGCTTCCACTTTATTCCCTGATATTTTTTTTAGTGTTAATGATAAAAAACTTATCGGAAATTCATCTGCTTAACAATATTTTATTAAGAATATTAGTACGGTCTCAATTGCCTTCTCACACAATGAGGGGAAGAAGCTGTAACTAAACAAATAGAAAGCGAGGTTGAAAAATGTTATCAGAAATTGAAGCAAACATTCATCAAGCCAGAAGAGATGTCAACGAAAGAATAAAACAGTTAGTTAATGTCGCAATTGAAGATAGTTCGACTTATGATGAAGCAATTAAAAATTTGAATACTTTTAAGTGGAATTTTTCTGATAAGACAGGAGTCTTAATTATTGAATCAGCTATTGAAAAGATAAAGAAAAAAGCTTTGATGACAGAAATTTAAGACTACCACTGATGGAGACAGTGATAGTCAACGATAACCATTATTCGACAATGTAGAAGGAGAATCCTATTAGTTAAATCAGGTTTTAGGACATTCTGGTGAACGCATATAAATAACCACGGAAGGGAGGGATGACGATGGCCTCTAACTACACGATAAAAAATGTAGGCCGCAAAGAACCATCAAAAGAAGCCATTGATAACTTTATCGAGGCCTACAAAGAAATGATTGAAGCTAACGAGGAACGAGAGCGACAGGAACACACGCAAGCTACTGGCTCATCTTGAGCTGGTACGGGTGGACAAGCTGTGAAGGAGGTGACCAACGACTTGACGAGTGTATACGGTCAAATGATACGCAGTGCCAGGAAAGAGCGTGACTTAACCCCTGATGAATTTGCAGAGTCGCTCCATGTCTCTAGATCTTTAACTGAGAAATGGGAGACGGGGGATCGACAGGTGATGGATGCTTATAGACGTGATATCGCAGAAACACTGGATTCACCAGAGCTTTATTTTCAGACTTGGAAGGAAAGCACAGGATTTGTGAGTCTACCATACTTAAACGGCAGAAACATCGATCATCATCCATCAGCGATGAAACACATGGCATTGAGAGAGGTGGGGGAAGCATTACACCATATGGACCATGTATGCTGGGTGAAACCAGCTGACGTGCGCAAGGATCAGGAACGTGAAGACATAAAACGGGTTATTTATGAACTGCTGGACGCTGCTACGACGTTAATTAATTTAGTTGCCGTGTTAGTCCGTAAATATGATTTTTCTATGAAACGTGTTTTCAGAGATTGGCGGCTCACTGTGAAAGCAAGAGGTTGGAAGCAATAGAAGGGAGGGGAATGACATGGCTGTTAATGAAATTGCCGGTAACATCTTTATAAAAGTCGGGCGAGTAGACGCCATCAACCAGTGGATGGAACGTCACTCAGAAACAGAAATTATTGATATTAAGTTCTCAAGTGATTCTGAAGAAGACATGATTTGTGTCATTTATAGAAAGGAGGATGACTGATGAAGACAGCCCCATTCAAGCACATGTCAGAGCAGGATGTGAAAGTGATCGTAGATGCTTGCACAGTGTATCGTGAAGGTCTGGATAAACAAGAAAGAGAGTTGTTTGATCTTGCTTTTACAAAGGTTGTTCATAAAAGAGGCGCCGTTGAGCTAGACTCCATGGAAATGATGTTAATCTCAAAAGCTTTGAAACAACGAAGTATCCACCTTTACAAAGTCCATGGGAAAGAGAGCATGGCCCGCACCCGTCAAACATTATTTAACTTGGCTCATGTGATCGACATGGCCCGCATTGCCCACCAACAAAGACACCATCCATTAAAGGCCAAAAAAAAACTGACCGCCTAGCATGCGATCAGCCTAAAAAGAAAAACAAAACTTATAACCTATAAAAAATTATACATCCCTGTTAACCAAAAGGCAACCGGCATTCAGTCGGCTTTGCCGATGGGTTCATATCATGTCACAGGCTTTCTCTCCTCTTTTCCCTTGATGTGGTATGAACTGATCGGTGCAGCTGGCACCAGAAAGGAGTTCAAGCCACATATAGAAAGGAAAACAAAATGTATAACCTCAACATACCACGGCGCATTTTGCTCCCTAAATGGTGTTACGAAAAGGGACAGCCTAATCAACAGCATATCAATCAATACCTTAATCAAAGCTACTCAGGTCTCATTTTTATTAAAGAGGATAACGGATATGCCATCTGTGAAAGGAGGAATGACGCGTTGTGACACCAGATTTAGTTTACACACATGAGGACCAAGTCGTGACGGACTCTATGACACTAGCATCAACCTTTGATAAACGTCATGACAAGGTGCTTCGAGATATCCGAAATTTGAAATGTTCTCACGCGTTTCGACTCGCCAATTTTGGAGAGTCCGAATACAAGAACAAGCAAGGCAGATTAATGCCCATGTATATCTTGACCTATGAAGGGTTCACGATGGTGGCTATGGGTTACACAGGTCATAAAGCAGTTGAATTTAAAGAGCTGTTTATCCGAGAGTTTAAGAGGACACGCTCACATTTGGAGAGTCGTCAAAACAGATTGGAAATGCCCAATGGCTCGGGGGAAATTCAAGCCACAGCAGATATGATCACACTCAGATCCTTTGAACAAAAGCACCTTCAGAACATGATAAAGAAACAGATCCACTCCCTTTATCCTTACACCAAAGATTCAGGTCGAAGGAAACATTATGCTGCTCTTTATAAGGAGTTGAAAAAAGCATTTCACGTAGCCTCATTTCGTGATATTCGATTGGCAGACTATGAAAAAGCGCAGGGGTTTATTCGGTTGTGGGGAGTTAAAGACTGTAAGGGGTGTGGTGAAGATGATAAAGCAATATAGAGTCTTACATTATCCAGGATCTAAATGGCGTCTAGCCAATTGGATAATTGATCATATGCCTGATCATAAAACGTACTTAGAGCCCTTTTTTGGATCTGGTGCAATATTGTTCAATAAGCCTCGTACTAAAGTAGAAACAGTGAATGATATTGATGGGGAAGTGGTTAATCTTTTTAAAGTCATTCGGGAGAAATCTGAAGAATTCACGTATCTAATTAATTATACGCCTTATGCCAGAGAAGAATATGACAATTCCTATGACGAAGCGAATCATGATGTAGAAAGAGCGAGACGTTTCTTAACTAGGTGTTGGCAATCTATTGGTGGGAAGACAAGTGATAAAACGGGATGGCGAAGTATTATTGACCCGAATGGGCCATATCCCCCTAAAGATTTCGACAACCTGCCGAGAAGAGTGATCGAGGTTGCTGAAAGGCTAAAAAATGTTCAAATTGAAAATCAGGATTTTGAACAGTTATTAGAAAGGTATCGTAGGCCAGAGGTTTTGATTTATGCTGATCCACCTTATCTCAGTCAGACTAGAACGAATAGGCATTACAAGTATGAAATGAGTGAGTATGAACACGAGATTTTGTTGGACTATTTAAATGATCACCCAGGGCCAGTACTGTTATCTGGTTATGAACATCATATTTATAATCATTATTTAAGTGAGTGGAAGAAGGAAACGATGTCTTCAAATAGTGAGGCAGGGGCTAAAAAGAAAGAAGTATTATGGATTAACCCTGTTGCTGCTGAACACATTTATGGTTTAAGACTATGTTAAAAGAGGGACTCCCCAAATTTGGAGAGTCCTCAAAGCAAGGGGGATTTCAGCATGAATACAGGCCATTCCGTCGTTGATGCCATTGGCCGTATGCATATATCAGGGACGGTTATTCCGTTCCCATGGTTTCAAAAGCTCACGTTCTCAAGTGGCAAGCCGCATATAAATGCCATTCTCATACTCGCTGATATAGTGTACTGGTACCGCCCTACCGTTAACCGAGACGAAGCCACAGGCGCCGTGACGACCGTTAAGAAAAAATTCGCTAAGGATATGCTGCATCGGTCGTATCAAGCTTTTGCCGACCAGTTTGGTTTATCTAAGCGTCAGGCCAAGCAGGCGTGTGACTTTCTAGAAGAGCAGGGACTGATTAGACGGGAGTTCAGAAATGTGGTGACGAAGGGGCAGTCCAATGCCAATGTCATGTTTATTGAACCTTGCCCTAAAAAAGTTTCTGAGTTCACTTTTACCCACATGGGTACAACTGAAAGGACCACCATCCTACATTCAAATGTACCACCCTCCTACAATGGAATGTATGACCCTCCTACATTTGAATGTAAGACGTATACATCAATTACTACAGAGATTACTAAAGATATTATTGCCTACTTGAACGAGAAAGCAGCTAAGAGATTTAAGCCCACAAGCCAAAAGACAAAGAAGCTCATTCAAGCAAGGCTCAACGAGAAATTTGAGTTAGACGATTTTAAACAGGTGATCGACAACAAAGTCGCATCATGGAAGAACGATAGCAAAATGAATGCGTTTCTCCGTCCAGAAACATTGTTTGGCACGAAGTTTGAATCTTATCTTAACGAAACCCCTAACAGTACGCAGACAGAGGATCTTTATGCCTTTGCAGATGAATTGGAGGAAGAAGACAATGACGAGTCGTGAGGTAGTGGAACTCATTGAACAAGTGGATGCAGCTTATCCTGGCAAATTGAAAAAGACACAAGACACTGTGAAAGTCTGGTATCGCCACATGAAAGACCAAGACAAAGAAAAAGTCTTATGGCGATTGGACAAGCATATTAGCCGGTCATCCTTTCCACCAACCATACATGATCTTAAAGAGCAGGTACGGCCTGAACATGATAAAGGCGTTGTCACACGGATGGCGGAATGGCAGGAGAAAAAGTCAACAGGACCAACTGAAGAGCAATTAAACGAGATTCGTCACATTCTGGGTATCCAGCAGGAGCAGCAACCATGAGTCAGTTTAACCTTGAAGCAGAGAAGTTGCTCATTGGCTGTATCTTACACGATCACACCATTGCGAAAGAGATTAGCATTAAGCCTGAACAGGTGTCACTGATTCATAAGCCGATCTTTGAAGCCATAACCACGATCGTGAAGCAAGATCAGCCAGTGGATGCAGGGAGTCTGTATGAAAATCTTGGCATGACCTACATGGCTCAGCTTGACTTAGGTGATATGATGAATGCGGTCCCTTCAGTGGAAGCTTATAAAAACTATGAATCTGCTATACACCGTGCGTGGAAACGGGACAACATCAGGAGACTGGCAAAAGACTTTTTACACGACACAGAAGATGTCATGAAGGATGAACAAGCTGACGCCTTCATTGATCAACTGCATGCCTTAAACGGATTTTCGGTGGAAGAGAAGGACTTTAACTTGAAAGAAACCCTTATTAACATTTTTGAAAAGGCGGAATCTGGGCAGTCCAAAATGGGCTTACTAACCGGTTTTACAGCGTATGATCAGCTCACCTCAGGACACAAAAAGGGGGAGTTAATCATTGTTGGTGCGCGTCCTTCCATGGGGAAAACAGCCTTCGCTTTAAATATAGCCACAGGTCATTTAGAACATAACGGTTACGGGCACTTATATTCCTTGGAAATGGGGGAGGAATCGTTTATTAATCGCATGATTTCTGCCACAGGACGGCTTAATTCACATAAGCTGATGAACCCGAAAGCCCGATTTAACGAGAAAGATTGGGAACGTTTCTCCTATGCATTAGGGGAGCTTGGGAAGAAGCATCTCATGATCTGTGATAAATCCACGGTGAAAGTCTCGGAGATTTACGCACGAACACGTAAGCTAATGCGCCAGTTTCCTGACAAACAGCACTTCGTCATCATCGATTACTTACAGCTGCTGCAACCTATCGCGAAGAAGGGCAACCGCCAAGAAGAAGTAAGTGACCTGTCCAGAGCATTGAAAATCATGGCTCGGGATCTTAACATTCCCGTGATCGTGTTATCACAGCTTTCAAGAGGGGTGGAATCACGGCAGGATAAGCGCCCAATGCTCTCTGATTTACGCGAATCAGGCAGCATTGAACAAGATGCTGACATCGTCGCCTTTCTTTATCGAGACGACTACTACGATGCCCAAAGTGATAACAAAGACCTGATTGAAATCATTGTGGCAAAACAGCGTGAAGGCCCTGTAGGCACAGCAGAATTAGCCTTCGTAAAAGAATACAATCTCTTTGTTAACCTTGAAGGGAGATTCACAGCATGACGGTCAGGGAGTTATATAACGGGGCCATTCAAGGGAAATACGAAAGCTTAATCTTTGTGATTGAGTGGTTCGTGTACGAGAAGAAAGTGATGACAATGGGACACGATGCAAGAAACGTCAGCTACTTAATGACCCATCCTACAAAGAATATATGGCCAGAAGTCAATCGCTACATTGCGATGAGAAAGGGGCACATGATGTATGGAACTCAGAAGACAAATTCTCCTCCAGGAGCTTAAACAAAAAAACTTATATTTAGCTCGTGACGGACGACTGCTCGATCAATTAACCCTGCAAGAACTTGAAGTAGAACGGGTGAGGCTTCCAGAAATAATCGCATTAAAGCAGACGGAAGCAAGCCCATAAAAGGCGTGTGAAACGCCGTGATTCGATTCTCATGTCTGGGAAGATGACTAATAAAAAGGAGAGATCATGAATGTTTAAACTACCAAAAGCGATGAAGAAAGCGCAAAAAGTTAACAGCTTTGTGGGAAGTGTTAAAGCAGCACGAAACGGGGAACTACCACAGCATTTAGCGAAAACATCCGTGACCAAGCCACTCACAAAAATGTTCAAATAAAAAACCAACCCTCTCGGATTGGCATAATGATACTTTGACACTATCATTATAGCATATTTGGGAGGGGTTTACTTATGAGATTAAAGGACTTGGAAATGAACCCTCAAAACGGTAATATAGAACTAAATATTACTAGTTACGACAAACCTGTTTTAATTCTCATTTCAGAAGGCAGGGTCAAGGAAGCACAACTTCCAGACCACGGCGAAACAAAAGTAATCACACATCAAGGGAAGTTAAAAAGGGTGAAGTTTGAAGAGGGGGAGGAGTTTTGAAAGAAAAATGTGTTTACTTGTTTAGAAGTATTTTCAAATTAATTTTGAATTATTGGCTAATATTGCTTTTATTTGTTATTACTTTTTTCTTTTGGAGAGATATGTTTGAATTTAGCGTTAGAGTAGCTCTTATAAGTTTTATTGTAATATGGGGTATGAAAATACAAGAAAATACTGAGAGACGGCGTCTACAAAAAATGATATCTAAAAAGAAAAAGGATAGAAGTATATTTGAATGGTTGGGGTTAGGTGTTTATGATGAAGCCTACTTTGGGGCTGTTTTGAAAGATGAGGCTAGTGATAGCACTATTAATAACCTCCGGAAGGCAAAAGAGATATTAAGGGAAGAAACTAAAAATGAGCTAACCAATTACTATTTATTAAAAGAATATTTAAATATATATGCGAAATATAATTTACAAAATAAATTGAAAACGTTATTTACTGGTTTGTTTATAACAGGAATATCTGGTATCGGCATTCATTCATTTAACAATAGTAATTTAAGCAATGATCTTTTTTTAAATACAAACAATGTAAACTTAGATCATATACTTAATATACTGTTATGGGGATTTACGCTATTAATTATATCGATTTATATTTGGGATCAACTGACAAAAGAGAAAAGAAGAATAGAACTTATTAGAAGTTTGCTAGAGATATTAATAAAAGAGGAAGAAAAAAGAAAATTAGATAAAGTAGGAAGAAAAAAGAAAATTAGATAAAGGAGAATTTTGAAGTGAACTGGAACCAGTTAAGGAGAGCGCAATTTTGCGCCGTCCGATTTTAAAGTAGATAAGTAAATTCTCAAAATAAACAGTTAAATGATAAAAGTCCCACCAGCCCACTGGAGGACGTCATGATTAACGGTATAGCCGTTGGTCTTGGCGTCCTTTTTTACTTTGAAGGAGGTTAGTATCACATGAAAGCTATTAATTTTCAGTTACCTCAAATTAATAGAAAAGCAACAAGACAAGCTGTTGAAGCAAAGCTGGGCAAGCTTCAAATGGCGTTATTACGATTATCTACATCCCATGAACCGAAGATAACATCTTCACTGGAATTAGTGCCTATCAAGCCATCGAATCAGTTTCATTCGTCAACGGAAGAGGCAGCCATTAAGAATGTGGAAGCTGAACATGAAACACTTCTATATGCCCAAAGTTTGTTGAACATTATAAACAAGTTGCCAGAGATGGAACGTCACATTCTTATCAAAGAATATTTCGATCACAGCTATTCATACAACTATGAAATCTATAATGACTTAGGGATCTCTGAAAGGCAGTATTATAAGCTCAAAGGGCGAGCCTTTTACAAGATGGCCTTTATGTTAAAGATTGAGGTCTATGCCAATCCAGAGAAGGTGAAAGCATGAATTTTGTCCAACCGATTAGAGACCCGGAGAAAATTGAAAAGATGAAAGAGTATTTAAGGAGTAACAATGAACGTGACTTTGTGATGTTCATGCTTGGAATATCTACAGGACTAAGGATCTCTGACATATTAAATCTAAAAAAAGAAGACTTACTGCAATCACATATAAACCTTAAGGAAACCAAAACAACAAAAGCGAAACGAATTAAAGTACCAGGTTACATTAAACATGATATTCTTCCCTACGTTAAAAGATTGGATGATGGAGACTATGTCATAAAAAGCCGACAAGGAGGCAATAAACCAATTGATAGATCAACAGCCTATCGCATTCTAAGAGAGGCAGCAAAGCATGTAAAGCTGACGGAAATAGGAACGCACACATTGCGTAAGACATTTGGATACCACTTCTACAAGAAGACCAACAACATTGCGTTGTTACAAGAATTATTTAATCACTCAGATCAACATATCACGTTAAGGTACATTGGCATCAATCAAGATGCCCTTGATGAAGCCATGGATAAACGCATCTATTAATTTTTGATCTTACAACACCATAATGAAGCGTATCGTGCACTCAATTAAAAGACTCTGATTAAGCCAGTAGTATCAAGGAATTTGGCAGTTAGACGAGTGCAACAGTCTATGTATTATAATGCACTCAATCAAAGAAGGAGGAGATGAGTCAATGACTATTGAACAAGCTAAAAAAAGAATTGAGGAATTAGAAAAGTTTATTGATATGGTTGAAAACTATCAAGCTGATACCTTCGAAAAAGAAGCTATTAAGTTATATGTTCTTGAAGAAAGTGTGAGCCATGTGGCTACTGAGCTAAATAAAAAAGGTTATCGTGTGGGCAATCGAAAGGTGATTGGAAAAGATGTTTCTGACATAATTCGAAGTAAGGCAACGGATTCAATGCATGAAATGGCTAAAAAGATGTTTGGCAAACACAAAAGGAAGGCAGCTAGATCGTGGTAAGTTTGGCGACTTCCTTTGAATTTATGAGATTGTGCAGGAAGTATACAGGTTTTGAGCAGGTTATTATGAACGGATGCGGTTAATATGATAGTTAAGTTAAAAGAAGGCACTCATTGATAATAGGTGGGCGCGTTAAGTCCTCAATAAGTTATTACAAGAATCATCTTCACAGTAGTTTGGTGCTCAAAAATATTTTTAAGAGGGAATTAGCTCTTTATGTCGAAACAAAAATAATAAGGCAGTAAGAGACTAAATATGCAAGGTTAGTAGGAAACATACAACGTAAGTTTGAGAAGGCTGGTAAACTATTAGCTTAGTTGTAACGATAAATCAAACAATAAAAAATCCAAGCCCACATCAATTGTTGGACTCGGATTTTTTAGGTTAGTTTTTATTTTCTTTTTTATTTCTAGAAACAATATACATGAGTAATGCAATGATAAATCCACCTAACGTATAGTAATCTGGCCATGTTGCATTAGGGAAAATAAAATGAAAAAGAGCTGAAGAGCCAAGTAATATAACTAATATTTGAAACATTGAAAGATCCTCCCTTTTTATGATAAAATATCTATCGTAAAAATATGTAATTTATGCTCATTAGAATACAGTAATATAAATTATTGAAAATGAAATTCTAGTAAGGTAACATACTGGATGTGGGATCATTACCCATAATATACAATTAAATGGGTTTGTTTAAACGCTTAAAATGTCACGGAGGAAATACTGTGAAAAAAATTTTTTTAATTATAGTAACTTTATTTATTGTTGTATTTTTCTTTTTAATAAATCAATTCCCTAATCATGGTGGATATATAGGCGAAATGAGAGTTTTAGAGTTGCAAAAGCAACATGATAAATACATTATCATTGGTCAAATTGATAACTATGAAGAAGAAATACGAGTTAAATCTAGCAAAGGCGATACTATAATTCAAGATACAGGATTTGAAAATAAAGAAGTTAGTGTAGAGCATGTTTGGGAGCATATAGAAGAAAATGAGTATTATAATGTTATTTTGTCTAAAAATAGATTGCCTTTTAATATTAGTCAAGAATACGAGCTTGAGAATATATTATTAATTTCTACTAATGAAAATTAAATTTGAGATGTGCAGCTTGGTTTTAGACCTAGCTCAATTTAAATAATTTAAATTCTAATATGGAGGTGAAATGAAAATAAAAAAATAAATGAAAAGAGGTAATTATTATGAAGACAACTTTATTCACTTTATCTATTATTCTACTATTGTTTGCATCAGCTTTTGATGATCCGAATAGTAATTTATCCAACTCAGTAGAGGTACTTGACAGTGGTAAAACAATAACCTTTGAAGATGATGGAAGAGTATCTCCTATCCCTAACACAGATGAATTAGATGAAACCGAATTAGACCAGATTCTCACATTAATAGGTTATGATGAAAGCTATATTCAAAATATGCCGTTGAAAATTAAAGAGTTGTACGCTAGTTATGGCGGTAAGAGGGTGGACGGTGAAATAAGTGATTTTACTCATACTTATGTAAGTGGAGATGAGAGTTACGAGGTAACCCCGCATAATAAAGAAGAAATCAGAGAAAAACAAATTGAAGATCTACAAGAGTATAACTTAAGTGAAAACGATATTAATAGTTATAACCTTGTTGATTCTGGAAATGTATTATCAAATAGCAATTGCGATTCAGGTACTCCTCAAGGTGTGTGTTCAGATGGTATATGGAATGCACGTATGAATGCTGTAAAAGTTGGTGACCGTGGAGCACAGGCCGAATATATGATTAGTATGAATTTTGAATGGGAAGAGACACCTAATATGACATTTACTGATAAAGCAGGCATGCATTGGGGAAGTTATGGTCAGCCAATTGCGGGATCAAGTTATGGTGAAATAGCGTATTATGATACCTCAGCAGGTGAATATCATTATGATTCATTATCACTTGATGTAGGATCCAATTATGGGATTGGTACCTCTTTTAAGTTTTGGGACCCATTAGTATACAGAAGTGATAGACAGGGTTATTTTCATGATATTATTAGGATTTCTAAAAGCGACCACCAATTTGACTCGTTAAGTGTTTCTGGACGTTATGTGCACCCTTGGACGCCTGGTATTAGTTTGTCTATAGCTCGAGGGGGAATTTCTTTATCTGGAGATATTGGCTTAAGTGATGATTGGAGTTGGAGATATAATTTTACCGTAGAATAATTTAAAGGTAATATTCTATATGCATAGATTACTTTTTAAAAAATAAATTAGAAATTCTACAGCTTTTTTTGGGTTTAAAGGTGTTAGTATGTTACTCAGGAATATATTAAAGAGGAAAATATCTCCTATTGTCGAAATAAACAAGGCAGGAGGAGATTAATATGAAAAGAGACATGGAATTAGTTAGAAATATACTACTCAAGCTTGAGGAAAAAGACGATTTTAGAGGGAGCTTCCAGTATCCAGAGGCATGGGATGATATTAAAGTAGCATATCATTTAAAAATAATGGAGCAGGCAGGTTTGGTTGAGCAGAAGGTAAATTATGCTGATGATATACCAATTAGAATGTTTGCAACTATAACATGGGAAGGCCAAGAATTTTTAGATTCAATTAAAAACAAAACTGTTTGGACTAAGTTAAAAAACAAGTTAAAAGAAGAAGGAGGGAGTCTACCTTTTCATATACTAAAATCCTTAGCAGTTAAATATTCAGAGCAACATTTTTTATAGCACCTAATATAGGTGCTTTTTTATTTCGTAAAAGGAGTGTGAAATAAATGCTAAATAAACAACCTGTTTTATGTATTGAAGTTATTGACCCATTCAAAGCTCCAATAGTTAAATACAAAGGCAAAGAACTGAAGAACAAAACGGCAATCAAATTCGAGTGGAAGACGAAAACAGATAACTTAAATGACGGTAAGCTAGAATACGACATTGATTATCTTCAAGAGTCTGCTGATAGATTCCTAGAGATTAAGAACGTTCAGTATAAACGTGACTATTGATAGAAAGGAGTAAAAGCCAATGCGCGACATCGTACGCTGTGATTATTGTGGGCATGCCACAAATATGAACACGGTAGTAAGAAAATATGGTGAGGGAAAACAAGAGGTCTATTTTACATGTGAGCACTGTGAGGAGCATTATACGTGCTATGTCACAGACAAACGGGTAAGGCGGTGGCAGAGACAAATCAAGCAGGTGAAAGATCCGATCCGAAAACTTGAACTCAAGATGAAAATGAAAGAGCGCATGGATCAGCTAAGGGGAGAGCTAGAGAAAAGGTGAGAGAAAAAATGCCAAAAAAAGTGACCGAAAAAAGTAAGGGATTTTATCACAGTAAGGCATGGCGTCGTGTGAGAAGGGTAGTATTAGCACGGGATCGGTATCGGTGCAAGCCTTGCTGGCGTCGCAATCAATTAACAGTCGCTAACACTGTTCATCACATCAAGCCACTCGATGAGTATCCAGAGCTAGCGCTCACGTTAAGCAATCTTGAATCCATTTGTCCCAGCTGTCACAACCGCGAACATCCAGAGAAAGGAAAGCCAAAGAGTAAAACGTCTCGTAACATCAACGTCATTGAAGAACAACCGAACCCGGAAATCATCTAGCCCCCCTTCAAAGAAGGTGGTGACAGGCATCTCCAGTAAGCGGACGCATATCCCTCGTTCACACCGGATAAACTTTTTCATGAAAGGGGGGTAAACCTAATATTTGGAAAGGAGGGGAGCAGCTATGGCCGTGCCAACAGCGGAAAAGATAAGAGATTACTTAGGGGAAAGTTTTGAAGAATCGGATGAAGAACTCATTCATTTATATGTTGAAACGCATCGATTTTATCGAAAATTAAAGAAAGAAGTGAATAAACATGACCTGATGTATGAGTATACGAATAAAGCAGGAGCGACAAATCTTGTGAAAAATCCCTTGTCCATCGAACTCACAAAAACGGTTCAGACGTTGAACAATCTTTTAAAATCATTGGGCTTAACCCCTGCTCAGCGAAAGAAAGTTATGGGATCAGATGAAGACGACGACTTCAACGATTTCTAAATTTGCAAAATGGAAGCAAGATCAGATTGATCAGGGGTTTATTTTACAAGAGCCGTCAGAGACACTTTTAGCAACATGGTACGCTGAGCAAGTCGTTGCCGGTCATATTGTAGCAAGCAAGAAAAATATCTTATCAGCTAAACGGCATTTGAATGATTTAAAACGCCAAGGAACCGATGGCTTCCCATGGATATTCATTGAAGAAAAAGGGCATCGGCCCATTCGGTTTGTTGAAAAATTTTGCCGACCGTCTAAGTCAGGGGTACATGAGGAACTAGTGAAGGGGAACCTTGTTTTTCAACCTTGGCAGCACTTCACCCTTGGGTCGCTATATGGTTGGGTTCATAAAGATACAGGTATTAGGCGCTTTCGAGAGGGCCTTATTTTTGTGGCCAGAAAGAATGGAAAATCGGGAAAAGCATCGGGCTTATCGGCATATGCCGCCTCAAAAGATAATGAACGTGGGGCAGATGTGTATGTGTTGGCGAACTCGATGAAACAAGTGAAAAAAACGATCTATGATGAGTGTAAAAAAATGATTAGAGCGTCACCGAAGCTGCGAAGGAATTTTCGTGTCACGCGGGATGCTATTTTTTATGACAAGACGAATTCGACAATTGAACCTCAAGCGTCAGATAGCGAGCTTTTGGATGGATTAAATACGCATCTTGGTATTTTTGATGAAATACACGAGTACAAAGATTATAAGCTCATTAATATTATTAAAAAGTCTCGTGGGTCCCGGAAGCAACCGTTAATTCTCTATATCACCACTGCGGGTTATCAGCTTGATGGGCCTTTAGTTAAATACTATGAAGACGCTGAACAAGTCTTAGAAGGTGCGATTGAAGATGAACGTACTTTTTATTACATTGCGGAGTTGGATGATGAAAAAGAGTTTGACCAGCCGGAAAAATGGATTAAAGCTAATCCAAATATGGGGGTCACATTAGATTTAGACACACTCGTAGTCGATTGGGAAAAAGATAAACGGATACCGGAAGAACGAACGGATTTTATTACGAAGCAGTTTAATTTCTTCGTCAACAGTGATCAAATGGCGTTCCTTGATTACAACGTGCTGAAAAGCAATAATAAGCATCTCGATATAGCTGATTTGGAAGGGGCGCCGTGTATTGGCGGGTTTGACCTGTCTGAAAGTGATGACTTTACCAGTGCTTGCCTAGAATTTCCCCTTTCTACAGGAGAGGTGTTCATTTTGTCTCACTCGTGGGTGCCTAAGCTAAAAATCTTAGATAACCATGAAAAGCTGCCTTACGAGGAATTAAAAAGAGCTGGTCATTTAACCATTGTGGATGATAGTTATATTAACCTTGAGCTCGTGTATGATTGGTTCGTGAAGCAGTCTAAAAAATATCAGATTGAGAAGATTGCTTATGACAAAGCGAAAGCCTTTAGACTCGTAAAAGAACTGAATGCAGCAGGATTTGACACAGAGATCGTTCGCCAAGGGGCTTTTACTTTAACACCGACGATGCGAGATTTAAAAGATATGTTTAGAGATCGGAAAGTGATCTTTAATGAAGATCGCCTATTGCGCTGGTATATTAACAACGTCAAGCTCAAAAAGAATGAGAATGGTAGCTGGCTACCGCAAAAGATCAATCGTTACCGTAAAATTGATGGCTTTGCAGCGTTATTAAATGCTCATACACATTGTATGGAGCTATTAGTTGAGCCAACAGGAAACGGGGAAATAGGTGTGATGTCGATGAGTGATTTAAGGGGGTGATAATCATTGAAGTGGGTGAACAAGTTAAAGCAAAAAGTTTACATGGTGGCGGCTAAATGGGCTGGCGCTTCGTTTGATTTTAGTCATTGGGCTGGACGTACTTTTTGGGGGAGTCACAACACGACGTTAGCTACAAATGAAACAATTTTTAGTGTGGTCACACGATTTGCTAATATTATGGCTTCATTGCCTATTAAACTGCATGAGAACTATGACCTTATAAACAGTCCATCATCAGACGTGTTATTGTATAGCCCGAATCCTAATCTATCATCGTTTGATTTTATACGGAACATGGAAACGATGCGAAATGAAAAGGGAAATGCGTACGCCGTCATCGAACGGGATATTCGAGGGCAGCCGGCTCGTCTTACACCATTGGATGCGATGTATGTTGAACCGATGCTGGCACGAGAAACGAATGAACTGTGGTATAAGGTCATCGGTGAAAAGGCGACGTATTACTTTCACAATATGGACATGCTGCACGTGAAGCACATTATGGGATCAGGTTCTTTAAAAGGGATTAGCCCCATTGATGTGCTGAAAAATACAGCGGATTACGATAAAGCCGTTCGTGAGTTTAGTTTAAAAGAAATGCAAGGGGCGTTTAATTCCTTTGTTTTAAAGTATGGTGCTAATGTAGATGACGGTAAACGAAAACGTGTGGTAGAAGATTTTCGTCGGTTCTATGCAGAAAATGGTGGTGTCCTCTTTCAAGAACCAGGTGTGGAGATTGATCCCATTCAACGAAAGTACGTAGCAGCTGATACATTCACATCAGAACGGATCACAAGATCACGGGTAGCCAATGTGTTCAACATGCCTGTCACGTTGTTAAATGACACAGAAGGACAAAGTTTTTCCAGTAATGAAGAGTTAATGCGTTCTTTCGTACAACTGACACTCATTCCGATAGTCCGTCAATATGAGCAAGAATTTAACCGAAAATTATTAACACCTGCTGATCGACAAAGAGGGCAATATTTTAAAATTAACGTGGGTGGCTTGCTTAGAGGTGACTCGAAAGCACGCCAAGCCTTTTATCACGGAGCGCTAAGGGATGGTTGGATGACACGAAATGAAGTGAGACGGTGGGAAGACTTGCCGCCGAAAGAAGGACCAGCCGATGAGTTGTGGATCAGTGGGGATATGTATCCGTTAGATATGGACCCACGGGAGCGACGTGAAAAAGTGAGTGAACGTGAGACTACTAAGGAGGAATGAAAGGAGGTGGAAAGGTGAAAAAGGCAGCTAAACCGAAATATTGGGAAATGAAGATGTCAGCGGACGAACCACATCAGGCTGATATTTTTATTTATGGGGATATTGTGCGTTATCAATGGGGTGAGGAAGATACGACCGCATCAAGCTTTAAAGAAGATTTGGATAGTCTAGGAGAAGTCCGCACAATTAACCTTTATATTAATAGTCCTGGTGGGTCTGTTTTTGAAGGAGTGGCCATTCACAATATGCTTCTCAGACATCAAGCAAAAGTAAATGTGTATGTGGATGCCTTAGCAGCATCCATTGCCAGCGTGATCGCTATGAGCGGTGACGTTATTTTTATGCCTAAAAACAGCATGATGATGATTCACAATCCATGGACAATAGTGATGGGCAATGCAAAAGAGCTAAGGAAAGAAGCTGATAATTTAGACCGCATCAGTGGTTCAGCGGAACAATCGTATTTACAAAAAGCAGGGGATAAGCTTACTGAAGACAAGCTTAAGCAGATGCTGGATAACGAAACGTGGTTGTCAGCAGATGAAGCGTATCAGTTTGGCTTATGTGATGTTGTACAGGAAGCGAATGACATGGCCGCCTCAGTCAATAAGGAGCTATTTTCAAAGTATCAGAACGTGCCAGAATCTCTGATGAAAGAGGACAAGACACCTCAGATTTCAGCAAGTGAGCAGGCAGAGAGGCAACGAATAGCTGAACAGGCAAAAGCAAACGCCGGTTACATCGGTGATATTTTAGGAGGAATCTAAAAATGAAAAAACACATGTACCTCACACTAACGTCTTTACAATACTTCAGTGATAAAACACTTTATGAAATGAAACAGAACATGTCCACTGTCGGGCAGCAACTCCAAAAAGTAGAGAACGAATTGGCAGCTGCTGCAATTGACACTAACAAGACGACAGAAGATATTCAAACGCTTCAGAAGTCTCGGGATGATCTTAAAATGCGTTTTGGGGTGATCAAAGAGCAGCACGACCAGCTTGAAGCAGAGCAAAAAGCTAAATTTGTACAAAACAACAAATTAAGTGAGATGAATGATCCTGAACAGAAGAAAGTACAAGCAAAAGCCAATCTTATCCGTTCTGTCATGAAACGTGAACCAGTCTCCCAGGAGATTTACCAAACGCTTGGTGATGATCCGACAACGAATGGTGGCAAGTTCTTACCAAAAACGGTGTCCCAAGATATTTTGGTAGAACCGTACGTTAAGAACCAGTTACGTGATCTTTCTACTTTCACTCAAATTACGAATCTGGAAATTCCAAAGCTGAATTTTTCCCTTGAAGATGATGACTTTATTGCTGACAAAGAAACAGCTAAAGAACTGAAAGCCGAAGGGGACACTGTGGCATTTGGGCGCTTCAAGTTCAAAGTGTTTGTGGGAATCTCAGAGACAGTATTGAATGGCACACACACGAACTTAGTTTCTCATGTAGACCGTGGCTTGCAGTCTGGTGTCGCTGCGAAAGAAAAGAAAGTGGCATTTA
Organism: Bacillus sp. A301a_S52; assembly: GCA_024701455.1. Classification (GTDB taxonomy): domain Bacteria; phylum Bacillota; class Bacilli; order Bacillales; family Salisediminibacteriaceae; genus Salipaludibacillus. Next base: position 3,332,003 of record JABXYP010000001.1, on the reverse strand, counting down.
CTAAATCGCCCAAGACAGGTGAAGAGCATATGTCTTTCTATTCAACGCAGAACAATATCAAGGTCGTCAACGGAGCAAATAAATACAAAGCAATTAAAAATGCCATTGCCGATCTTCATGAAGATTATCGTGAAAATGCCCATATCGTGATGACTTATCAGGATTACTCTGGCATTATCGAACACCTAGCAAATGGATCTGCGACACTTTATGCAGCACAGCCTGAGCAGATTCTAGGTAAGCCGGTAACGTTCTCTGACTCAGCTGTCAATCCAATTGTTGGTGACTTTTCTTACTCACACTACAACTATGATTTAAGTGTGCTTTATGACCGAGATAAGGACGTTAAGACAGGGATTGAACAGTTTGTTATTACGGCATGGATGGATCATAAGATCAAACTAAAATCAGCGTTCCGTATTGCTGAAGTCATTGAAGAAGTATAAGAAGGTGATCCTGAATGGATCTTGAAAACTTAAAAACATTTTTAAGAATAGATGGCAGTGAAGATGATGGTGTTCTCACGTCGCTGATATCAGCAGGAAAAAGTCATTTGCGACAAGCAGGGCTACAGGAACCAACGATAGATGTCGATGCTGACGAAAGTGAGAAATCAGCACAAATAGAGGCCCGTGAACAGTACAATTTGGCGCTGATGCTTTACGTTAAACGAGAGTACGATCCCCATACAGGGTTAGAATTACAACGTATGAAAGAAACCATTGAAGGCATCATTTTACAGCTGCGGGAGTATGGAAAGGGTGATGAAGATGACGTATGACGTGATAAAAGCATTTAAAGATAAGACAAATAATAACGTGATTTATCGGCAAGGTGATGCGTACACGTGTGATGACGACAAACGCATTAATATGCTCATTGAAAGAGGGTTTCTTAAGGACAATACAGCGAATAATGCCCATGATATTTTATTGCAAGCAGCTGCGAAAGTCATTGAAGAGACACAAAAGGGCTCGTACGATTTTGAGGAATTGCTTAAGCGCGAACAAGATGGCAAGAACCGAAAGACGGTCGTTGATCACTTCATTAAACAGTTAGGTGAGGAAGATGGATCCACGAAAAGCTAAACATCGTATTACGTTTTTAACAGCTAATGATGCCACAGATGGTGACGGATTTAACATACATGATCCTAAACCATATGTGACGGTCTGGGCAGAGCTAAGGACACTCAAAGGGCGTACGTTTTATTCAGCTGCGCAAAACAACATGCAGCATAATCGTGAATTTATCTTGCGGTATCATCAGGCACTGAATGAACGTAATCGGCCACGAAAACTGACGCTTTTATGGCAAGGGATTGAACATGAGATTGAATCCATTGAGGATGATGATGGTTTAAGAAAAACGATGACTGTCGTAGCAAAGGCTGTGACATAGTATGGAGATCATTTCATTTGAAGGTCTTGAAGAGCTTTTAACGCGATTAGAGCAAATTGAACGGGAACTTGAAACCGTTAAGGATGAAGCGTTGATAGCTGGCGGCGATAAGCTAAAAGAAGCGATACAATCTGAAGTCTATTCTCACGGATTGCAAAGGCGTAGTGGCGAAGCCCAGAAAGCGATCGTCAGAACGGACCCTAAAAATGGTGAATTATTTGTTGGTACCCAAGGTGGCGCACGCCGTCCTGGGTTTTATTTATATATGCATGAATTTGGTTATTATAATGTCCGGGCTGGGCGATTTATATCACCGAAACCGTTAGTGTCCATTGTATTTGAACGTATGCGGACGCAAATTTTAGAAGCTGAAGCTGCAGTCATTAAAAGGAGGTTAGGCTTATGAGCGTTAATGCCAAGATAGAAGCAGCTCTTAAGTCGTTAAATGTGCCAGTATCATCTTTAACATCAAATAATCATGCCGCATCCTATATCGTCTATACGGAATACAACCAAGCGCCCTGGCTGTCAGCGGATGATGAGGAATGGCAGACTAAACATTTTTATCAAGTGGATGTGTTTTCATCAGGTAATTATATTCAGCTTGTGGAAGACGTCAAAGAGCTAATGAAACAAGCGGGCTTTAAACGCATGTTCGAGTCAGAAACGTATGACGATGAAGCAAAGAAAAACCGGAAGATCATTCGGTTTCATTACATTAGTAGACAAGGGGAGGAATGACGATGGCTTTGAAAGGACTTCGCAATTTACATTATGCCGTCATAGAATCGGAGAGTGAGCAAGAAACCGTCTATGGAGAAATAAAACCATTAGGGCCGGCGATGGCGTTTAATATCCAGCCGTCTGTTAACACAGCAAATTTAAGGGCAGACGACAAAGTGTTGTTCTCAGATTCAGCGAAAGGGGTCACCTCGGTGACATTAAACACGGCTTACTTAGAAAAAGGCGTCGAAGCAGACCTATTAGGGAAGAAAGTGCACGATAATGGGCTGTCATCGGATAATGTCGATGACAATGCACCATACGTGGCCGTTGGTGGACAAGCGAAGAGCGCCCGAGGAGGCTACGAGTATTTTTGGCTGTACCGCATTAAATTTGCGCCGGCAGAACTCAGTATGGAAACAGAACAGGAGACACCAACCCATCAAACGCCTAATCTATCAGGAGAAGCGATTACACGATTACACGATGGAGAGGAACGACTGAAGCAATGGGATGGAGATCCAGACATAGAGCCATCCATTTTTGAGAACTGGTTTAAGGAAGTCGTGGACAAGAACACCCTGCCTACACCCTAATGAACCCCCTGAGGATGGGGGAGAAGTTGAGAATGAGGACGGTGAAAATGCGTGAAGATAGAGCTTTATATTGAAGGTGAAAAGAGATTATTTACAGTGCCTTTTGTGCCTATGTTAGCAAAACGAAAGTATTTAGAATGTCAGATCAAAATGAAAGAGCATGGTGAAGCACCAACACCAGAACAAATGTTAGATGAAGAAGACGAACTGATTGCCATTCTTGTCGATGTCGTGTTTAAAAATCAATTCACGGTTGATCAGCTTTATGAAGGTGCAAGCAAACCGTACATTGACAGCAAATTGATTGAAGCCATTCATGGCATTAAACCGAAAGAAGAGTTAAAAGAAAAAGGAGACGAGGATGAGGGAAACATCAACGGGTAGTGACGCTTGAAGAAGCGTACACTACCCTTATGCACTTGTATAAAAAATTAATGTTCCCGCCTGTGCAACAATTAGGGAATGGCATAATATTACCGCGAACGGGGTGGACGATGTCTCAAATTGATGAGATGGACGTCCACTTTTTTAATGAAGTGATGAACGTAGAAGAAGCAAAGGAACCTGTTTATGAGAAGGATTATTACCTTTCCGATGTGTGGTGATGGAAGGCAGGTGAGAAAGTGAGCAGTCAAGATATAGGAACGCTTCGGACACGCTTAGCGTTTGAAGATGATGGCTCCCGTGGACTCCAAGGGTTTAAAGATGACCTTCGTGGGCTGCGATCAGAAATGAATGTGGCCAGGTCAAGCGGGAGAGAGTATACCAACTCATTAAGAGGCATGCGTGATCAATCTGATATTTTAACGCGTCGTTTACAAGTTCAGCGTCAACAAGTGCAAGAGTTACGGCGGCGTTATCAAGAATCAGCGAGAACAAAGGGCGAGAATGCCAAACAAACAGAAAATTTAAGAAACCAATATAACAATGCTCTTGCGTCGATGAACCGGACGGAACAACAGTTAAAGCAACTGACAGCGGAGCTTCGGCGGCAAGAAAGTCCATGGCAGCGGCTATCTGTTGCGACCGATCATTATGGACGTCAAATGCAAACAATTGGACGTGGCATAACGTCATTTGGCCGATCATGGAGCATGTATGTAACGACGCCTATTCTTGGTGCAGCTGGTGCGGCTTTAAAAGTTGGGATGGATTTCCAAGAGGGGATGTCTCAGGTTCAAGCCATCTCTGGAGCAACAGGATCACAATTAGCTCAGCTTGAAGAACAGGCAAAAGAAATGGGATCAACAACGCGCTTCAGTGCGACTGAAGCAGCGTCAGGGATGGAGTTTTTGGCGCGTGCGGGCTTTGAAGTAAACGAAATAACCGAGTCAATGCCAGGCCTGCTAGATTTAGCGGCCTCTGCCAATATGGACCTTGGACGTGCTGCTGATATTACGTCCAATATATTGAGTGGTTTTGGTTATGAAGCATCAGAAGCTGGGCGGATTGCAGACGTCCTAGCCAAAGCGTCTGCCACTGCTAATACCGACGTGAATGGCTTAGGACAAGCGATGGAAGTAGTCGCACCAGTGGCCGCAACATTAAGTGTCGATATGGAAGACTTAGCAGCAGCTGTAGGGACGATGGCAGATGCCGGTATTGATGGTTCTCAAGCCGGGCGAATGTTACGACAAGGGATGTTAAGACTTGCTAATCCAACGGGGCAAGCAGCAGATATTATAGAAGAGCTAGGTATTAATGTATTTGATGCAGAAGGTAACATGAAATCCATGCCGAACGTGGTTGATGAACTTGGCAAAGGTTTAGACGGAATGAGTGCGGACGCTAGAACAGCAGCATTGGCCACTATATTTGGAGCTGAATCAACAGCAGGCTGGTCAGCTCTATTAGAAAGAGGCGCGAGCGATTTAGACACGTATACGAAAGAACTGAAGAATTCGGAAGGGGCAGCGTCTGATATGGCTGCTGTCATGGAAGACAATGCAAAAGGGGCTATACGTGAATTTAGATCAGCCCTTGAAGGAGTTGGTATTGCTGCCTCTGAACATATGATACCTGCTGTTACATCCATCATCGAACGTGCCACGGACCTGATTAGAACGTTTGGCGATTTGAGTCATGAACAGCAAGAACAAATTGTGAAATGGGGACTGATTGCAGCAGCTGTAGGACCTGCGGCTGTTGTATTAGGTAACTTAATAACAACGCTAGGCGGTGTTTTGAGGGCGATCAGTCTAGTAGCCGGTGCGATTGCGGCCAAAGGTGGGTTAATCGCAGCCCTCGGTGCCCTTTCCGGTCCTGTAGGTTGGACTATTGCAGGGGTAGCAGCTCTTGCTGGTGGCATCTATCTGTGGAGCCAACGCTCTGAAGAAGCAGAGAAAGCAAACTTAGACCTTGCCCATTCGATGATCGAACAGCATCAAAACGTCGCGGAGATGACGGAAGCCTATGAGACTCTTCGTCGTAAAAGTGGTCTCACCACTAAAGAGTTTGGTCGAATGCTAGACATACAAAAAGAGATGGCCAAAACTGCGGACCAAAGTAAACTTGATAAACTTCAGGAAGAATTAGATGGCTTACAAGAAAAATCGCTGTTATCAAATGATGAACTTGATCGTATGGTCAGTTTAAACGATGCCTTAATTGAAAAGGTTCCAGAAAGTGCCGACCACATTTCAGAACAAGGAAACCGCATCATCGATAACATCGGTTACTTAGAAGATTACAATAAAGAACTAGCAGATGCCACGTTACGAGAATTGGAGCGTCAACGATTAATTGCAGAAGGAAACGAACGTGAAATTCGTAAAGAAATTAATGATCTTCATGAGGAACTCGTCGAAGGTCAAGAACGAGAAAAGGAATTAAGGGAAGAGTTGCGCGACTTTGACCGTGAAGCATCTGAAGCTCGGATTGAAGAAATTGAGAAAATGCTGGAGAAAGAAGATGTGAGGGGGCGCGAAGCCCAAGCCTTGAGGTATGAGTTAAAACAGGAAGAAGAAAAGCTCACAAAATATAATGATCAGCTTGTAAAGCAAATGGAAAAGAACGACGAAACGCAAAAGGCGATCGATCAAAAAGAAGAAGAGTTAGGCGTCATGGATGAAATCGACAATGCTGTGGCAGGTGTATTATTGGCTCAATTAGGGGTAAATGAGGCTGGAAAGGATGGCATTAAACTTGCTGAAGAACGTCTTGTTGAGCTAAGAAAAGAACGGGATGTGGTGAAAGAACGTTTAGATGCCGAAGGGGACGTAAGTGGCGAAATTCAGCGTCATCTAGATGACCTTGATAAAAAAATTGGCCTACATGAATCAGTGTTAGGACAAGTCGAAAAAGAAACAGATCTATCATCAGATTTGCTAGGTAAGGAAAAAAGACGTGAACGCCTTATTGAGCTACAAGCACTTGCAAACGGCAAAGTTTATGAACGGATGCAAGAAATTCGGACTGGCCAGGACAAAATAAATGATTTTATACGGATTGGAACTGGCGAAGCTGAGAAAATGAACGAGAAACTCGGTAAGGATATTAAAAAAGACGTAGACGTGGACGACGATGGCACAGCCAAAAAAATAAGTGAAGAGGCAAGTAAATCTGAAACGAAAAAAGTCACGTTACGAGCCACGGCATTACAAGGGTTTCAAGCTGTGTTAGGATCTGCCATGTCGCGCATACGTGGTTATGCCACGGGAACGGACTATCACCCCGGCGGCCTCTTTATGGCAGGAGAAGAAGGCATTGAGTTAGGTCGAATGGGGAACCACTGGGAGCTACTTGGCCCAGGTTTTTATAATCGCCCAGCTGGCTATGAAGTGTTTCCTCATAATGAATCTAAGAAAATCTTAAGCTCGTTGAATAAAATGCCAGCTTATGCCACAGGAGCAAGGCCGACAGGAGAAGCCCAGAGAGTGGTTAATCAAATGAATAGACAAGAAAGAGCAGGGACCATTCATCAGCACATTACGATAAATAGTCCGGCCTATACCCCACCCTCTGAAAATGCAAGGCTATTGAAACAAGCCAGTAGGCAATTGGCTATGGAAGCGGGGTTTTAAAGTGAGACGATTAACGTTTGAAAACAATCGAGGGGAAAGGATAGTTTTTTATCGGTCTCCTTATATTATTGAATCGCTAACCGGAATAGGCGAAGTAGATGCAACTATTCAAGGACAAACATCACCTTATCAAGATGGCGAAACGTATGTTGATACACGGATACAACCACGGTTTCCAACGATGGAAGGCTCCATTACCAGCACATATTTAAATGAAATAAAAGAACATCGTAAAGAGATTTTACGAGTTTGCAACCCAAACCTTGGGCTTGGAAAATTGATATTAGAAATGGATGGCGATCTCAAAGAAATACCAGCGACTTTAGATAATGTGCCGACTTTCCCTGAGCGAGGAGACCAACCCTATCAACGCTTTATGATTATCTGGAAGTGCCCAGATCCCTACTGGCGAGATCCATTAGAGGTATCCAGAGAACTTAAAGCATATGAAGGGACATTTACATTTTCATTTACGTTTCCCACACAATTTGGTATTGAGTCTGATACGACAACGTTGATGAACACTGGCCATACTAAAGCACCCGTTAGGATAGAAGTTAAAGGTCCTATTCAAAGGCCGTTGATCGAAAACTTAACAACAGGGAAGCATATACAGATTAATGCCATTGTTAACCCTGATCAGACATTAATCATTGATACAAAGCCCACCAATAAACGGGTGCTGATTAAGCAGGGAGATGAAACAAGAAATGTGATGGGGTGGTTTGATCAAGCGGGGGACTTTTGGGAGTTAGCGTTGGGAGAAAATGAGATTCGCTATAGAGCCGATGCAGGGGTTGCAGAGGCTGTAGCCACAATACGTTGGCAAAATAAATACGTAGGAGTGTAAAGCAAATAATAGGCGGCAATAACATACAAATCGCTGATGGCACCTCAAGGAGGTGTCTTTTTTAATGGGATAAAAGAGGTGAGGTTTTATGGAAGGTAAATTAACAGAATTTAAATTATACGGCGCTAACGGAAAAGCATTTGTGAAATTTGCTTATGAACTAAGGAGCGGGCGAGTGTTTGAATATGATGGGGCTTTAAGAATAGAAGACAAAAGTGATAGAGAAATGATAGACACCTTGCAGACATTTGTTTTCACAAAATTAAACGAAACTGGAGAGTGGGGGTAAATGGCAGAATTATATAGATTTTTTAACTCTACACCTGACGATGTAAGAACGTATCAAGCCAATGACTTTGCACAAGTTTTTGGGAATTTTTTAGGGGACGGCTTTTTTGATGGTTTAGGCATAACCGCAAACAACAATATGACGGTAAGTGTCGCCCCTGGATCAGGGATGGTGCAAGGGCATGAGTATACCAATACCGCCACAAAAGTACTAGATTTAGATGTCGCGGACAGTACACAAGACCGTATTGACCGTGTTGTTTTGCGATTGGACAGAAATACCGAAAATAGATACATTAAAGCATTTATTAAAAAGGGGGAAACAGGGTCTGGAGCTCCGCCTGAATTAACCCGAAATGATTATATTTGGGAGCTATCCCTTGCCCAAGTCGTGATTACGGCGGGGAAGTCTTTTATAGAATTATCCCAAATTACAGATGAGCGTGGAAATCATGACTTGTGTGGACGTGTGCAAGTGGCCCGTAAGGTAGGGGACCAAATCAATACGGTGGATATACGTGACGTAGAAGCTAGGCCGGATCGATATCAGGAAGGGATTGCGCAGTTTTATGTAAGTGGACGAGATCATCCGGATATTTTTCGAGGTTGGCTAAACTCTATTGGCGTTGAGCCGGCACGCTATGAGCGTAATTTAAGTAGTTTAAGAGCTTACGTCCATACCATTGCTAATAGAACTAATACAGGTGTCCAGACGTTTACCTTGTTTGCTTGGGATTATCAACACAATTATGAGATATATGGCGAGTGGAAAAGAGCTAATAATGCCATAGGGGCGTCTGTAGAGTGGGGGGATTGGGTAGAATCTACCTTTGTGGTGGAACGAGGGGAAAACGAAAACGGCAGTTATATAAAATACTCGGACGGTAAATTAGAATGCAAGACGAGTATAAACTTAGGCAGCAGAATTTCCCACGGAAGTGGCACGTATTCAGATCCTTATCGCTCACAATCGGCAACCTGGGACTTTCCGGCAGTGTTTTCAGAACCTCCTTATTTTGCCGGCATTGGGCTTATTGATAGTGCGAATGCTCAAGCAAGAGGTAACTCTCTTGTGGCGAGGGAGGTTTTTAACACTTATGCAAGGTTCATACAGTGTTATATGCTATCCGGTACCAACGCTGATGCGGAAGTCATAGCGCATTTAACGGCAATAGGGAGGTGGCGTTGATGAAACCAATTAGAGTATTTGACCCTCACTTAAATATGGTAGACGAAACCGATAATTATCAATCCTTACAGTACGAGAGAAGCTTTTTTAGTGTAGGTGAAATAGAAATACACATCAATATGCATCTGCAAGGGGCAAAATCTTTAGAAAAAGGCCATTTAATAATGTTAGATAAACAGCCGCATAAGGGAGGGATTATTCAAACAAAAGAAGTGGCGTTGGATGAAAACGGGAAAGCGAGTGAAAACGTTAAGCTAACAGGATACACATTAGACGGTTTAATAAGTAGACGTGTCACGGTGCCGCCAGATCACACGAGTCATGATCGGAGGAGCGGCAACGCTGAAACTGTTATGAAACATTATATCATGGCGCATTTTGTGAACCCTGTTGACCCGGCACGTAAAATGCCTTTTTTAGAAGTGGCCCCCAATAAAGGGCGCGGTAAGCATATCAGCTGGGAGTCCAGGTATAGAAATGTGGCCGAGGAGCTTGAAACGATCGGGAAATTGTGTAACCTCGGTTGGACTGTTTATTTGGATGTCACCAAAAGAAAACTGATATTTGATGTGTTGGAGGGGAAAGACTTAACCGAGCACAATACAGAAGGAAATAATCCTGTTTTCTTTAGTCCTGATTTTTCTACAGTTGAGTCACAACATTTTATTAACAGTGATAATAACTTGCGTAATGTGGGTTATGTAGGGGGGCAAGGCGAGGGTGTCGAACGCCAAATTATACAGCTAGGTAAAACAGCAGGGTGGGACAGAATAGAGGAATTCATTGATGCCAGGGATATAGGGGACGAAGAAGAAACAGAAGAAGAGGAAGACACACAATTAATCGAACGGGGTATTCAAAAAATGCGTGAAATGCAGACTCTGTTATCTTTTGAGTGTGATATCCTGACACCCATTACCCGGGTGAGCTATGATAGGACGAGCTCAGGGGCGGTCAGGGAAAACACTATTCAAGAAACCCCTTTTGAGTACGAAAAAGATTTTGACCTTGGTGATCGTGTTGATGTCTTTAATAAAAGTTGGGGAGTCCGTATGAAGGCCCCCTTTGTAAGCATAAAAGAAATTTATGAACCACAAGGGTATAAGCTACAGTCAGTTTTTGGGGAGACTAGGCCGACGCTTACTGAAAAGTTAAATAAAAAATTCAATGAATTAAACGGCGTCGAGATTCAGGAGTTGCCATCAAAAGTGGAGGTAGAAGTTAAAGGGCACGCTAATTATCTAGATGAGATTATAAGAGACAATCTTAATCTTAATTCTCCTTTACCTGAGGACGTTATCCTGAGTTATGAGGGGGTAACAGGCAGGAAAAGTGGAAGTGACGCTTACGCACGTTTAAACAATAGAGGGTTAGACATTAGTGGCGGGGCGATACGCATCAGAAGAGAAGATGGGGCCATTTATATGCAGGATGGGTATGTATCAAATGATTATGCGATTAGCTCGTACGATCCGCACTTTATGACAGAGGGACAGATGACAGGGGTACCCGGTCGGTCTGGAAGGTTTGCGGCTTTTTTTGTAGCGGACACGTATTATCAACAAGATAAAGGCAGTTTGGATGGGCGGGGGACACCTGCCATTGATAGTGACGATGTACGCGATTCTGATCATGGATACACTGTGCGTTTCCAACGGTACGAATTTGTCCACGCAGCGCGGTTTTTGATGTTTACGTACCAAAGCGCTCATAATACACGGGTCGGTAAACACAGAGTGAGAATCGTGGAGGTAGATGGCCCACCGAATGGATATGACAGTATGTTTTTTGATGACATCTATGAAAAAGGGGATACAGGGATTAAAAATATTGTGATCGACATGGGGAAACCAAGCTACGAGGTACGTAGAATTGACTTTAGGCTTGGATGGAATTTATCTTGGGGTGGCGCAACGGAAATCATGCGTTTTAAAATCCCACGAGTCGTTCAAACAGATTTTCCCTAGGAGGTTAAATGATGGATAAAACAATAGAGGTGTATCACGAGAGAGCACATGGGCTGATGAAAGTATTTTTAGCGATAGATGACGAGGGAAACATCATTAGTCGTAAAACAGGGAATAGAGTATTGGCTTTAGAGTCAGGGATTCAATTTTACGTCCAGCATTATATCGCTGACCAAATTGATAAAGTGGATGTAAAAATGGAAGGACTTCTACCCGTCTTGACCGTTAGAGATGGGGAAGAAATAGAGACGCCTGAGGAACCTGATCAAGATGATGATAAATATCCGGCGTTAGATCATTTAAAAAGTTTAGAAGACGCTGCCGAGTAGGTAGGGTTGTTTTTTATGTCATATTACAAACATTTAAAAGGAGAATTTTAAAATGGAAACATTAATTAAATGGTCAGCGGCTGTGCTTGCAGCTGCTGTATCTTTTTTATATGGAGAGTGGACAATGTTGCTGTCAATTTTACTTACGTTAGTAGTTATTGATTATATATCTGGACTTGTAGCTGCCGGTATGGAGGGAGGCATCCAAAGTCGTGTAGGTCTTACGGGGATAGCTCGTAAGATTTTTATTTTTGTGGTGGTGGCGGTGGCTCATTTAGTCGATACCGTTTTGCTAGAGGTGGGGATCGAATCTGAGGCTTTAATCTTTATGGCGGCTCTCGTCTTTTATATTGTCAATGAGCTTATTAGCATCACTGAAAACGTAGGTAGGATGGGTCTGCCTGTGCCAAAGCAATTAAAGCAAGCTATAGCCATACTAAAAGGAGATGAGTAATTATGATTAAAATTTTCATTGATCCAGGGCATGGCGGTAGTGACCCGGGCGCCGTAGGAAATGGACTACAAGAAAAAGACGTGGCTTTGGATATTGCGAAGAGACTAGCTAAAAAATTAGAAGAGTATGACGGTGTGGAGGTTCGCCTTAGCCGTACAGATGATAGGTTTATTAGTTTGGCTGATCGTGCAAATATGGCGAATGATTGGGGAGCTGATTATTTTATTTCTGACCATGTTAACGCTGCTGGTGGCGAAGGATATGAGTGTTATATCTTTAACGGCAATGTATCTGACGCCACGAAGGATAATCAAGACGCAATGAATACAGAAATAGTCAAGGTCACAGAATGGTTCAACCGAGGTAAAAAACGAGCTAACTTCGCTGTGTTAAGACAAACTAACATGCCTGCTATCTTGACGGAGAATGGATTCATTGATAACTCAAATGACGCTAAAAAACTGAAAGATAGTGCGTTTTTGGATAAAATCGCACAGGGTCACGCTAACGGTATCGCGAAAATATTTAACTTATCTGGTGGCAGTTCTAGCGCTCCTAGCAAGGCGAGTAAGCCAAGTTCATCTAAACCTAACAACTCAAACAGATCAACAAACAACGCCTCTGGCACAATTGCCACTATTCAACGTACACTTAACAGCCGTTACCGTTTGAGTATTTCAGTCGATAACTTGTTTGGACCTCAGACAAAAGGGGCGCTAGTCAAAGGACTTCAAACAGAGCTTAATAGACAGTTTAACCGTAGACTTACAGTTGACGGTATTTTTGGTCCTAAAACACGTAGAGCATGTGTGACCGTACGCCAAGGAGCTAGAGGAAACATCACATGGATTCTTCAAGCTATCCTGCATTGTAAAGGGACGAGCCCAGGAGCGATAGACGGGATCTTTGGAGCCAAAACAAGAAGCGCCGTCCGTACTTTCCAACGACAAAATAATTTACAAGTTGATGGGATTGCAGGACCGCAGACGTTCCAGATGTTGTTTAAGTGATAGAAAAAGAGCAGGGGTTATATGCCCCTGCAAACTTTTAATTGTTTTATTTATCATATTCATCTAGCTAAGGATTACCAATTACCTCTTTCAAAATCTTCATTATCAAGTTCTTTGACATATACTGAAATCCATAATACTGTATGTTTTTCAGGATCTGTTTCAATAAAAACTCCTTTTGGACTACAATACACTTCTTCAAAATCATCGTACACAAAGCTTGGTTCTATCTTTAACACATCATCAATGGGCATGCCAATATGGATGTTGTCAAATAGTTTACCCTTATAATCTTTTAAAGCTGTTATTTTCCATAGTCGTCCATTAAGTATGCTAAACCACAAGCAAACATGATTTTCAATTTCATATCTAACATCAAACATACCTACTGTTAAAATTTTCGGTCTTGATTTATCAATATACTCGTAAAAATCTTTTAAATGACTATATAGTTCTATATTCCCCATGCCTTTCCAAGGAATAATAGGTGCGTTTAAATCAACCATTTTAGTTCCCTCCTGTAAATATGATTGTTGCTTTTTCTGCTCCAAAAGCGATAGACGTAATCTTTGGATCCAAAACAAGAAGCGCTGTGCGTACTTTCAAACGTCAAAATAATTTACAAGTGGATGGGGTTTCAGTTTCAGGACCTCAGACTTTTCAAATGTTGTTTAAATGTAAAAAAATAAGCAGGGGTTTTAGTGCCCCTGCAAACTATTAATTTGTTTTATTCATCATCTTCATATAGCATATTTAAAAACTCATCAATATCACTAGCTAGAAAATACATATTGCTCATATCATCAGGGGTATCAGACTCTTGTTCATGATCCCAAAAGTAAATATGATCACCATAAGGGGCTTTGGTACCCAAACATATAACGTTACCACCAGGATCATCAGCTATTGGAATGAACCCTTTTGGAAGCCTAAATTCATATATATCTATGATCTCCTCTAAATCGTTATATTCGGCATCTATACCATTGAATTCATTTAGAACACTTGCACCTTGTTCTTTTGAAATATCAAATAGGCATGGTTCTGGTGAACCACCATTCCATCTAAGTAAAAAGTTCTTATACTTTTCAGTTAGCTTTATGTTGTTATTCTTTTCAAACTGTTCTACTTCTTCTTTGGTAAGTTTTCTGTTTGAATTTTCCATTTTGGACAATGTAATACCTCCTGGCTTTACTGTAGGATGACTATAATGTGTGAAATCAGGATAGCCATTTTTGAGCGAAAAGTGTTCGTGCGAAAGCTTAAAGGGGGTCGGAATACCACTTTTTTAGGTGGTCTTCGGCTAGCTAAGGAGCTATATGTTTTTAAGGATTACCAATTACCTCTTTCAAAATCTTCATTATCAAGTTCTTTGACATATACTGAAATCCATAATACTGTATTTTTTTCAGGGTCTGTTTCAATAAAAATTCCTTTTGGACTACAGTACACTTCTTCAAAATCATCATACACAAAGCTTGGCTCTATCTTTAACACATCATCAATGTGCATGCCAATATGGATGTTGTCAAATAATTTCCCCTTATAATCTTTTAAAGCCGTGATTTTAAAGAGCTTACCGTTCATTAAGTTAAACCACAAATCTACTGAACTTTCTAGTTCGTATCTTATTAAGAATTTTCCTAAAAGCACATTTGATTCATCTAAATTATCAATTGTGTCAAAGAATTGGCTAATGTGGCTGTATAGTTTGATTCCTTCCATTCCTTCCCAAGGAATAATAGGTGCGTTTAAATCAACCAATTTATTTCCCTCCTGTAAAGATGCACGTTGCTTTTTCTACTCCAAAAGCGATAGCTGGTATTTTGGAGCAAGAACAAAAAGCGCCGTCTGTACCTTCCAACTCCAAAACAACTTACAAGTTGATGGGATTGAAGGACCTTATACTTTTCAAACCTTGTTTAAATGATAAAAAAATAAGCAGGGATTTTAGTCCCCTGCAAACTATTAATTTGTTTTATTCATCATCTTCATATAGCATATTTAAAAACTCATCAATATCACTAGCTAGAAAATACATGTTTCTCATATCATCAGGGGTTTCAGACTCTTGTTCATGATCCCAAAAGTAAATGTGGTCACGGTAAGGAGTTTTGGTACCCAAACATATAGCGTTACCTCCAGAATCTAATCCTATTGGTAAAAAGTTTTCTGGTAGTCGAAATTCAAATATATCTATATAATCAGCTAAATTAGAGTACATGTCTCCTATTCCAAAAAAAATGCTTAAAACACTTTCCCCTTGTTCTTTTGAGATTAAAAATACATTAGGTTTAACTTTCCCACCATTACACTTTAATAAGAATTCTTTATACTTTTCAGTTAATTCTAGATTGTTATCCATTTCAAATTTTTTTATTTCTTCTAATGAAATGTTATTATTCGTTTCGCGAAATTCTACCATCATATACTCCTCCTTAATATTTTCCGTTAACTGTACTTACTCCTCCAACATGGGTGAACTCGGTATGAATTTTTTCTTCAACGAGAATCATTGTTTTTCCATCTTGATGATGATGCCAAACATACCCTTTAGGGGGCTCGTTCAAAGCCGGAACTGGGGGGTCAGAATTTTTATTTAAGCCAGCTTTTAGATTTGCTTCTTTATAATCTAAACGGCGATTTGTTGGAGTTGCAATTGTAATCTCGACTGGCTTTACTGTAGGATGGCTATAATGTGTGAAATCAGGATAGCCATCTGGATAACTAACAGATTGTCCCTTTTTATTAGTATAAATCCAAGTCCCATTTTCATCAATCTCTACCTTACCGCCTTTTTTCCCCCACCGTTGTGGTGTAGGCGAATATTTAGGTTTATTTTGAAGTATTTGTGATGGTGTGGTAGGTTGAATAATTTGTGAACGATTTTGTAAAGGGTTACTCCAATCAATATTATTTGCATTTTGATTTCGATAAGGCGCACCAGGACTATTTATGTTGTTACTTTGGTTAGAGTTAATATTTGTATTAACATTATTATTGTTGCTATTTTTATTTTTTTGTGGTGAGCTAGGAAGATCGAGATTTCTAGTCGGCACTCTATTAAGCCCTCTTCCTGCATAAAACATACCTGTAAGAGTTCCAGTTACAGAGGTGAAGATCGTTAAATCAGCCATTTCTTCAGATATTTCTTCTCCGGTCCAAAGATTATAACCTTCTCTTGCTGCCCTTGCCTGCTCAGCATAGATGTCAACGTCGCCATGATGACTTTCTAGAACAAGATCACCATTTGCCAGAGCTTCATTAAAAGCTTCGGTCGCCTGTGCGGCTTCTTGATCAGTCTTGCCATTTTTAGATAGTAGCCACATATTCCCGACCAGTTCTCTATCATAATCATCAAGACGATAACAGCCGTGTTCACCACACCAATCATAATTTTCCTCATCAACTGTAATCTTTTTTCCATGTATTTTCGTTAGGAATCGGTACCCGTCTTTTAAATAGCCAAATCCTTTTGGAATGTACTCTTTGCCTAGATTGACTGCCGAATGATAAATGTCTTCCAGTTTTGCTTTCTGCTCTCTCATTTTCTGAATATATCTAATGCGTGCGAGAGCATCTAAAGTAGTTCTATCAAGTACGTTGAGACGTTGCTTTGGATAGCTCCCCGTTAATTCGGCCACTTGTGATGCTCGATTTTCCAACACCTCTGTCAGCGTACCATGTGACGGTAAATGCTGCAATTGGTCGACTGAAAAGCCTTTAACACTTAGATGACCACTATCCATGGCCCCGTGCATCTCCATTACGTACTTACTTAATGTTCGCAAGGACTCCTTGATAGACTGTAACGAGGCTGTGCCCGAGTGGTCAAATTGCAACACTTTGTCAACAACCGCGTTGGATTCTCTTTTGGCCACATGAATGGCCTGTTGGACATCACTATCATCAATAAGCGGGATAGAAATAATGTCTTGAATACTTCTTAGTGTATCATTCACCGAATCTGTTAATGCCATTGTTGTTTTACTGACGCGGTCGAGTCCATCTTGGACATCATTTTCAATAAACGCTTGATCGATGAAGCCACCTGATGCCGGCTCCACTATGTCTAAAGATTGTTTGAGCTGCTGGAGCGTGTGCTCGTAATCATGCATGAACAGTCTAAAGAACTGAATGAATGGGATATGGCAGGTGGCATAGAAATTACGAATAGCTTGACCGCCTTGGCCTCTAAACGCATCTTCTAAGTTAACGAAATTGTTAAGCGCCACTTCCACATCGTGCATTTGGTTTTCTTTCTCGTGTAGCGCCTGAATGGTGAGATCAATCGCTTCATGAACTTTATCTACATCTAATTGCTTCATACTCATTGAATAGACGCTCACTTCCTATTAAATTATAAATTGAAAAAAAGCGTGATAGACACGCTTCTATACATAATAATGGAAATAGATTTAAGGTTAAATA
The DNA here is from genome assembly GCA_024701455.1 of Bacillus sp. A301a_S52. Taxonomy (GTDB): domain Bacteria; phylum Bacillota; class Bacilli; order Bacillales; family Salisediminibacteriaceae; genus Salipaludibacillus. The sequence continues at coordinate 3,314,743 of JABXYP010000001.1, read as the reverse complement.
AGGAAAAAGACGTATTTTTAAGAAGAAACAGGATACGGCTGTAAATGAAAAGACAGAAGATTTAGGTCCTTAGTCATTCATCTATGGACAAAATAAAAGGATAGCAGATCACTAGACTAGTCACGATAGTCTCTCGATAGGATTAAAGTCATATAGATATTAAAGAATTTTACTACTGTTTCTCTAAACACCATCCTTTATTTTTTTCTTATCCGATCCCTACATTTTCCTTCTTTACATGACCACTAATTACCCAGCATTATAGTGTGTTTAGCCTGAGCAAAATTAATAGCTGGATCATTCGCCTCCTGAGCATAGACATAAATAGATGTTTCAGCTCCTACGAGTGCGATATCTGCTCCGTCTGATAAAAGTGTTGTCATCGTTGTATCGCCGCCCCAAGTAGTTGTCAATTCTATATCAAGGCCTTCTTCTTCAAAAAAGCCTTCTGAAAGAGCGACATATTGAGGAGCATAAAAAATAGACCGAGTGACTTCTGCAAGCCTGACCTCGGTCATCTCATCTTCTGTGTGACAGCCCGCGAGTAGGGTGGTGAACATAGCGCCGAGAATGATAAACAAGCTAGACATTTTCATACTAATTCTCCTTTTAGTCATGACATATCAACTTATGTGATTGTGATAACGTATGTGATAAATAGTGAAAAGGTGCAGGCTCATATTAAAAGAGGAGAAGTGATGGGCCCACATATGTGACGGGGGAAGAAAAAAATAGTGGAAATTGAGAAAAGATAACTTGATAAAGTTAAATTTAGTCACTTTGTAGGACGGTTGTTTATAGAGCAAAATTGAAACAAATAGGCGTTATGGAGACTTTCTTTAAAAGTTCTATCTCTAGTGTCAATTTGTGAGTTTACCTATATGAGAGGAGTGTCAAATAGACAAGGGATATGTTAATCAATTGATAAACGGGTCTTTTCGCCTGCCTTAATAATAGTTTGAACCTTAAAATTTATTAATCTTTTATATTGTATCCTAGAAAAAGGTTAAAAAAGCCAACATGATTCCGATATTAGCAATGTAAACAGTAATTTTAGTTTGAAAAGAAATGGAGAATAATTAAGAGATTCTCATTATTGTTAGCATGTTTAAATTAGCTTTTAGGAGTAGGAACCTTGATTCTGTAGAAGCAGGTCCTGCTCCTCCATTAACTTATATGAATATTGATGCGATCACATCTGATGGTGGTGGATTCGAATGGCACTATCCTGATCAAGAGTATATGAGTACAGGTTATACAGCTAGCGGAAGTGAGATTTATATTGTGACTCATGAGGTAGATAGGAATTAATTAGTATGATACAAGGAGGAACTTTAGGAAGCTATACGAGAAACATCCAAAAGCTTGGGTAGCCTTTACAAATACGACCGTTTTAGCTAGACATAACGCTAAAAGAGAAGGTCAAGCAATCTCCGAAAATAATAAATCAATGGGATGTGAGGAATTTTTAAACATGATGGAACAAGAAGAGGTAGTTAATCCTAATCTCTCTAGAGAGTTGATAAATTTCAGAAACAAAGTAAAGACTTACAGATTAGAATAGGAAGTAACTATACCATTCAAAATGAAGCATTTAACTATGTTGAAAAAGCATATTAGTTAGGTATTATAGATCTGAATGGTATGTTGTATAAAGGAAAGGTGTAGTTATGTAAAAGCTAGTAGGGGATCCTGCTAGCTTTTTATATATGGATCGAGACATACTGAGCCTTAATAATAGAGGGGGATTAAGGAAAAAGCGACTGCTATTAAGATATTGTAGGAAATAGGAATGTTTTACATGTATTCGTAAACTTTTATGAGAGTTAAAGCGTCTTAGTATTAAATACTCAAGCCTTTCCTTTAATCAGTAATTTAATAGCGAGCCTCTCATCTTTATCACAGATAAGCGTCCGTAAAACTCCCGGTTCAAAATAGAGAGAGAAGCTAAGGGAGATAACGGACGTTGATTCAACTGCCAATTAGTGGGAGGTGAACAAACAACTGATTAAAGGTTGATTTATATTTGGGTCTTGAATATAGAGAAACATAGACAGGTGAGTTCTTTCCTAGATTGATTTTATTCTCTAAGGAATCTCACTTTTTTTCATATACTAATAGAAAATAGGTGCCCGTGCATGGTAATCTTGATGATTAGCACCTATCATAAAAATTTGTTCACTAATGCTAAATATTATACAACAAATAAAATTACTTATAAGTGATGTTCTTTTGATAGTAAACACCATAAGGTTTTTTTGCAGTACCTGTCTTGCCTTGCGGGTAACTAGGGCTTTTAACTGTATAAGAATGATTAGCATAGACAATTTTTCCGTTAAGTTGTGCGCGTTTCACTTTTTTTCCGTTATGTTTTTTAGGAACTTTATAGCTACCTTTATATGATACTTCATAAGAACTAGTAACGCTAAAACCAACTGCCATAGTGATGCCTGTGGCATTTAATCCAAAGTTTCCAGAGTAAGTAGCAGAATGTGCTTTTTTATAGTCAAGCTGAATAGTTAGTCCAGGGTCCCCAGCGACAGTATTAATAGTTGAACCAAAGGTATCTTCCTTTTTACCATTGTACCTAATTTTCCCATTTTTCCAATTTCGCCATTGACCAATAGGAAATGCAGATGTATAGATTGGATTTTTTTCATTTTTATGCACAACTAGAACTCCCGAAACTGAATCATCATTTAACAAATTTGTTATTTCTAATTCTAATTCTTCCTCGTTAATAAAATCTTCATAATATAATTTAATTGGTTCTTGTTCTAATATAACCTCCTCTTTAGTTTCAGTTTTAGCTAGTGCTGTGCTAGTAGGTATTATAACTAGACAAAAACAAAGAAAAGTAATTGCTATATTGAGAAATTTATTCATTTTTTCCTCCTTTTGTAACTTATTATAAGATTATTATACATTATATTAACTATTTCGTCCATATATTTCTATAATTTTGAAGTGGGAGATCCCCCTATATTCCCAATGTAATGTTTTAGTAGATTTATATAGATTGATGGTATAAGCGTAGTATTTGCAAAAATTTCGAAGGTGTGGGGCATGTTTTATCAAAAGATCATAAAAAAAGAAGTGTATATTTATCAGTTGTTTACAGTTATAGAGGTAGAAAAACAAAAAAACGCGATCGAAAATCATTTAATTATTTTAATTACTTGGACAAATTTCATAATTCACTCTTTTAAAAAAGCAACTACTATCAGAATGTTGCCATTATCATTACTATTAGTATTTGAAATTTTCCCCTGTAACATTTCAGTGATTGACACTATGACACAGGTGTAAGTGATAATTCTCTATACTATTTGCATTAAGTGAACCTTAAATATGAATAGAATAAGCCGCGAAAGAGCTATTGATGAAATAGTTAAATCTTGCATTATATGTTCAAGCAGTTCATCTTTCTCAACTGCTCCTTCAAGCTTTCAAAATTTAAGGGGTTCAAAGTTAAGTTTATAAAGCTAAATACTAAACAAAAAAGCATTTATTTTACTCGTATGTATTCAACCGGCACGATTTGTACTAGCAACGATTTAACCTTAGGTGGCCAATAATACAAGAGCATATACTTTATTCTATTTTTAGGGGGAACTGCAGCTGTTTATCCATTTATTAAGAATAGTGTTGACACATGTCAAAATGTATATTACCCTTTATGTAACCGGTTACACAAAAAGATAGGCGGAATGACAATGGCGACGATTCGAGATGTAGCGAAAAAAGCAAATGTATCAGTGGCGACGGTATCTCGCGTTTTAAATAATAAAGGGTATGTAAGCGAAGAAGCTCAAAAAAACGTGATGGCAGCAATTGAATCGCTTAGTTATACGCCAAATTCCGTAGCTCGCACCTTATACAATAAGTCTTCAGGTATGATTGGCTTAGTGCTACCGGATATTACGAACCCGTTTTTCCCTGAATTAGCGAGAGCGGTGGAAGATGTTGCCCACACGTATGGATACACAGTTGTGCTCTGTAATTCTGATGAAGAAGTAGCGAAGGAAAAGAAATATTTTGACGCCCTGAAGCAAAAATATATTGATGGTATTATTTTAACGACGAGCAGCTTAACTTCTAGAGATTACGATCGATTGGATTTACCAATGGTTGCACTAGATAGACGGATTGGCGATCATATTCCGACAGTCGTCTCTGAAAATAAACAGGGCGCCTGTGAAGCAACAGAGCATCTGTTAGCAAAAGGGTGTCGTTATTTGGCACATCTAAGAGGACCTGAAGGCGTTAAGACAGCTGACGAACGTTATAAAGGTTTTATGGAAGTGGTTGAACAGCATGGAGTGGAGCACGTCGTGTTAAATGCAGAGTTTCACATCGATAAAGCTGAAGCGGTAGCACAAGAACTCTTCACAACTTATCCGCAAGTTGATGGCGTGTTTGCTGGAAGCGATATGACCGCAGCAGGCGTGATGAAAGCGGCCCATACCTTAAATAAAAGAATCCCTGCTGATATAAAACTTATAGGCTTCGATGGTATCCCATTAGGAAAAATGCTTGTACCAGCCTTATCCACTGTAGAACAATCTATTTATAAAATGGGGGCACTCTCAGCAAGATTGCTTATTAAGCAAATAGAGAAACAACCGATGTCGTCTATGTATTATGAATTACCAGTTAAATTAATAGCTAGAGAAACGACTTAGATGAGGAGGATGACCGTATGAAAAAACCAGTTGTTACAGTTATAGGTAGCTTAAACATGGATTTAGTCACGCAAACAAACTCTTTTCCTGTAAAAGGTGAAACAGTGATAGGCGATCACTTTATGACAGTCCCTGGGGGAAAAGGTGCTAATCAAGCAGTGGCAGCAGCACGTTTAGGTGCCAATGTAAATCTTATTGGACGTGTGGGAGATGATCCCTTTGGGGAAATTTTACTGAGAAATTTAACAGAGAATAGTGTTTTTAAAGCGAATGTGGAACCGGTTACAGATTGTGCCACTGGCGTGGCTACGATTATTCTGCATGATCGTGATAATCGTATTATTGTCACACCGGGAGCTAATAATTATGTTACTAAGGATTATATTGCCCAACATGAGAATGTGATTTTAACGAGTGATATTGTGTTGTTACAAATGGAAATTCCGCTTCCGACGATCGAATTTGTCCTCCAGCTATGTGAAGCATCAGCAGTTCCTGTCATCCTTAATCCGGCACCAGCGCATCAACTTTCGGAAGAAGCATGGCAAAGAGCAACTTATCTCACACCTAACGAAACAGAGAAGGAGCTTTTATTTGGCAAAGAACCGAGTGAATATTTGAGAGAAAAGCTTATCGTGACTGAAGGAAAGCATGGTGTATCCTTTTTTGAAAGCGGTTCCTTTGATAGGGTAGATGGTTGGAGCGTGACGCCTGTAGACACGACGGGGGCAGGAGATACGTTTAATGGGGCAATGGCAGTGGCATTAGCCGAAGGGAAGTCAAAAGCAGAAGCTATTACATTTGCTAATGCAGCAGCAGCCATGTCCATTCAAAAGCTAGGAGCACAGGGAGGTATGCCGACTAGGCAGGCATTAGAAGAATTCATACAAGTGGGGGACTGACGATGAAAAAAAGAGGGATATTAAATAGAGATATCGCGACAGTGTTAGCACATTTAGGTCATACAGATCGCATAGCGATTGCAGACTGCGGACTACCAATTCCACCTCATATACCGTGTATTGATATTAGCCTTCGTTTAGGAGAGCCCACTTTTCTTCAAGTATTGGATGAAGTTCTAGAAGATATGGCAGTGGAGAAAATGGTGATGGCTGAAGAGATAAAAGAGCAAAATAGCTCTCTTTATCAGGTAATAAAAGATAAAGAAATCGACTATACTTTCGTTTCTCATGATCAATTTAAACAAGAACTTACCGGCGTGAAAGCAATTATTCGTACGGGAGAAGCAACCCCTTACGCAAATGTCATTCTTCAATCTGATGTTATATTTTGAAAGGATGAAGGCCTATGATTATTCGAATGGAAGGCATTCATAAAGCTTTTAGTGGCAACAAAGTGTTAAAAGATGTGTCTTTTTCATTAAAGGAAGGTGAGATTCATGCCTTAATGGGAGAGAACGGGGCAGGGAAATCAACATTAATGAAGATACTCACTGGTATTTACCCTTTAGATAGCGGAAAAGTAAAAGTGAAAGGTAGGCAAGTCGTTTACACGCATCCAAAAGATGCAGAAAAAGACGGTATTGCGGTTATTCATCAAGAATTAAATATTCTTCCTGAATTAACGGTGGCTGAAAACTTATTTTTAGGAAATGAACAAACGATAGGGAAAACCGGCATATTGAAAACACGGGAAATGAATAGACAAGCTGTTCAAGTATTGGAAAAGCTCGGTTTAAAAGTAAGTCCGACAGCACGAGCGGGAAGTTTATCCATTGGGAAACAACAAATCATTGAAATTGCGAAAGCATTAAGCACTAATGCTGATATTATCATTATGGATGAGCCGACAGCTGCTTTAACGGACAGAGAGATTGATACGTTGTTTAAAACGATAAGAAAGTTACAACAAACAGGCGTCACATTCATCTATATTTCTCACCGAATGGAGGAAATTTTTTCATTGTGTGATCGCATCTCAGTATTGAGAGATGGTGAATATGTCGGGACAAAAGTGATTAAGGAGACTAACTTTGATGACATTGTGAAAATGATGGTAGGTCGCGAACTTGGAGGAAGGTTTCCTGACTATGATTTAACACCAGGCGATATTAAATTGGAAGTGGAAAAATTAACGCGAGATGGTGAATTTAACGACGTTTCTTTTCAAGTCAGGAGTGGAGAAATCTTTGGTATATCAGGGCTTATGGGAGCGGGAAGATCAGAACTCGTGGAAACCATCTTTGGCTATCGAAAAGCCACAAGTGGTACCGTGAAAATCGATGGTAAGGAAGCGGCAATAAAAGATCCACAATCGGCGATTCAGCATGGGATTGGGTTTGTATCTGAAGACAGAAAATCTAAGGGGCTCATCGTTGATTTTTCTGTTAAAGAAAATTTAAGCCTGACCAATTTATCAGATATTTCACGTCTAAACTGGCTTAATGCAGAGAAAGAAATGGCACTATACACTGACTTAGTAGCAAAGCTTGGCGTACGAACTTCCAGCCCTCAGCAGGCAGCGAAATCGCTCAGTGGAGGTAACCAACAAAAAGTTGTCATAGCCAAGTGGCTCGGACAGAATACACGGATCTTAATATTAGACGAGCCTACACGTGGGGTAGATGTAGGTGCAAAAAAAGAAATTTATAACATCATGAATGATTTGGCGAAGCAAGGTGTGGCAATCATTATGATTTCATCAGAGTTACCAGAAGTCATCGGCATGAGTTCACGTGTTGGTATTATGAATGAAGGTAAATGGATGACGATTTTAGATAGAGATGACTTAATGGAGGAGACAATTATGCATTACGCCACAGGAGGGGATAAACATGTTCGCCAACAAAAAATTTAAGTCCACAATTGGTTTATTAGGGCCTTTTATCGGACTGTTCCTCATTGTTGCTATTATTACAATTTTAAATCCTAGTTTTTTATCTTTTGGTAATGTGTTAAATGTGTTGCGTCAAGTGTCCATTAATGCACTTATTGCTTTCGGGATGACTTTTGTTATTTTGACTGGTGGCATTGACTTGTCTGTTGGTTCGATGCTCGCCTTATCAGGAGCAGTTACTGCTACATTGATGGCTTCAGGTGTTGACCCTGTCCTAGCAATGCTTATCGGTTTATTGACAGGTGTCGTATTAGGGGCGGTAAATGGCTTCATTATTGCCAAAGGGAAAGTGGCACCGTTTATTGCCACGTTAGCAACTATGACGATTTATCGTGGTCTTACACTCGTTTTTACAGATGGTCGTCCTGTTTCAGGTTTGGGCGGCGATAATGGCATGTTTGAATTACTAGGTCGAGGATACCTTTTTGGGGTTCCAGTACCAGCAGTGACAATGCTTATTAGTTTTCTAGTTTTATACTTGATTTTAAAGAAAACGACGTTTGGACGACGAGTTTATGCAGTGGGGGGAAATGAAGAAGCCTCCATTTTATCTGGCATTAAAGTAGATCGTATTAAAATTTATGTGTATTCCTTAACCGGCTTTTTGTCGGCATTAGCCGGCATTATATTAACATCAAGATTGAATTCAGCTCAACCGACAGCAGGAACGATGTATGAATTAGATGCTATCGCAGCTGTTGTGTTAGGTGGGACAAGCTTAACCGGAGGACGTGGTTGGATCGTCGGCACATTAATCGGTGCCTTGATCATAGGTGTTTTGAATAATGGATTAAATCTGTTAGGTGTGAGTTCTTTTTTCCAGCAAGTTGTCAAAGGTAGTGTTATTCTCTTAGCGGTACTGATGGACCGCAAAAAAAATGCTTAAAGGGGCGATTTTATCATGAAAAAGCTAGGTTTATTAATGGCGTTAACAGTGCTGAGTTTATTGGTCATTGCGTGTACAACAGAATCTCCAGCTAATGACGCGTCGAATAACACAGCTGGTAATGATGACGGAGATTTTACAGTCGGATTCTCAATTTCAACGTTAAATAATCCATTCTTTGTGACATTACAAGAAGGGGCTGAAGAAAAGGCAGATGAGTTAGGTATTCAGTTAAATGTTGTGGATGCTCAAGATGATAATTCAAAGCAAGTGAACGATGTGGAAGACTTGATTCAACAGGGGGTTGATGTGATTTTAATTAACCCAACAGATTCTTCGGCAGTTGTGTCAGCAGTTGAATTAGCAAATGCTGAAAATATTCCTGTCATTACAGTTGACCGAGGGGCCGATGGTGGAGAGGTAGTGGCACATATCGCTTCTGATAACATTGCAGGTGGCGAAATGGCTGGAGAATTACTCGTAGAGCTTGTTGGTGAAGGAGCTGAAGTAGCAGAATTGGAAGGTATTCCGGGTTCCTCAGCTGCTAGAGAAAGAGGCGAAGGGTTTAATAACATTGCGACTGAATCACTGGATGTGGTGACATCACAAACAGCTAATTTTGATCGAGCAGAAGGATTATCTGTTATGGAAAATATCCTTCAAGGTAATCCTAATATTGAAGGCGTTTTCGCTCATAATGACGAAATGGCATTGGGGGCACTAGAAGCTATTGAAGCATCGGGAAGAGATATCGTCGTAATTGGATTTGATGCAACAGATGATGCTGTGACAGCTGTAGAAAGCGGCCGATTAGCTGGCACTGTGGCTCAGCAGCCAATTATGATTGGTGAAAGCGCCGTACAAGCAGCATTCGACCTGCTTAGCGGTGAAGATGTGGAAGACTTTATTCCAGTAGACTTGGAATTAGTGACAGAATAAATTATTGTATCGAGGTTTGAGTTCTTGAAACAGGCGGAATCAACCGCCTGTTTCAAGATGTTATGGGCGATGGATCTCACTTCGAGGTGAGGAGGGGGCCAGTCCTTGAAGATAAAGCAGTGAAACGACCTCTTGTCTGCATATGGTCGAATGCACTTTTCACATTTTTCCTTTAAACATAGAATTCAATGTCTTCTCCTGTATTAAGGCTTTTCTAATTGGTGCTTTCCTTCATCATATATGGCCCATTTTCATATAATCGTCCTCCATACGAATAACATTGGTATTTTTATCTGCTTTGGAACCAAACGTAGCTTTATGTTTTTTAATATGATGAACAATTTAGTGGTTTCATGTAGTCTGAAAATCCATTCTCTTAATTTTCCGTTGAGTCAGAATGAAGTGAAGACAAGCACACGGAAATCGTCCGCCTGTAACAGATTCGTGCCCATTTATATCTCAAAAAATAGAAGAGGGTGTCCTCAACAAGCGGTTAGTTTACCGACTTTTTGGGACCCTTTTTCCTATTATTAAGATCTGTTAAGTTAACGCTTCAGATCGCTTTTTTACATTCATAATGACTACCAAATCGGATAGGACCTTCTTTGGGGTATTACTATATTCTATTTATGATACTTACAATTATCTTTAAAGGGGATGCGTTTGAGAAGCTACATAAAAGTTTAAGTGAACTCATAAAAAAACACCTTAAAGTCATATAGACTTGTAAGGTGGTTAATTAGGATTATTAAGAGGCGTCTTCTTCTAACTCTTCTTCTTTTTTAACATCAAACTCATTGAGGTCATTAATGTTCTCTTCACTATCACTTTCATCAGTCTTTTCGTTTTCTTTGTTTCGTCCGTCAAAACGTAGAAGGTCTCCGTAAATAATTTTATCAGAGTATTCTAGTTCTTCATGTACGCGATCTAAATAAGGTTCGCACTTTTCATCGTCTATTGGTTCACCAGTCTCTTTAGAGTAGCAAACTTCATTTACATAAACGACTTCATCAGTTATAAAGTTGCCATTTCTAAGAATTGTAAATTCTTCGTAGTCTTCTGAGAAGATATTGTCACCGAAGATCGTTTGATTTTCCACTTCAATTCCTAAAAGGTGAAGAAGGGTTGGTCGAACGTCTATTTGTCCAGAAACTTTAGAGATCTTTTCCCCTTCGACTCCTGGGATGTGAATAATAAATGGTACTTGTTGCAATTCTGTTTCAACAAATGGCGTCACTTCTTTGTCTAAAAATTGTCCCATCGCTCGATTATGGTTGGAAGATATACCGTCATGGTCACCATATATGATGATAATGGAATCTTCATACAAGCCTTCTTCTTTTAAACGCTCAAATAAAATTTTAATGGATTCATCCATATAACGGACAGTTGGAAAATACTTGTTCAAAGTATTACTATTTGAATCGTATCTATCAATATACATGTCTTCCTCATCAAGGTCGAATGGGAAATGATTTGTTAGCGTGATAAGTTTTACTTCGAAAGGTTGTGGCATATCTAGCATATGTTCGACAGATTGCTCCATAAAATCGATATCCTTTAATCCCCAACCTACGCTATTCTCTTCCGTGATCTCATAATCATCTTTCGTATAAAAATCATCATAACCGAATTGATTATACATCACATTTCGATTCCAGAAGCTCCCATTATTTCCGTGCATAGAAGCTGTGTAGTAGCCATTTTCACTTAAAATCTCAGGTAAAGCATAGTACTCATTGCTGGCATGAGAGAAAAAGACTGCTCCTCTAGCAAGCGGGTATAAAGAGTTATTAATAACGAACTCTGAATCCGAAGATTTTCCTTGTGCTGTTTGATGATAGAATTGATCAAAATAAAAGCTTTCTTCCACCAGTTCATTTAAAAACGGTGTAATTTCTTCACCATTGACAGTTTCATTAATAACGAAATCCTGGATAGATTCAGCGGCAACAAAAATAACATTTTTACCTTCAGCGATACCGTATAAATCCTTCTCGATACTTGTGTGGTTCTCCCCGATAAACTCATTCACTTCTTCAAGCCCAGATTCATTTGCAAATACGCGTGGTGCTTGAGAAGCAGTATGGAGATAAGCATCATAAAGGTGGAAACTGTAGACACCTAGATTTTTGACCAAAAGCTCTCTATCAAAAGTTCTTGTTAATAATTGTGGTCGTTCAACATTAGCAAGACTGATATTAATGATTGTTAAGATGATAATGACTGCATAGTAAGGACGTAGATCTTTGAAGCGATGCTTATACTTGACTACTTTTCCTGCTTTTTGCCACTTATAAATTAAAACACCTGCAATCACAATATCTATGAAAAATAGTGGATCATACCAATTAACAAGGGTATGGATACTTGATCCTAAATCAGCCATGTTGCTACCCATGAAAAGAAGCGGAATAGTAATAAAATCTGTGAATTCACGGTAATAAAGGACATTTGAGTATAATATTATCGATGCCACAGTCATAAAAACGAGCATGTAATAAGTTTGTCTGCTTTCTTTACGACGTAATAAAAACGTAATGACTAGCATTAAAATGGGTAGTGGGTTCAATATGAGAATAATAAATTGATTCAGATTCTCTATCGATATATTAAACTGTGTAACCCCTACGATGACCGTTTTAAGCCATAAAAAGAACAAAACAATCCAAAAGATTGACGGCTTCTTTAAATTTTCTTTTTTAATCATGTTTTCTTTCCCCCATAAATTAATCTTTATCTGTAATATATTTAAGCTATTTCATAGCTTAATCTGCAACCATAATAGCGTCCTGTGCTACATGACACTACATATGCATAAGGATAAAATGGATTGTTTCTGTTTTTATAACCCAATTTTATCTAAGCTTTTAAAAATAACACACTTCAACTATTATAGTCGGTTTGTAAATGAAAAGTAAACAAAATATGAATTTATTATAATAGTTAGACGTGCTTTGAAGTAAAAAGTTCCGCAATTCTATATATAATTACTTAATTTTACAAACTTTTTCTATCTATACCGGGATGTTTGTTCACTTTAGTGATCTAGAGCGATTTATCACGAATGGAATTTTATGGAAAAATAAAACATGTTCTTCTAAATAAGGGGAAAGGAAAGATGTTGCCGCATCTTTCCCCCTTAAAAGAAGAACATGTTAAATGCAATACTTTCTATATAAAAAACTTTTTAGATAACCGGCCCACCGGTTAATACATCTTTAGGTATGTCTTGGAATCGGTTGAAATTCTCTTTGAATTTACAAGCTAACTCCTTTGCTTTTTGTTCATAGACAAGCGGATCTGACCATGTTTGCCATGGGAGTAAAAGGTGATCAGGAACGCCAGGGCAATGAAGTGGAATATGCAACCCAAATACTGGATCTTTAGTCGTTTCAGCTGATTGTAAATCACCTTGAAGGGCGGCTCTTACCATCGCTCTAGTATATTGTAAACTGATCCGGTGACCAGTGCCATATGATCCCCCTTGCCAGCCTGTATTAACAAGAAACACATCTGTGTTATGCTCCGTCATTTTCTCTCCTAACATTTCGGCATAGTGGCTCGGGTGTAGCGGGAGAAACGGTGCACCGAAACAAGCTGAGAAAGTGGCGGTTGGTGAGCTAATTCCCCGCTCTGTCCCTGCTAGCTTGCTAGTGTAGCCTGATAAAAAGTGATACATGGCTTGCTCTACTGATAACTTACTTATTGGAGGGAGTACCCCAAAAGCATCAGCAGTTAAAAAGATTAATGTTGAGGGATGACCACTAATACTAGGTATTGTTGACGAATCAATAGAAGTTATGGGATAAGCAGCTCTCGTGTTTTCGGTGTAGTCTGTGGCCTCGTAGTCCGGCTCTCGTGTCTGTTCATCGATGACGACATTCTCTAAAACGGATCCGAACTTAATTGCATTGTAAATGTCTGGCTCTTTTTCCTTACACAAATTGATGCACTTGGCATAACAGCCCCCCTCAATATTAAATATACCTGTTGGAGACCAAGCATGTTCATCGTCACCGATAAGTGACCGATGTTGGTCAGCTGAAAGAGTCGTCTTACCTGTGCCAGATAGGCCAAAAAATAATGCCACATCTCCTTCACTACCAACATTAGCTGAACAATGCATAGACAAGATACCTTGTTTTGGGAGGAGATAATTCATAATAGAAAAGATGGCCTTCTTCATTTCTCCAGCGTAAGCTGTTCCACCAATGAGAATTGTTCGCTTCTCAAATGATATGATGATAAACGCTTCTGATCGTGTGCCATCACGTGTTGGATCAGCTTTGAATCCTGGAGCGCTAACAATTGTGAATTCTGGTAAATGTGTGGTTTTTCTCTCCTCATCTGGGCGAATAAATAATTGTCTCACAAATAAATTATGCCATGCTAATTCATTTACGATACGAATAGGATACTGGTAGTTAGTGTCTGCTCCAGCAAAGCCGTGCCGTACAAATAGTTCATCCTTATTAGCTAAATAGTGTAAAACTTTTTCATAAAGACGTTCAAAGGTTTCAGATGAAATGGGTTTGTTAACAGATCCCCAATGAATATCTCTTTCTGAGGAAGGCTCTTTAACGATGAACTTATCCATTGGAGAGCGACCGGTATATTCACCTGTTTTCGCTACAAAGGCGCCTGCGGCAGTTAGCTGTCCTTCTTTTCTAGCTAACATCTTTTCAATTAAATGTGGGACAGGCAGATCCTTGTTCACATTGTTTCCTTGCATCAACTGACACAATCTTGCTTCAAAATGAATCATACTCATAGTGATCCACCCTTTCAAAATAATTTAGGTCGTTCTCCTGTGAGGGATACCTTTAAGACATGACGAACGTGAATGTTCATAATGCAAGAAGGTATGTAAGGCTTTACGTAAAATCAAATAGTTAATAGAGTGTCTTCACTTTTCAATAAACTATATAGTATAACTTATATAATATAAAGTATAATACATTAAGTTTATATGTGCTATACTTTTTAGGAAATAAGTAATTAAATCAAGTTTAGAAGGAGATAGGTGAGAGCGAGGGGCTTTTTATCACATATAACCGTCCGTAAACCTCCCGGCTCAAAATAGAGAAGAGAGCTAACTCTATTTTGAGCCGGGAGATAACGGGCGGACGCTAATGTCCTGAATCACTCAACGACCAATCAGTGTGAGAAGAATGACAACGCCTACTGATTGAAAAATCGTTTTTATAAAGGTGGTTTTAGAAGAAATGATAAACAAATATTGGTGAAAAGTAAGAATATGACTATATATTTAGTGTAATCGAATGTCTACATAAAAAGAGAAAGAAACTTAAAAGCGTCATAATATTGTCACAGTATCCTTGAAGAAGAAGGAAAAGGACTAAGGTTGACACTTTCCTAAAAATCGGTTATTCTTTCTTGAGAACGGATACTCTTATCCTGAGTAGGCGGAGGGACAGGCCCAACGAAGCCCAGCAACCATCACTAAGGTAAAATGTGAACGGTGCTAACCTGCAAGGCATACGCTATCATACGGTGTCTTGACCGATAAGAGGTGAAAGGCGAATGGATTCAAACCTTTTCCTCTAGTTAGGGAAAGGTTTTTTTATACTTCTATGAAAGTCTGACTATTTTAAGGTAGAAAGTGTAGGATATGACTACGATACGCTTTTAAAAGTGAAACATAGTGTCGACGCTTTCCTTGCTTACGATGTTGACGTAAGTGCGGCGACTCAGCGGGTCATCTAGTGAGAAGAGAAGCCATTCTACAGGAGAACGAGTACCGTCATCAGCATATTAGTTGGAAAATTTAAGGAGGTACATAAAGTGGCAGGAAAAACACGTTTATTTACATCGGAATCGGTGACAGAAGGACATCCGGATAAAATTTGCGATCAAATATCTGACTCTATTTTAGATGAAATTATGAAAAACGACCCGAATGCGCGGGTGGCGTGCGAAACATCAGTCAATACAGGGCTTGTGCTTGTGGCTGGAGAAATTACAACCTCAACGTATGTGGATATCCCAAAAGTTGTTCGAGAAACGTTGAAAGAAATTGGGTATGTAAGGGCGAAATATGGATTTGATTACGAAACATGTGCTGTACTCACGTCCATTGATGAGCAATCTCCAGATATTGCTCAAGGTGTTGATCAAGCACTTGAAGCGAGAGAAGGTGACATGTCTGAGGACGAAATTGAAGCCATAGGTGCAGGAGATCAAGGGTTAATGTTTGGCTACGCAGATAACCAAACACCTGAACTCATGCCATTGCCAATTTCCTTATCGCATAAGCTTTCTCGTCGTCTTGCAGAAGTACGTAAAGATGGTACACTTGATTATTTACGTCCTGATGGAAAAGTCCAAGTAACAGTGGAATACGATGAAAATCAACAGCCAGTTCGAATTGACACAATCGTGATTTCTACTCAACACCATCCGGAAATAGAATTAGCACAAATTAAAGCAGATTTAACGACACACGTTATACGACCAGTTGTTCCAGATGTATTTTTAGATGAAAACACAAAATATTTTATTAATCCTACTGGACGGTTCGTGATTGGAGGTCCTCAAGGGGATGCGGGGTTAACTGGCAGAAAAATTATTGTAGATACGTATGGAGGTTATGCACGTCATGGTGGTGGGGCTTTCTCTGGTAAAGATGCGACTAAAGTGGATCGATCTGCCGCCTATGCTGCCCGCTACGTAGCAAAAAATATTGTAGCAGCCGGTTTAGCTGAACGGTGTGAGGTTCAATTAGCGTATGCTATCGGTGTTGCTCAGCCGGTGTCGATTGCGATTGAAACATTTGACACGGGAAAAGTATCGGAGGAAGTACTTGTTAAAGTAGTACGAGATCACTTTGACTTGCGTCCAGCAGGGATCATTAAGATGCTTGATTTACGTCGCCCGATATATAAACAAACTGCTGCCTATGGACATTTTGGCCGTACAGATGTGGCCCTTCCATGGGAAGCGACAGATAAAGCGGCTCTCATGAAAGAAGAGGCTTTTGCACTAGCGAAGCAATCTTAATTCGTTTTAACTTATCTAAATCAAACAGCACGCATGATGTGAAATGACTTTAGTCTCGTCAACTTATAGTTGATATGAAGAAAGCTTTTCTCGGGCATCAGCGTGCTTTTTTAATCTAATTCAGTTAATTGAGTATATCTTCTCATATTTAGCTGTGTCATTTTTTAGTGTTACGTTGTTTTTCTTCCAAACGTTTATAATGAGTGGCTTTTGCCATATAATCTTCTCTGATCCGTTTCATGTCTGCGAAGTCATCATCAGTCAATTCGCGAACGACTTTAGCCGGATGTCCGAGTGCTAATGTTCTTGGTGGGATTCTCTTACCTGGTGGTACAAGGCTTCCTGCACCAATAAAAGCTTCTTCACCGATTTCTGCGCCATCAAGAATAAGCGACCCCATTCCTATCAAAGCGTGTCTATGAATGAGGCAACTATGTAAGGTACACTGATGGCCAACTGTAACGCCTTCTTTCAGATGTAAAGGGATGTTAGGACTTTGGTGAAGGGTGCAATTATCTTGGACATTAACATTCTTTTCAATGATTGTCGGAGCCACATCTCCACGTATGACGGTATTAAACCATATGCTTGCATTGTCATGAATAGTGACATCACCAGTAATAATAACCCCTGTTGCAATGTAAACCTTTTCACTGATAAGGGGCGCTTTTCCGTTATATGGGTAAATAGTCATCAACTTACCTCCTTAAAAATACTTATACTTTCCCCAATAGTTTATCAAATTTTCTTTTGGGACCGAAATCTCGATTTCTATGACTTGACGAAAGTGTTATGGAAAGGGAAGATAGTAAGAAAACAGACTGAATCGAAGGTGATAAATATGTGGAGATGGGAAGCGAAGTCAAAAGAGGCTAAAGGGGTATTTGTTGTTGTTCATGGAGCTGGAGAATATCATGTGCGTTACAAGTGGATTACTGAGCGGTTAAATGAATTTGGGTTTCATGTCATACTTGGGGATTTACCTGGACAAGGGACAACGGAAGGGAGAAAAGGTCACGTAAAAAGCTTCAATGACTACATAAAAGCGGTATCAGGTTGGCTTAATGAAGCTAAAAAATATGGTTTGCCTGTGATTTTGTTAGGACATAGTATGGGGGGACTAATATCAACTCGGACGCTGATGGAGATGCGGGAAGAAAAGCTTCCTCAAATGGTGATTTTGTCATCCCCTTGTTTTGGATTATTTAATAAAACACCGATTAATAAAAAGGTACTTTCATTAGCATTGAATAGAGTGACACCTGGTTTGAGGTTCCCTTCAGGCCTTGAAACAGGGTCAGGTACGCGCGACCCGTTAATGCGAGAGCGAGATGCCACCGATCATTTGTTAATCAAAAAAGTTAGTGTCAGATGGTATAGAGAATTAGATAAAGCGATAAAAATAGCCCATGCTAATACTGAACGCTTTCCAGAACTGCCGCTCCTTGTTATGCAAGGTGGGGATGACCGAATTGTTGATAAATTTAAAGTGAAAGAATGGTTTAATCAAGTAGATTTAAAGGATAAATACTATAAAGAATGGGAAGGACTGTACCATGAAGTGCTGAACGAACCGGAAAAAAATCATGTGCTTGCCCATATGCTCGGTTTCGTTACGATGAATCTTCATAATTAAGTGGTTCTGCTCGCCGTGTGATGGAGGAATGTAAAGTGACGGTCCCTACGACATCTTGGTCTCTTATGATTCAAATATATAAAAAGGTTATTCCGGAGGTCTATACATGCTTAGATGGATGGCGGAAGCGAGCTAAAGAGATCCCGGATCCAGAGCTTCGAGAACAAGCGTTAGCAAGTATTGCTAACAAAGCGTTTCACTGTGAAGGCGGTGCTGTCTATGCGCTATTGGCAGGCGACAACCTAAAGGAAGCAGTTAAGTTTATTGTGGCTTATCAAACGATCAGTGATTATTTAGATAATTTGTGTGATAGAAGTACTTCGCTAGATCCAAATGATTTTAGCGCACTTCATAGGGCGATGTTGGATGCTCTTACAGTAAACGCACCATTGCATGATTATTATCACTATCGAAGTGAAAAGGATGACGGAGGATATTTATCAGAGCTCGTTAAAACCTGCCAGAGATGTGTCTTATCATTTCCTGCTTACAAGGAAGTAGAAGAACAAAACCTTCAGTTAGCTTCTTTATATAGTGATTTGCAAGTGAATAAACATGTCCATCACGAGACCAGAGAAATACGGTTGATTGATTGGTTTGAACAGCATAAAGCACAAATGGAGCCAATGACCTGGTATGAGTTTTCGGCTTGTACAGGTTCTACCCTCGGGATTTTTTGTTTAAGTTCATATGCAGCAGGTGATGCTTCGTTCTCAAAAGAAGAAGCAAAGTTTGTTAAAGATGGTTATTTCCCTTGGGTTCAAGGGTTACATATTATGATGGATTATTTCATTGATCAAGAGGAAGATCGAATAGAAGGAGATTTAAATTTTTGTTTTTACTATGAGAGCGATGAAACATTGCTTACTAGAATGGAACAGTTCTTTATAAAAGCTGATGACTCGCTAAAAATGCTGAGAGATAATAAATTTCACCGGCTCATTAACAATGGTTTACTCGCTATTTATCTTGCGGATGAAAAGGTCAAAAAAGATGCTAATCTAAAAAGAAATGGGCGTCGATTAATGCGGCATGGTGGGGTAACAACGTTTCTTTTTTATTCATTTATAAAGTTTAATCTCTTGAAAACCGATCGAAGAGAAAAAGCCACAGCGTCATAAAAGGAACAGGATTAGTGAGGCTGGGACAACACAGTTAACAGATGCGATTATCATTTATGATAATCGCATCTGTTATGTTGGATCAGTGTAAAGACGCTTTATCCCTAACGTTTTTCGATAGCAATAATAAACGGCGGGTTATTTCTCTGATTCGTAAATTGATATTCTAGCACATGATACGTGTCTTGGGGTAATTGACGTACAAAAGGTATGAGTACTTCTCGCTCTTTTTTACCTTCCATATGGCCACTATAAATGACTAGTATGAGAAGCCCCTCAGGTTTTAAATGAGTTAAAATATGACGTATCGCTGTGATCGTTGTCTCAGCTATGGTTACGACCGATTTATCACTCCCAGGCAAATAGCCTAAATTGAAAATTGCGCCATCAACTTGTCCGTTATGTTCATTTTTTAGATATGTGAGTAAGTTTTCGTGTCCATCATGAATGAGATTGACAGGGGGTAACGCACTTTCTGACATAAGCCGGCTTTTAGTTGCCTCAATCGCCTGCTTTTGGATATCGAAGCTATATACAAAGCCGTGTTCGCCAACGCACTTCGCTAAAAAGAGCGTATCATGCCCATTACCTGCTGTGGCATCAATCGCTATCCCATTCTTAGGAACGGCTTTCACTAATAATTCCCTTGCGAAGGGGAGAATACGTGTTAGCTTCATAACGCAATCCCCTTTTGACTACTGTCAGTAGAGAAGTATTTTCCTTGCCAACTGTTACGTTCTTTCATTTCTTTATCGATCCCATTTAGCACTTCCCATTTATTTAAACTCCACATTGGTCCGATCATTAAGTCTGCGGGGCCATCACCTGTTAAGCGGTGAACGATCATTGAAGGAGGAAGGACTTCTAGCTGATCGCAGACGAGCTTAATATAAGTATCTTTATCCATTAAGTCAAGCATCCCTTTTTCATATTGCTTAACCATTGGCGTCCTTTTTAATAAGTGGAGTAAATGTATTTTAATCCCTTGGACGTCCAGTTTAGCCACTTCTTTAGCCGTTTGAAGCATCATGGCATTCGTCTCCAATGGCAATCCATTAATAATATGAGAGCATACGCGAATACCGTGCTTGCGAAGCTTTTTCACACCTTCTACATAACATTGAAAATCATGAGCGCGGTTAATAAGCTCTCCTGTTTGATCATGGGCCGTTTGCAAGCCTAACTCCACCCATAAATAAGTGCGTTTATTTAGTTCTGCCAAGTACGCAACTACATCATCTGGTAAACAGTCAGGGCGTGTAGCAATGGAAAGACCGATCACACCTTCCTGCTCTAAGATGACCTCATACATGTCACGAAGCTCCTCTACTGGGGCATACGTATTTGTATAAGCTTGAAAATAGCCGATATATTTTCCTGATCGCCATTTTTTATGAAGTTTTTCTTTAATCGCATGAAACTGTGTGACTAAATCATCACGTCTGTCACCGGCAAAGTCACCAGAGCCTCGCTCACTACAAAATGTGCAGCCACCGTAAGCAACATTTCCATCCCGATTAGGACAATCGAATCCACCGTCCAATGGGACTTTAAATATTTTTTCACCAAATTGCTGTTTTAAATGGTAATTCCATGTGAGGTAGCGCTTATCTCCGAAAAGAGGCGCTTGTTCGTTAGTCATTGTACTGTCAACTGCCTTTCATTTATTACAGATAAGCGTCCGTAAAACTCCCTGCTCAAAATAGAGAGGAGAGCGAACAGACGCTAATGTCCTGAGTCACCAAACGATCAACCAGTGGGAGAAGAGCGAAAACACCCCTGATTAAAGGCTCGTTTTATGACCATGTTTTTAATAGGTTAATGACGTCGTTAATATTTTTGGTAGATATATCTAAATGTGTTGTGAAACGCAATGCCTCAGGTTTATATTGAATAACGGAAACGCCCTTTTCGGCTAGCAGAGATACCCATTCTTTAGCTGTCTTAGAAGAGTGGGCCGTGTCGGCAATAATGATGTTGGTATGAATGTCATGAGCGACTATCATATCGGTATACCTATTTATCGCTGCTGCTAACATTCGAGCATGTTGGTGATCGTCTTCTAACCGTTTTATATTTGATTTTAACGCTAGTAGGCCTGGAGCGGCAAGTACACCTGCTTGCCGAAGGCCACCTCCGAGCATCTTCCGTTTTTTTCTGGCGTTAGCGATAAAGTGTTTACTTCCAGCTAGGATGGATCCTACTGGGGCACCGAGCCCTTTTGAGAGGCAAAATTGTACGGAATCCACATGTTGCGTAATCGTTGTCACGTCTTCTCTACTGGCAACGGCAGCGTTAAAGAGACGGGCGCCATCCATATGTACTGGCACGTTATGGTGAGCGGCTATTTCCGCTACATGTTTTAAGTAATCAATCGTTAATACAGTTCCACCGCTACGATTGTGCGTGTTTTCAAGCCAGATTAGGCCTGTTTCAGGGAAATGCACGTTATCTGGTCGAATGGCTTCCTCCAATGTTTTCAATGGAATTTCTCCGTTTACATGGGGAAGTGTCCGCGATTGAACACCAGCAAAAGCAGAAATAGCGCCACCCTCATAAACAAATACATGTGCGTCTTCGTCCATAATCACTTCTTGCCCTAAATGTGTATGACACAAAACGGCTATTTGATTACCTTGTGTACCACTTGTGACGAAGAGGGCAGCTTCTTTTCCCACAAGCTTAGCTGCGTATGCTTCTAACTCATTGACTGTAGGGTCTTCTCCATATACATCATCACCCACATCAGCTTTTGCCATCATATCCCGCATTAGCTGGCTCGGTTTGGTGACTGTATCACTTCGTAAATCAATCATGAAGCTCGTCCTCCTCTACGGACCTGTTTCTTCTATCCTATCATACTTGCACAGCGTAAAAATAATGCCAATCAGTAAAAGGTGTGATTTTAGTTATCACAGATAAGCGTCCTGTAAAACTCCCGGATCAAAAAAGGAAAAAGAGCTAACTCTATTTAAGCGGGGGATAACGGACGCTATTATCGTGATTGACTCAACGACCAATCAGTAGGAGAAGAACGAAAACTCCCCCTCATTGAAGGGTCGTTTTATTGCTAATTAAATCATAATCATCTAATCTATTAGTTAGTGTATCGAAATAATGGAGGGAAGATGCATGCCAAAAGCGATCTGGATTTTAGTCATTGGGATGACAATTAATGTGACAGGTGCGTCATTTTTATGGCCGCTGAATACCATATATATGAGTCAAGAACTAGGGCGTTCTTTAACAGTGGCTGGAAGTATTATTATGATAAACGCAGCTGCAGGGGTTGCAGGGAATCTACTAGGAGGTAGATTGTTTGATAAGATTGGCGGCTATAAAACGATTATGGTCGGCGTTACGATTACAACAGTGAGCGCCTTTACGTTAGCTATTTTCCATCAGTCATTTATAGCATATGTTCTCATGCTTACAACGATTGGATTTGGTGGAGGTATGATGGTGCCTTGTATGTATGCATTAGCCGGAGCGATATGGCCTGAAGGTGGACGCAAGCCTTTTAATGCCATGTACGTGGCACAAAATGTGGGCGTTGCCGCAGGGGCAGCCATTGGCGGGTTGCTTGCCAGCTTGAGATTCGATTTTGTCTTCTTTGGGAACGGTGTGATGTATTTTAGTTTTTTCTTATTGGCACTCACTTTTTTTAAACATCTTGAGGAGGAAGGAAGGGAAGTTTCAGCTTCTTCTACGTTTCAACAGACAGAACGAGTGGAAAGTAGTAAACGATTCCAAGCACTTCTTTTACTATGCGCTGGCTTCTTAGTTTGTTGGGTTGCTTATACCCAGTGGGCTTCGACTATTTCTGTTCATACACAAAACTTAGGAATCCCATTAAGTGCTTACAGTCTACTGTGGACGATTAATGGAGGAATGATTATTTTTTGTCAGCCTCTTATTAAATTTTTTATAAGAAGATGGGTTCATTCTTTAAAAGCGCAAATTTATGTGGGACTTAGTATTTTTATGGTTTCGTATTTAATTTTAGCTAGTGCTGAAGTTTTGACAGCATTTGTGGTAGCGATGATCATTCTAACGTTAGGAGAAATGTTTGTTTGGCCAGCTATACCGACAATTGCGCACACATTAGCTCCAAAAGGAAAGGCTGGCTTTTATCAAGGGATTGTAAATAGTGTCGGGACAGGTGGGAGGATGATTGGGCCACTTTTCGGTGGACTCATGGCTGACTTATTTGGAATGGCCGTCTTATTTTATGTTCTGGTGGCTATGTTTTCGATTGCGTTTATCATGACTCGCATCTTCGATAAAGGCGTTCCACACCTAGATTTTACGAAAAAACGACAAGAACGTTCAGCTTCTTAGAGGAAAAAGACCTGTCTTCATAGGTGCTATAAAATGGTCGTTCATTAGAGTCTGCAAACACATTTTTTGTAAGATGCATGAGCAAGACTTGACAGTGATTGTGTCACCTCATAAAATAACGTATAATGACGATAAATGAATGTGAAAAAAATGTAGAAAAGGATTAGTAATGAAGTAACCTTGATACAGAGAGTTAACGGTCGCTGAAAGTTAACCATGGTTGTTCATGAACTCACCTTGGAGTTGCAAAGGGGAAATCATTTACCTTTTGTCGTGTGACTGGCGTTAACGGTATAGAGTGAGTGCTTTTGAAATTAGCGCTAAACGTGGGTGGTACCGCGGGAAGGATGATTATCAGCCTCTCGTCCCTAGTCATAACTAGTGACGGGAGGCTTTTTGCTTTTAAGCGTTTAGGTAACACTAACTATAGAGAGAGTTTTAAGGAGGTAACAAAGTTGGCATTTGAACATCAGCAAATCGAAAAAAAATGGCAGCACATTTGGGAAGAAAACAAAGTATTCGCGACAACAGAGGACCCAGCTAAGAAAAAGTTTTATGCATTGGATATGTTTCCATATCCATCAGGAGCAGGGTTACATGTAGGACATCCAGAAGGCTATACAGCAACTGATATTTTGTCACGGATGAAGCGTATGCAAGGGTATAACGTCCTTCATCCAATGGGATGGGATGCTTTTGGTTTACCGGCAGAACAATATGCCCTTGATACCGGTAAGCACCCGCGTGAATTCACAGAACAGAATATTAATAATTTCCGTAGACAAATTAAAGCACTCGGGTTTTCTTACGATTGGGATAGAGAAGTGAATACAACCGATGAGAAATATTATAAATGGACGCAGTGGATTTTCCTTCAACTATATAAAAAAGGGTTAGCGTATGTGGATGAAGTAGCGGTTAATTGGTGCCCTGCATTAGGCACTGTCCTAGCAAATGAAGAGGTTATCGATGGAAAAAGTGAACGGGGAGGTCATCCGGTTGAACGCCGTCCGATGAAGCAATGGATGCTTAAGATAACAGCTTATGCAGATCGACTTCTTGAGGATTTGGAAGAGTTAGATTGGCCTGAAAGTATTAAAGATATGCAGCGTAATTGGATTGGCAGGTCAGAGGGTGCGGACGTTCATTTTAAGCTTGATGAGCTTGGAAAAGAGGTGACCGTTTTTACAACGCGCCCAGATACTTTATACGGAGCCACGTATCTCGTACTAGCGCCGGAGCATTCTCTTATTAATGACTTAACGACGGCAGAGCAAAAAGAAGCGGTCACTGCTTATCAGCACCAAGTAGCGACAAAAAGTGACTTAGAACGCACAGAACTAGCAAAAGAAAAAACGGGTGTGTTTACAGGTGGGTATGCGACTCATCCTGTAACAGGAGAAAAACTCCCTGTTTGGATCGCTGATTATGTGCTCGTTAATTATGGAACAGGAGCTGTAATGGCTGTTCCTGGACATGATGAACGAGATTATGAGTTCGCCAAAACGTTTAATTTACCAATTAAAGAAGTGGTATCAGGCGGTGATATTGCAACAGAAGCGTATGGTGGTGACGGGGCACACGTTAATTCTGACTTTCTGAATGGCCTTCATAATGAAGAGGCAATTTCAACGATGTGTGACTGGCTAGAAGAAAATAAAAAAGGGAAGCGGCAAATCACGTACCGATTACGTGATTGGTTATTCAGCCGTCAACGTTATTGGGGAGAGCCCATTCCGATGATTCATTGGGAAGACGGAACGATGGAGCCTATTCCTGAACACGAGTTACCACTCACACTTCCTGAAATGGAGGAATTTAAGCCATCGGGAACAGGGGAGTCCCCACTTGCTAACAATACTGAGTGGTTATATGTGACAGATCCTAAAACAGGTAAAAAAGGACGACGTGAAACGAATACGATGCCACAATGGGCCGGGAGCTGCTGGTATTACTTGCGTTATATTGATCCGCATAATGATGAACAGCTTGCTGATCCTAAGAAGCTACAACAATGGTTACCAGTCGATATTTATATCGGTGGTGCGGAACATGCAGTTCTTCATCTTCTGTATGCTCGATTTTGGCATAAAGTGTTGTATGATATCGGTATTGTTCAAACAAAAGAGCCGTTCCAAAAGCTTTATAACCAGGGGATGATTCTTGGAGAAAATAATGAAAAAATGAGTAAGTCAAAAGGAAATGTCGTCAACCCAGACGATATTATTGAGTCCCACGGAGCGGATACGCTTAGACTCTATGAAATGTTCATGGGACCACTCGACGCTTCCATCGCGTGGAGTGAGAATGGGTTAGACGGTGCGCGGCGTTTTCTCGACCGTGTATGGCGGTTAATCATTACCGATGAAGGAAAACTAAACCCTATTATCGCTGATGCTCAAGGCAGTGACGAGATGACACGTGTCTATCATCAAACAGTTAAAAAAGTGACGGATGATTTTGAGGGATTAAGGTTTAATACGGGTATTTCACAATTAATGGTATTTGTGAATGAAGCTTATAAACAGGAAAAACTATCGAGAAGTCATCTGGAAGGCTTCATTAAATTATTGTCACCGGTGGCTCCTCATTTAAGTGAAGAACTATGGAGCTACTTAGGACATGAAGAGACGTTGGCATACAGCATGTGGCCAGTCTATGATGAAACATGGCTCGTTGAAAGTGAAGTAGAAATTGTAGTACAAGTAAACGGAAAAGTCCGCACAAAACTGATGGTAGCTAAAGACGCCACAAAAGAAGATTTAGAAGAACAAGCACTTACATTAGATAAAATAAAAGAAGAAATAGACGGCAAAACCATTCGAAAAGTGATTGCTGTACCAGGAAAATTAGTGAACATTGTTGCTAACTAATAACACTATCGGAGTTCGACAGATTAAGGCACAACAAGCTGTGTCATTATTCTGTCGGGCTTTTTTGTATGGGCAAAATAAAAACAACTGCTTAGCGTCAGGATGTGTCTTTGCAAAACATAAAATGAATCTTCAATCAGTCGTCCTAACGATTGATAGTTGAGTTAATCAGGACATTAGCGCCCGTCCCCCCCCCTAAATAGATTTATCTTTCCTATCTATTTTTGACGCGGGCGTTTTACGGATGGCTAGATAAAAGAAAACGCCCTTCTCCAGATTAACGAAGAGAGGCGAAATGAATAAAACCTTTACTACTGACCAGCAGCTGCTTTTCCTGCTGTATAACCAGTCGAAAAAGCAACGGTTATATTATAACCACCGGTATAACCATGTAAATCAAGGACTTCACCGCAGAAAAAGAGCCCTTTGACTAGCTTTGATTCCATTCGTTTCGGTTGAATTTCTTTCACACTAACACCGCCTCCGGTGACAAACGCTTTTTCGATAGAAAGAGTCCCTGTGGCTGTCAGCGGGAAGCCTTTAATAAGCTGAGCCAGCTCCCTAAGCTTGGCGTGAGCAAGCTCTGGATAAATGGCTAAAGGCTCAATATGGGCCATCTCTAATAAAATTGGGATAAGGCGCTCAGGCAAAAAGCCTTGAAGGGCGTTTTTAATCGCTTTTTTAGATTGTTCTTTAAGTAACTGGACGAGTTGCTGTAACACGTCTTCGGTGGTTTCCTTAGGAAACAAGTCCACCTGTAAGGGAATCGCTGTATCCGGATGTTTTTTTCGTGCTTTAACAACATATTGGCTACAACGCAAACTAATTGGACCGGAAACCCCAAAATGAGTAAAGATCATATCTCCTTCATGAGCTTTAATGACTTTTCTTTTTTTCGGATCCAGTACAGATAATTGAACATCTCTTAATGAAAGACCTTGTAATGTTTTCGCTTTTATAAACGCGTCCTGACATGTAATTGGAACTTCAGTAGGGTATAAATCTGTTACCGTATGCCCTGCTTTCACAGCCCACGGATAGCCATCACCGGTGGAGCCGGTGTGGGGAACCGATTTTCCACCTACCGCGATAATAACTCGGTTCGTTTCTAGTTTTTCACCATTTTTTAATAAAACCCCTGTAACGCTAGTGATCGACGGATCATAAAGGATGTCACATACTTCTGTATTCGTACAAATAGAGACATTTAATGAACGGATTTTATTTAATAACGCTCGGACCACATCCACCGCTTTATCATTCACAGGGAACATTCTGCCTCGATCCTCTTCTTTTAATTTTATTCCAAGACTTTCAAAAAAGGCAATAATGTCTTCATTATTAAATATGGAGAAGGGGCTATGCATGAAGCGCCCATTACCAGGGATATGCGTAATGATATCCTCGATATCCGCGCGATTGGTTACGTTACAGCGTCCTCCACCGGAAATGGCAAGTTTGCGTCCTAGTTTTTTCCCTTTATCGAGCAGTAAGACTGTTGCACCGTGTTCAGCTGCTGCCACGGCTGCCATTAATCCAGCTGGCCCACCACCGATGATTATGACATCAGTCATCTTAACGCCTTCTTTCTTGTCAGATTCAATTCATCTATCCGATTTTACTGTGCTTGAAAGAATGAAGCAAGCTTTAGTGAAAAAAACAGGTACCATATTTATTTTTCAGAAAAATAACGCTGAATTAAGCGATTATTAGTTATTTATCTACCTGACAGACGATGAGGATGAAATACATATCAAATAGTTGAATTTTTTTTGAAAAACGCTGTTTTATTTATCTTTTTAATGTGGTAAACTTCAGGTGGGAAATATTCTACCATTGTTTATTAGTGAACTCGTGAAAGGAGGAGAGGCACATGTTTCAAGACTTGAAGGAAAAGTTTGAAGCAAAACGTGCGGTTTGGGCTGAGGAGACACAGGCTCGTATTAATAACTATGCCATTTTGGAACGACAAAAAATGCTGGCAGAGATGAAAAGAAAAGAGGCGTTACAATCTCTATTAAATTCGGAGGTCTCTAAGTATCTTAAAACAGTTTTACCAACTTTTTTATTGAAGCCAGAAGCGAGCCGGGCGCTTTTAAACATGTTGCATGCTCGCTCTGAAGGCACGGTAAGCATAAATCTCAATATGACAAAAGAAATGCGGCAAACACACCTGTTTTATCACAATGAATTAGACGTATTTATCACCTTACTTGAGCGAAAAGGCTTTGTGCTTGCAGGGAACGAAGACTTATTCTTAACCTCTTTTTTAACGACTTTAAGTGAGTACAATTATCGTTTATGCATAGACGTTTACGGTGATTTTGTCCCAGATGATGCGTCGTTATTAGAGGCTTTTGATCGCTATTTTGAGACCGTTGAAGATAAATTTAAATATGAAAGCGGAAATGTGGACTTTTTCGCAGCTTACTTAAATCAAAAAGGGATAGTCGATGGCAATTTAACTAAAAGCCGGTTAAAACGTAAATTAAAGCAATATGAAAAAGCAAATAAATATGAATTTAAGTTAAAGAAATTAGAACGGAAGTTACAGAATATTAGCTAAATAAATGATGAGCCGGGGGCTGCCTCAAAAGCCCTTTTAAAAAAATGTTAACCAGCCGTGAATGTAAAAATTCACGGCTGGTTCTCTTTTGTTTAGGTCTAAACTCTTAAAAAAAGGGATTCATTCAAGTAATTATATGGCCAGAACATTTTTACATGATGCTTCGTTCGTGGTATGTTAAAGGACGAGCAAAGGAGATGAATGAGCTTATGACATCTATATTAGTTATTGGAGCAGGGAGAATGGCAGAGGCTATTATTTCAGGCTTAGTTTCAAATGAGAAAAATATCTTCTCACCTATAACCGTTTCAAATGTATCAAACAAAGACAGGCTTATCAGATTAAAGAATACATATGGTGTTCACGTGACACAAGATGCTATAAGTGAAGTGATTTCTCACGATGTGATTTTGTTGGCTACACCACCTGATGTACATGATCACTTGCTAGCACAGTTGAAAGAAGTGGTCGATCATCAGCTTGTTTTAACAGTAGCAGCAGGGATTGATCCAGCTTATATAGAGGCCCGGCTGAATACGAAGACACCCGTTGCTTGGATTATGCCAAACACTGCGGCGGGTATCGGACAATCTATGTCCACGTTTACGTGTGGGAAATATGTGGAAAATCATCATAGAACGATCATTGACTACATTTTGTCATCCATTGGAGAATCGGAAGAATTAACAGCAGAAAAAGTTCACGATTTAACAGCGATTACCGGAAGTGCACCAGCTTTTTTGTACGCTTTTGCGTTAGGGTTAGAAGAAGCTGCTGTAACTTATGGTATTAGTAGTAAACAGGCGAGAAAGCTCGTGACTCAAATGTTAAAAGGATCAGTATCCATGCTAGAACATAGTGGGGAACCTCAACTTTTAATGGATCAAGTGGCATCCCCAGGAGGCTCTACGGCTGAAGGACTGGTGGTTCTTAATGAACAAGGCTTTTCGAGCACACTGAAAGATGCGGTGAAGGCGACTAACAATCATGCTCGCAACCACAATCAAAAAGAAAGCAGGTGAAGAGAGATGCTTAAAAAATTAGCTCTCACTACAGGGGCACGAGATGAAATGAAAGATATCACGAAAGAGGTGCAGCAAGTCGTTAATGAGAGTGGTGTCCAAGCCGGAGTTGTATACATTTATTGTGCTCATACAACAGCAGGAATTACAATTAATGAGAATGCAGATCCAGATGTGAAGCATGATATGCTTATGCGATGGGATGAGGTTTATCCATGGCACCATGATAAGTATCAGCACGCAGAAGGAAATACTGCGTCTCATTTAAAAGCAAGTACGACAGGGGCTTCGCAAACAGTCATCATTGAAAATGGCAAACTTATTTTAGGCACGTGGCAAGGCATCTATTTTTGTGAATTCGATGGCCCTCGTCAGCGACACGCCTATGTAAAAGTTATCGAAGGCTAATTAATTAAAAGAGCGCAATGAAGTCTCTTATTACAACGCTATTAAGCTAGGAAAGAACCTATTTCCTAGCTTTTTTGTACTTGTCCTCTCCAGAGGCTTAATGAAGAGTGAGAAGGAGGTATAAATAATATAACGATTATTGTATGTGGGCTGCTCAGTGATAAAGCATTGTTTACTCTCCATAGCCAAATCAGCTCTCACCTGATTCGTCATAATACAAATGTGTGTGTCATTTTTCCAGTTATTAAAGTGTGGTAATAAAGTCTTATACATGTTTATCACAGATAAGCGTCCGTAAAACTCCGGCTTTAAAATAGAGAGTAGAGCTATCTCTATTTAGGCAGGAGATAACGGACGCTAATGTCCTGATTAACTCAACTAACAATCAGTGGGAGAAGAACGAAAACTCCCACTGATTGAAGATTCGTTTTATAGTCCTTTAGGAGGGGATAAAACTAATAGAATAAATAGCTGGCCTAATTGCAACATAATTCCCTACTTTTTAATAAAAAGTATGATAAAATGCTATCAGTGTTATGTGAAACTAAGGTGAGGAGCAAGAGACATGTCAGAGCAGCAATTAATTAGAGGTACGGTTATTCTAACCGCGAGCGTCTTTATCTCTAAGATTCTCGGGTTAATTTACGTGTTCCCTTTTACAGCGATTGTTGGAACACAAGGAATGGCACTTTATACATATGGCTATTTGCCTTATACTATTATGTTAAGTTTATCTACGCTCGGAGTTCCCCTTGCGGTGTCGAAATTTGTGTCGAAATACAATGCTCTAGGCGATTACAGAACAGGGCAAAGGTTATTAAAATCGGGCATTGTTGTGATGCTTATAACAGGTATCATTGCCTTTCTAGCGTTGTTTTCCTTAGCGGAACCCATTGCAAAGCAAGTCGTTGATCCTACTGATTTAAAAGGAAATTCCTACGAAGATGTTATCTTCGCTGTCAGGATGGTCAGTGTAGCATTGTTAATTGTCCCAGTTATGGCGATTATAAGAGGTTATTTTCAAGGACATCAGTCGATGGGGCCTACAGCTGTTTCTCAAGTTATTGAGCAAATCGTTCGAATCGTTTTTATTCTTTTATTTGCTTTTCTCATTTTGAATGTATGGAACGGTGAATTAGGTACCGCTGTTGGTATTGCTACATTCGGGGCTTTCGTCGGTGCCCTTGGCGGTCTGGCTGTTTTGCTAATCTATTGGAAAAAAAGAGGGCCTAGTCTAAAAAGGCAAATTGACGATAGTACAGTAGAACAAACGATACCTCTTCGCAGTATGTATAAAGAATTATTAACTTATGCCATACCGTTATCAATAGTGGGATTAGCGATCCCGTTGTATCAGTTAGTTGATATGGTCACGTTTAACCAAGCGATGCAAGACCTTGGCTATGACATGAATGTCGTCGAAACGTATTATGGCGCATTTGCGCAAACGACTCATAAGCTTATTCAAATTCCAGTGGCACTTGGAACAGCCATGTCGTTAACGATTATTCCAACTGTAACAAACGCGTTTATAAATGAAGAGCATGATCGTCTACAACGAACCATCACGCAAACTTATCAAATCATTTTGTTCCTTACTGTTCCAGCAGCAATTGGTCTAACGGTGCTGGCGGAGCCTGTCTATGGTGCACTATTTGGTTTAGCCGATTTAGCTGAGGGGGCCGAGGTGTTACGATCGTATGCATGGATAGCGGTGGCATTTGCTATCTTTGCTGTAACTGCCGCTATTCTTCAA
Source organism: Bacillus sp. A301a_S52 (assembly GCA_024701455.1). Taxonomy (GTDB): domain Bacteria; phylum Bacillota; class Bacilli; order Bacillales; family Salisediminibacteriaceae; genus Salipaludibacillus. The sequence goes on along the minus strand of JABXYP010000001.1, from coordinate 3,282,631 downwards.
GGGATTAACAGGCAAAAATGGGCTGTTATTGCATTGTTAGCCGGGCTTGCCTTTAAAATACTATCAAATACGCTGCTTATTTCATGGTTTGAGGTTCATGGCGCTATTCTCGCTACAGGAATAGGGTATATAATTGCCATCGCGATAAATATTTGGGCCATAAAAAAATATGCAAATTACGATTATACATTTGTCTTTAAACGATTTTTACTTGTTTGTTTGTTCACGGGCATGATGGCAATTGTCGTTGGATTCTTACAATACGGTCTTATGCAACTTCTTCCCATAAATACGAGAATGGATGCTCTTTTCATCCTTGCGGTCACTGTTTTATCAGGTATTGTCGTTTATTTGAATTTAGGCATTCGCTCAGGACTGGCTGGTCAAATCCTTGGAGAGAGATTTAAATTCTTAAATAAATAGAAGCAATAAAAGAGGTAAAAGTAAAAGGGAAGTCGTTTAGAACTATAACGACTTCCCTTTCTTACTTTTAATATCCATAATCGAAGGTAAAGGTCTTTTCGCAATAAGCAAAATGTTGACCTTAAAACACCTATTTTATATACCGAATGATAGCTAATCAATTCTTCTTATGAAAATTAAGCTCAGTGAACCCATGTTTCAGCCCAATGCTGAATTTCGTCAAGGGCAGGTTTTAATGCTTTTCCTTTTTCAGTTAGCTGATATTCTATCCGAACTGGTGTTTCTGGATAGACAGACCTTTCAATTAGTCCTGCTTCTTCTAATTGCTTCAAGCGATCAACGAGCATTTTATCACTCATACTTGGTATATTCGATGAAATGTCACGAAAACGAACAGGCCCTTGTAAAAGTACTCGAAGGATTAAGCCGTTCCACCGTTGACCAAGCAATTGAAATGCAGATTCAAATTTGGGGCAAAGATTCATCTTTTCCATTATTCTATCACTCCCTAGGCATCTTTATCACAGATAACCATCCGTAAACCTTCCGCCACAAAATAGAGAGGGTAGCTAACTCTATAAGGCGGGAGCTAACGGAACAATGTCCTGATTCACTCAACTACCAATCGGTGGGAGAAGTAAGAAAGCTTCCACCGATTGGTAGTTCGTTTTATGCCTGGCATTATTATAGCATAATCTACTTGACAATAGTACAGAGTGAAGAAAATTTTCTTACTAAATGTAAGTAACGAACATAATGATTGGTCGTTTCGAAAAATAAGAGGTTTAGTGATGTTAAATGACAGGAATTATAGAAGTAAATTTATCGTTAAAAGGAGTGTTAAACATGACAAAAGTGTTAGTGCCGTATTACAGCACTTACGGGCATATTTTTACGATGGCGCGTGCTATCGTGGAAGGAGCTCAAGACGTAGAGGGGACAGAAGTGAAGTTGGTGAAAATTGAAGAGTTTGATGCGGTAAAAGAGGCCATGGCAGAACAAGGTGCGTATGTGAAAGCACAAGAAGCTCAGAAAGATGTCCCTGTTGCAACCCATGATGATTTACGCTGGGCTGATGGTGTTGTATGGGGCATTCCGACCCGTTATGGAACTATGCCTGCCCAAATGAAACAATATCTTGACTCTGCCGGTGCTTTATGGGCAAACGGCGAATTGGAGGGGAAAGTAACAGGTATTTTTACAAGTACCGGTTCGATCCATGGAGGGCAAGAAACAACTGCCATTACCTCACTTGTCCCCTTGTTACACTTTGGATTTATCTTCGTGGGGCTTCCTTATGGAGAAAATCCAGAGCAGCTAACGACAGATGGAATTGGCGGATCACCATACTCAGCTTCCACAGTTGCTGGTCCTGATGGTAGCTCACAACCAGACCAAAGAGATTTACTGATGGCAAAGCGATTAGGCAAAAGGGTTGCCAGTGTGGCGAAAGCATTAAGAAGTTAAATTAACGATTCATTGCGAGGAGCACACCCCCATGACTATATTTACGAGATTCTTTAAACTGCTGTAAGTTTACAGCAGTTTTTTCTAGTATGAGCGAAACTTTTTTTATTTTTTTTCGTCTATATGTGGAGACGTTAATTTAGTTATTAAATGATTTTAAAGAGGCCTCCCAAAGTTGACTCCAAGGTTAGAAATATCTAAGAGTAGCGAGTGTATAATTAAAGGTGAATAGCTCATAAATCATTAAATGAATTTATGAGGTGATTGAATGTTGAAAAGCAAACCTCTTTGTCTCTTGGTCTTATAAAGGCCGGGTATTTAGTCATTTGTTAGTAATTTTTATTTTAATGACCACGGGAAGTCTCTTTTAGCAAGAGGCGCCATCTGCTATAATGAAAGAATTAGCATGGTCGTTGCCCTACAGGCACGGAGGTGAACACCTTGGAAGAAGAAAAGCGTAAAGGGCTTTATATAGATTGGTATCTTATTGTCAGTATAGTACTTCTGGCTTTATTTGGACTTGTTATGGTATATAGTGCAAGCTATGTTCAAGGCTATCAGGTTTATGATAACATGACTTATTTTTTTGATCGTCAGCTACAATGGCTGGTGATTTCTGCTGTCATGTTTACTTTTTTTATGTTTTTTCCGTATCGTCATTTTCGCAAATTAGTGCCATGGATTGTGTTTGGCTCGTTTGCGTTATTGTTGCTCATTTTAGTTCCAGGGGTTGGTTATGAAGTTAACGGCTCGATGAGGTGGATTAATATTGGTCCCATTAGAATCCAACCGTCGGAGTTTGTTAAAGTCGGATCTATTATTTATTTAGCGTATGTTTATTCAAGAAAGCAAGCCTATATTAATAAGTTTTTTACGGGGGTTATGCCGCCGTTAATTATTGTGCTTGGTTTTTTTATTCTCATTATGTTCCAACCAGACTTAGGGACAGCTACTTCTATTGTATTAGTAGCGGGATTATTAGCGTTTTGTTCTGGAGCGCGAATGCTTCATATAATTTCTTTAAGCTCGCTTGCGGCTTGGGCTCTTTACCATTATGCTCAATCAGCACCTTATCGATTGAATCGGTTACTAGGCTACCGCAATCCGTTTGAATTAGAGCAAACAGAGGGCTTTCAGCTTGTCCAGTCATATATTGCCATTGCCCATGGCGGCCTTTCAGGCGCTGGATTAGGCCAGAGTGTCCAAAAGCTATTTTACCTCCCAGAAGCCCATACTGATTTTATTCTGGCGATTGTCAGTGAGGAATTAGGGTTAATCGGTATTGCCGTTGTCTTTTTATTAATGCTTGCGATTATTGGTCGGGGGGTCATTATAGGCACTCGCTGTAAAGATGCATTTGGGAGCTTGCTCGCCTTTGGTATTGTTTTTCAGTTAAGTATTCAAATGATATTTAATGCAGGAGCGGTTAACGGCCTTTTGCCTATTACAGGAATCCCATTTCCATTTATTAGCTACGGGGGATCATCCTTGTTAGTTAATTTCATCGCCATGGGTATCCTTGCCAATATTTCGAGACGCACTGAAAAAGAACGACAAGAAGGATTGGAAAAAAATGAAGCAGTATCTTTTGAAGAGAATGAAGAGATTCAAACAGGAAGACCGCATGTGACGGTTGTGAAATAAATCTGAAAGTGTGAGTAGGTGCATTTATGCAAGAGAGAAAAAGTGCGTTTCAACAGTTAGATTACTCGTTATTATTTTTTCTGTTCGTCCTTATGTGTATTAGTTTATTAGCGATATATAGTGCGGCTGGGCAATATAATGTTCCCATTTTCTTCGTCCAACGCCAAATTATTTGGTTTGCTGTAGGGACCATTTTAATGCTTGCCGCTATGATGGTGGATTATGAGAATTTTAAAAACTTTTCAATCCCTCTCTATATTATGGGGATGGTCATGTTACTGATTGTCCAGTTTGTTCCTTTTTTGAGCGTTACACGAAATGGTGCTACGCGTTGGATAGGGTTAAATGAGCCACTTTTTCAGCCTTCTGAGTTTGTCAAAATCTTTTTGATCATTGCTCTGGCTCATTTAATCTTTTTAATTTCTAAAAAACCGCGAGAAAAGTCCTTTAAATCAGACTGTATTGTTGTGGGGAAAATATTAGCTGTCGGTTTGCCGCCATTTGCGTTAATTTTAGTTCAGCCGGACTTAGGAACGGCGTTAGTCATTGCAGCAATTATTTTTATTATGATTTTAATGGTCGGTGTGTCGTTTCGAATGATCGGATTACTCGTGGGGCTTGCTGGTTCGTTTGTTGCTTTTCTAGTCTGGCTTCATAACCAGTATTTTGAGCTTTTTAGCATATTTATAAAAGGTCATCAATTAGACCGAATTTACGCGTGGCTCGATCCTAGTGCTAATACTGGAGGAGAGGGCTATCAGCTTTTTCATGCAATGCAGGGAATTGGTGCTGGTCAGCTCTATGGGAGTGGATTTGGGAATGGCGTGAAAGCTCAAAGTGGTATTATCCCTGAGCTTCATACAGATTTTATTTTTGCGGCAATCGGTGAGGAATTTGGCTTTGTCGGTGCTACTGTCTTGCTCGTCGTCTATTTTTTGCTGTTATATCGCATGGTTATCATTGCCTTTAACTGTAACAATAGTTTTGGAACTTACTTAGTGGCAGGGGTTATTGGGTTACTTGTGTTTCAAATTTTCCAAAACATAGGGATGACGATCGGTTTAGTGCCAATTACAGGGCTTGCGTTACCTTTTGTTAGTTATGGAGGAAGTGCGCTAATTACGAACATGTTGGCGGTAGGTATCGTCTTAAATGTTAATATAAGAACGCGCCATTATATGTTTGGTGAAGAAGAGTGATGAAATGAGGGAGTTATCTTGCGTGCGGATAAATTGCTAGCGTCGATGGGCTTCGGTTCTAGAAAAGAAGTCAAGAAGCTGCTTAAAAAAGGGGGCTTTACCGTTAATGAAGCCGTCGTGAAGGAAGGAAAAACGCATGTCAACCCAGAGACTGATACCCTTGAAGTATTTGGAGAACGATTTTATTATAAACCATTTATTTATTTAATGATGAATAAGCCTCAAGGGGTCGTATCAGCCACGGATGATAAGCGAGATAGGACAGTCATTGATCTATTGCAACCTGAAGATGCCTTTTATGAGCCCTTTCCAGTTGGACGACTAGATAAAGATACGACGGGGCTGCTTCTTTTAACAAATGACGGACAGTTAGCCCATAAACTCACATCACCTAAAAAAAAGGTGGATAAACAATATCTTGTGCAACTAGAGAAATCAGTAGATCAAGCGGATATTTTAGCACTAGAGCAAGGGGTTGGGTTAGATGATGGCTATGTGACAAAACCAGCTGTTGTGAAATTGGTGAATGATCAGAGAAAAGACTTAGTACACCTCACAATACAAGAGGGAAAGTTTCATCAAGTAAAACGCATGTTTCAAGCTCGTGGAAATCGCGTTGTGACGTTAAAACGTGAACGGATCGGGCCACTTAATTTAGATGAAACGCTGTCACATGGCGCGTATCGAAAACTTACGGAAGATGAATTGGAGAAGTTATTAAACTGAACCTGTTGTTTGTGTCTAAAAAAATGCTAAAAAATAGACGATGAAAAAGCTAGGAGATGGTCTCTCCTAGCTCGTTCTTTTAAAAGCATTCCTAGATGCCTTTCCTTGTTTTTAAACGTCTTTTATCACAGATAAGCGTCCGTAAAAACTCCCGGCTCAAATAGATAGGAGAGGTAACTCCATTTAGGTGGGAGATAGCGGACGCTAATGTCCTGATTGAAGGATCGTTTTATCATGTATTTAAGAGACTTTTACTTTTTTCTTAGTTGTTGTCCAAACGCCTCGTTCTGTACTTACTACGAGCTTGTTGTATTCTAAAACATTAAGATCCCGCTGGACAGTTCGTTCAGTGATCCCAAACTCCTCAACTAATTCTTTTGTAGAGACGCTTCCCTTTTTTTTGATAAATAAGTAAATTGATTTAATTCGGGTTAACATCCGCTCAGTTGAAGGATTCAAAAAACCACTCCTTATTAATAGTCACCTGTTTGTGATAGAAAAAATGCAAATGCAAGGTGACTTTTTTTAGACACCAAACTAAAGGGACAGATCAATGAATGTTAATTATCAGAATACTAACATCTCGGATAGTGAGATGGTCGAGTGAGCAATCAAGTAATTTATTCAGAAGGTGTGAGAGACTGTTACACATGGTAAGATAAAAATGTCAGTCTATACGCCCCCTTTCCTTTCTATAGTTTAACGTAGAAAAGGCTCACAAGTAAAGAAAGACTCATTTTTAAAGGCAAGAAGACTATGTCTTTATACTTATTCATTGGAAGTGTTTTCTAACACATGATAAAGTCGTACACTTATAAATATCGCTTTAAATGGAGGTTTAGACGTGATAAATTGGAAACAAGAGGTAGAAAAGCGACAAGACAAACTCGTTCAAAGCACTTGTGAATTCCTAAAATTACCAAGTGTCTATGAGGCATCATCTGTGACTACGAAGGCACCGTTTGGTAAGGGAATTGCGAAAGCTTATAAGTGGTTACTAGATGATGCACAAAAAGAAGGTTTTCGAGTTAAAGACTTGAACGGCAAAGCAGGTCACATTGAGTGGGGGCAAGGAGACGATATTGTTGGTGTTTTATGCCATATTGATGTTGTTCCAGCAGGAGAAGGATGGACAACACCAGCTTTTTCAGCTGATATTCGAGATAATCATATTTATGCAAGAGGGGCTCTTGACGATAAGGGACCGACAATGGCTTCCTATTATGCGTTAAAACTAATAAAGGAGCTTAATATCCCATTAACTAAACGCATAAGGTTGATTATTGGGACGGATGAAGAAAGGGAATGGCAGTGTGTAGAGCATTATTTTAAGTACGAAACAATGCCTAATATAGGGTTCGTACCAGATGCTGATTTTCCAGTAATATGTGCAGAAAAAGGGATCGCTGATTTCCTTTTTTACAAAAAAAAGATTAGCGGCGATGGCTTGGTTATGTCTTTCTCATCAGGCACACGTTTTAACATGGTTCCAGATAAAGCTGTTGTGAAACTTAATCGGAAACGAATAAAAGACTTAGATCTCCTTAAGCAGATGTTTACTGTTTTTTTGAACGAAGAAGAATTAACAGGTAAGTGGGAAATAGATGAAGCTCACGTTATATTAACCTTCAATGGCCTTGCTGCTCATGGAAGCACACCAGAACAAGGGCGAAATGCGGCATTAGCTGGGGCTGCTTTCTTAACAAAGCTTTCATTGAGAAAAGAGGAAAAAACGTTTTTTCAATTTCTAAATCAACTGTTTTATAACGATTACCTTGGAAAACAACTCGGCATTGCTTACACTGATGACCAGTTAGGGGCGGTCACGATAAATGTAGGAACTTTATCCTATGAAAGGGATAAAGGGATACATGTTGGGATTAACTTACGTTATCCGAGCGGGGCTGACTATCAGTCAATAATGGAGCATTTAGTTAAAGCGTTTGATACGATCGATATGGACACAGAAGTTGTCAGCCATCAAGAACCGCATGGTGTAAGAAAAGACCATCCCCTTATTAACGTTCTCTCTGATGTTTATAAACGTCAAACTGGTGAGAGTAGAGAGCCCATTGCCATTGGCGGTGGAACTTATGCGAGAGCTTTACGAGCGGGAGTTGCTTTTGGTCCACTCTTTCCTGGACAGCCGGATGTGATTCATCAACCAGATGAATATATTACGATCGATCACCTCATTAAATTGACAGCTATTTATGCAGATGCGATGTCTATATTGGCAAGCAACGAGCTTATAGAATAAGGGGAAACAGAGGTTAACATACTAATGAATAAACGGACATTTTTAAACATGAAGGCATTTTATTTCTTTTCTTTTTTTGCAATAGGTGGACTCTTTCCGTTACTTACGGTTTATTTAAATGATGTGGGATTAACAGGAGCTCAAATTGGTGTGATAACGTCAATTGGTCCGATTGTTATGCTGCTATCGCAACCTATTTGGGGAATACTAAGCGATTATACGAAGAAGCCACGAGTATTATTAACGATTGCAGTAATTGGAACAGGGATTATTGGATTCACATATTTATTTGCTGAAGACTACGTTATATTCGTCACTATTGCAGCAGGTTTGGCCCTTTTTCAAAGTGCCATTGTTCCCTTGTCAGATAGTATGACGATGAATTATGTGTCTCTCCATGGAGGAAATTATGGGAAGATTCGTATGTGGGGAGCAGTAGGCTTTGCGTTAGCTGTTTGGATTATGGGAAATTTATCTGACTGGTTTGGTCAACCTGTTATTTTCTATGGGTTTGCCATCGTATTATTTATGAGCGCGTTTTTTTCTATAAAGATGCCGAATGGGACTGTCACCGCGGCTATTGATCTACGTGGTGGGATGAAACAACTCATCAAGGTGCCAGGTTTTTTATTATTTCTACTTATCACTTTTTTAGTTTTCGGGCCAATTATGGCGAATAATTTTTATTTCGGCTTACTTATTCAGTTTACGGGAGGTACTTTGGCAGGTGTTGGTTTTGCGTTTTTATTGGCAGCTGGAAGTGAAGTCCCATTCATGCACTGGGCAGGGAATTGGATCCAAAAAAGAGGCGTTTTAGTTATTTTATTTGTAGCGTCATGTGTTTCTGGTTTAAGATGGTTATTTTATGCAGCTGGTCCTTCTCCATTGTTCATTTATGTGACAACAATTATACAAGGTTTCAGCATTGGACTATTTGTACCTGCCGCATTGCAATACGTCATGGATATTGCGCCAAAACAAGTAAGAGGGACAGCCGTTGCTGTTTATTCAGCTGCCGGTAACGGTCTTGGTGCTTGCTTTTTTAGTATTAGCGCTGGCCTTATTATGGATAGATTCACCATTCTGTCTGTGTATATGTTTTATGGCATCCTATCCCTCGTTGGGGCGGGCCTAACTTTATGGTTAATTAATAAGCAAAAGGTAGTGAAGACGGCATAATCCAGATGAATAAAAACGGCTTTTCGAAAAGCCGTTTTTATGCATATCCGAGTAACTTGAGGACAGTATATAGACGAAAATGTTAAGCGTTATTATTAATCGCTCTGTGAATCAAAATCAAACAAGTCAGTGGATAAGTAGCGCTCTCCTGTGTCACATGCAATCGCGACGACGATCTGATCTGGTGAAAGCCGCTTGGCTACTTGTAAGGCAGCATAGCATGCAGCTCCTGAGGATGGTCCCACAAGAATCCCTTCTTTTTGGGATAAGTCCCGTGTCACTTTATAAGCTTCTTCATCACTAATTTGAAATATTTCGTTATACACGTCTTGGTTTAAAATAGGTGGAACAAATCCTGGACTTGTTCCTACGAGCTTGTGAGGGCCTGGTTTCCCTCCGGATAATACAGGGGATCCCTTAGGCTCTACTACATGAATGGTTGCATTTGGATAAGCTTTTTTTAATTCTTCTCCTGTACCTGTAATGGTGCCGCCGGTTCCAGAAGCTGCTACAAAAGCTGATAAATCTTTACCAAGCTCGTTCATGGCTTTAATAATTTCAGTAGCCGTTGTATGGCGGTGGGCATCGGGATTTGCAGGATTTTCAAATTGCATTGGCATGTAACTGTTAGGTATTTTTTTAACTAGTTGATGAGCTCTTTCAATAGCGCCTGGCATCTTTTTGTCACCGGGAGTTAATTCTACTTTCGCACCATAAGCTTTTAGAAGATTAATGCGTTCTTGAGACATGGTATCAGGCATGACTAAAATAGCCTTAAGGCCTTTGGCCGCTGCTGTCATAGCTAAACCGATGCCTGTATTTCCAGAAGTGGGTTCGATAATGACAGAATTTTTATCAATTAACCCTTGCTTTTCAGCATGGTCGATCATATTGAAAGCTGCGCGGTCTTTAACGCTTCCGCTTGGATTCATAAATTCTAGTTTAAGATATACTTGAGCCCCTGTTGTGACAGGAAGTTGTTGTAATTTAACGAGTGGGGTATCCCCGATGAGTTCGGACATGTTATTTACAATTTTCATTTCTGTTTGTCATCCTTTCCTGTAGACATTACAACGTGTAAAATAGTATTACCTATTAAAGCGATATGTTTAATCTTTATTGTATCACAGCTTCTTTGGGGGGCAAAAGGAGGACTATTTTGTCGGATTTCCATAGCTTTATCGGACTACCATTGAATCACGAGATAAATAAAGTCTTTTCACAGCTGCAAAGTGACTATGAGTTAGAAAAGTATTACAAAAAAATAGTCGATAAACATGACTTTCACCTTACATTATTGTATTTAGGTGGATGGGACGCTCAAAACAGGGTAAAGTTATGGGAGCGGCTAAATAAGAGATTAAACTCCTATCCAACTGTTTCGCTAAGGTTTCAACAGCTCGATTTTTTCGGGAAACCGAAACAACCTGGTGTTTTCTACGTGAAGGCGGCTGAACATCCTTACCTATCCAATCTGTATACGATTGTTCAGGAGGAAGCAGCAGCCCTTAATTTCCCGTTGGAAAAACGGGCGTTTAAGCCACACGTAACTTTAGCGAAAAGGTGGAAAATCACAACGTCGAATAAGCCGGAAAACTGGGGATTCCCTATAAAAATGAATGACGTCTTTGTAACAGCAGATGCTGTGTCCCTTTATCGGGTTCACCCGTACAAGCAATCGATGTATGAGAGACTGTCTACTATTAACTTATCTGATAAGGACCTATGAGAGGGTGAATACAAATGGCACAACTCGTTAAATTGTCTGATTATGTTTCTCGTTATGAAATTGATATTTATCGTTATCCATCACGCTATGTTAGATTAAAAAGGGAACGGTGGGAAAGGGTTAGACAAGATTGGGAAACCCGTAAGAAAGGTTTTCAGGATTTACCTTTATGGCACTCTTATGAAGATAATAGCGAATCGTTTATTCAGAAGTCATTAAAAAAACTTCCGTGGAAAAAAGCTGACATCCAAGAAGAAGTGGAGTTGCCTACAAGAACTGAATTAACGCATCATTCTTTAGAAAAACTAAAGCAATCTTTCCGAGAAGAACTCTTTCAGTTCCAGCTTAATTGGGCGAGCTCTACTATTTCAGAAAAATCCCAGGTGAAGCGAAGTTATTATTACGATAAGTTTTTATACTATCTTTTGCAAAACCTTCCTGATACTTTCTTTGTTTTCTATGAACCTGTGTTTTTTATGAAAAAAGCCCCTGTGGATTTAGATGTCATCATCTTAACACCAACAGAATTATGGTTAATAAAGCCTTTGACTGGAAACGATCATACTATTTACCAGACTGAGACAGATAGGTTTTGGAAAAAAAGTGAGGATGGCGTAGCAGAGCGATTGTTAAGCCCATTTGTGACATTAAAACGTATGAAGACCGTAGTAGAGACGATTCTAACAGAGCATGATATGACATTACCTGTAAAATTGGCGGTAGTGGCTAAGGATAGCTTCATTGATGTACCACCAGTGAGCAAGCGAGTCAATTTAGTAGATAAACGGCAAATTGAGAGCTTTAAAAAATTGTTATTAAAAAATCAAACCCCTATAAAACATCAGCAGTTAAAAGTTGCTGAAACACTGCTTGCGCATTCATTAACGATATCAGAAAGCCGTTTGCAAGAAGAGGTCGATGAAGAACAAGGAGAAGAGGCAGATTCAAGGATTGAAAATGATTAAATTATCCGTTAAGATAATAAAGGTGTTTGCAATTGAACTCATGAGGAGATAGGCTCATACTAATGACTACTTATAAACTGACACCTTACAATGGAAATCCGATCCTTCATGTTCGTAATATTTATGATTGGAAAGGGCATAGAGGAATTGAATTATCACTGACTCACGAGAACATAACTGTCTTTGCTCACTCGTTCCAATTAGCTTTGAAGGATTTAGAAGAGTGGTACCTGCTGCATCGGTCTGAAGAAAGCTACATGCACTTCAAGTCAAAGACAAAAGAGTATATGATTGAGCCGGCTATGACATGGCATGAAAAGAAAAGAATTGATGACAGCCTCGTAGACTGGATCAGTACCTTATAAGGCCAACGATAGTGTGGAAATAGCAAAGACGAGGACAACCTTGCCTATGAAAAAACGATGGAGCAAGGTTGTTTAGTAGTCTTTAAAAAGCGTCACTAATTATCATCTGAGAGCTTCTAAGCATGTGATGAGTTCACTAATTGCAAAATAAAGATTTATTAGTTAAATGAGAGAAAAAATGGTATTATTCGTTGATTATTTGCTATTCTAAAAATTTGTGACTTTAAGTTGAAGAAACGCTAAATGTTCTTTACAATAATAAAAGTGCTTCGCTTCACTAAAACAAGCGTTCGAAGTAATTGTTGCAAAAAAAGAGTGCTGATTCATCGCTAAATGTACGATTAAATAGAGAATCAGATCCGCAAATAGACGATATAAGGACTTTTTAACATATAAGGGTTTTAACAAGAAACTTTGAAGTGTGTCTGCTGTATTCCAATTTGGTTTTAACAGCAATAATTATGCCATGTAATTTGTATGTTATCCATGACTCACATTGCTGAGGTGGAGGGATAGAATAACGGATGAATGAAAAATGAGGGTGAAACAATTGGAACATTTCATGGGTGAAGGATGGCAGTTACGACCGGCTGGTGGGGCTACAGGAGAGGCGTATATTGCTGAACAAGGAGAACAAAAGATCTTTATTAAACGAAATTCTTCACCGTTTTTAGCTGTGCTTTCAGCAGAGGGAATTGTTCCGAAATTGTTATGGACAAAACGCCTTGAAAACGGAGATGTGATCACAGCACAGCGTTGGGTGGACGGTCATGAATTAAAAGCGGCTGAAATGAATGATACCCGTGTTGCATCTTTGTTATCAAAGATTCATCAGTCCAAAGATTTATTGCACATGTTTAAAAGGATGGGAAATTTGGCTTTAACGCCTGAGCATTTATTAAGTAAGTTAGTGCATAAGAGAGAATGTGTAAACTTTGAAGATGCTACTATAACTGAAGCATTTAAGTGGCTTTTAGAAAATGTTCCACCTTTCTCTGAAGAGAACTATGTCGTTTGTCATGCGGATATTAATCATAATAACTGGATGAGTAATGGCGAAAATCACCTTTATTTAATTGATTGGGACTGTGCTCAAGTGGCTGATCCAGCCTTAGATCTAGCTCCTCTCTTGTATATCTATATACCCAAAACAACTTGGCCCACATGGCTTAAAATATATGGAGTGGACATGTCGGTCGATTTATTAAGCCGTATGCGCTGGTATATGATCGTAGAATGCATCGATAATATTTTATGGTATAGAGGACGAAATGAACCAAGAGAGGCACTAAAGTGGTCTGGTCAATTAAAGGATGTCTTAAAAGAAAGAGACTAATTATCACCTTAATTTTTGTCTGAAACATAATAGCGCAAGGCTTACTTGCTATAGCATCTATATAGAGGACGAATTGAGTAGGTATATAAACAGCCCGAAAAGTCTTTGGACCCTTTTCGGGCTGTTTATAGTCTGTGCCGGTAACGGTCAGTATAAGATGGCACATAGAACGTTGGTGATACCATTAATGAAATTTTTCTGATTCATGGTTCACTTGCTGTATCCAAGTATTTAAATTTTCTGTGCCTAAATGACTGTGTGCGCCTTCTTTATCATGCTGATAGGCATATTGTTCAATAGCCAAAAGAGTTTGCTTTAAATCTTCAGGAGTCGCATTATTTTGGACGAGAGAGTGGACGAGACTTTGTAATTGATGGAACTCATCGTGGCTACCATAATCCTCTGTTAATTGATTAGCCAAAATATCTTTCAATAATGTTAATTGATGATAGTAATTTATTGCCATTGTCAATCACCCTTTCAATCGTTAAAGAGAAAACATTCTTAAGAGAAAGGGTATGGAATAAGAGCTGATTTTATACTTCTCTACCTTTTCGTTGTTCATAATCAATCGTGACTTTACCCCCGCCATTTATGAGAAGGCCGACTTCTTCGATCCACCTTGCAATATTAAGTGAATGGTGATGGAGTACATCATCAGGCTGGGAGCTCGTGATGACTTTGTCAGCAAAAGTATGAATTTCTTGAATAGTACCAGTAAAGTTTGGATTGAGATCCATGTTTCTCAATTCCTTAATGGCCGCATTTAGGCGGAAGATCGTCTGATTTTTTAGAAAAGGTGCTTCCTTTAGCTCACATAGTAAGGTTTGGACGTCCTTTAGTAATTCCTCTCTAGCCATGACAGGCTCCTCCTAACAGAATTTAGTCTCGTTAATCTCGTTCCCTTTATATAGAATTTTACACGTGTTTTTAGATAAAACTTACGCAATTAATATGGAAATTTAACATGAAGTGATTGAAAAAGAAATCTGACGACTGTACAGTTTTATGATATTCTGGTTTTGTACTGTGTAAACACATGAAAAACAATGGTTTAAATAGAGATGGAGAGTGACGTCACATGCGTTTAAGAAATAAGCCGTGGGCAGGCGAGTATATAGAAAGCCACCCATCAATTGTAGAACAAGATCCCGAGAAGTGGAAAGGGAGATGGCATGATAGATTTGGAAGCGAGGCACCTCTTCATATAGAAGTAGGTACTGGTAAAGGACGGTTCTTAACCGAAATGGCAAAAATGTATCCTCATATCAATTATATAGGTGTAGAAAAATATGAGAGTGTGCTTGTAACAGCTGTTCAACGAACTGTTGAGGAAAACATACCTAATATTAAGTTTTTGCAAAAAGATGTAAGTGACTTAACAGACTATTTCAGTCCTAAAGAACTTGCTAGAGTATACATTAATTTTACTGATCCATGGCCAAAAAAGAAGCACGCTAAACGTCGGTTAACTCATGAGTATTTTTTAACTAAATACAACAGGCTGCTGAATGATAAAGGTGCGATTCATTTCAAAACAGATAACCAAGGGTTATTTGAATATTCCATAGAAAGTATGTCTAAATATGGTATGGCTATCGAAAATGTTAGCTTAGACCTTCATAACAGTGAGATTGAAGGAAATGTTATGACAGAATATGAAGAGAAATTTTCGAATAAAGGAATGCGTATATTCCGACTTGAAGCCCGCTTTAAATAAAGATCCCCATAAGTGAAAGGAGATGGTCAATTTGGCGATGGAGACATGGGATGTGTCGGATAATATGAGGTTAACATGGTTGAATGGCGGTGTTACTCATATGGATGGAGGTGCCATGTTTGGTGTGGTGCCAAAAGCATTATGGCATAATAAGTATCCTGCTAATGAGAAGAATCAAATCGAGTTAAGGACGGATCCTATTCTCGTCCAAACAGGGGGTAAAAATCTTCTTGTGGATACTGGAATCGGCAATGATAAATTATCTGAAAAGGCAAAACGAAATTTTGGTGTGACGCAGGAATCTAAGATTGATGAAAGTCTCAAAATGCTGAATCTGTCACGTCATGATATTGACCATGTGTTAATGACTCATATGCACTTTGATCATGCTTGTGGCTTAACAATTATGAATAACAATATGTTAGTGTCTGCCTTTCCTAATGCTACTATCCATGTTCATAAAACTGAATGGGAGGAAATGTGCGCACCTAATATCCGCTCTCGTAATACGTATTTTTCGACTAATCGAGAAGGAATTGAGGGTCAAATCGTCACGTTTGAGAACGATGTGGAAGTAGTCCCAGGTGTTCGATTAATTCACACTGGAGGGCATAGTGCGGGCCATGCCATTTTAAAGCTGTCCACTAAAGACAAAACGATCTGGCATTTAGCTGATATTATGCCAACCCATGCGCACTTTAATGTTTTATGGGTTTTAGCGTACGATGATTATCCAATGGATTCCATTGAAGCAAAGCAGACCTATATTTCTAAAGCGACTCAAAACGGAGATTGGTTTATTTTTTATCATGACTACCGTTATCGAGCCATCAAATGGGATGATAACGGTCAACAGATGGTCGATGCTTTGGAAAGAAACATGGGAAATGAGTAAAAGGTAAAGTGGAGATTGTGGCATACTCAACTATGAATCACGTCCAGAAAAAGGTTGCTATGTCTTATGTTCAACTCGCTTATTCCTGATGCACAAAGAGGTTGTAGGTACAGAGCGACGTCTTACGGTGCATAGGTAGAGGGGGATGACTGTTTCAAAGACTGCCGTTGGTCTAAAAGATAGAAGTCGATTAATAGATGAATGAGTAAGTAGTACCCTTTAAGCATTTAAATTTAAGTACTTAAACTCACGCTTCGTATCTTAAAGCAGGCTGATGAGATCATCTCATCAGCCTAAAAATGTTAGTTTACAGTGTGAAAAAGTGTAATAATAGATACTCATTACCTAAAAGTGAGAGTTTCTATTTAATCCACAGTAAAGTCTCCAACTACATAGACTTCTTCAATCTCATTAGCCCCAATAAACGTAACGAGGGAATAGTCACCTGGTTCTAGCTCTTTGTAGATGGAAGAGGCATCGATTTTTAAATGCTGTTCGCCTTGGGGAAGAGGACCAAACTCTTCAAGGAAAGTAACAGGTTCTAAATTTGCTGTGAACAAATATGTTTCAACATAATCGACAGGACGATTTAGTTGAAGTTGGAAATCAATGATCCCTTCATGGACACTGTTAATGCTCCCATAACTCAAATGAGGGTAGTCTGGGTCCATAACGAACAGAATAGTCGGTATTTCTATTTTTTCGTCACCGTGTGAAAGTGTAATCATCCCTTCATAATAGCCACGTGTCAAAGCACTTGGCTTTACTTGGACGTTCATGGACACTTTTTGGGTGCCACCTGGTTTAACGTTTAGATTCTTGCTTGTAGTTACTCTTATATGCTCATTTCCTTCATAAAATTCGATATCAATGTCATAGCGTTTTCGTTCATTCGATAAATTTGTAATTTCAAAGTGCTGCCTTTCTGTTTGACGCCCCTTCTCTTTATCGAATACCCCGAATGAGTGAGAGCCTGGTGTCACTAATGTTTCCGTAGTTAATGCTTCTACGAGTCTAATGCTTCCGGCCCCTTGGGTATTGAATGGATATCTAACACCATCTCTATCAAAAATAGGGGCAGCTGTATTCATTAAGGCTGCTTTTACTTGTGTTGTATCCCAATCAGGCTCTGCTTCAAGCAGTAAAGCTGCAGCCCCTGCCACATGTGGTGAAGACATGCTTGTCCCTTGCAATGAGGCGTATTCATCATCTGGGAAAGTACTGACGATGGCAACTCCCGGTGCTGCTACATCTGGTTTAATCATCCAAGTCCCATAAGTTGGTCCGCGGGAAGAGAAGTCAGCAATTGTTTCCCCTATTTCCCCTTCAGGCGTTATATTAAATGTGAGGGTGTCATGTCCTTCGCTTAACTCATTTAGAAGTGTTTCACCATCTGCCTGATTCATTTGTAACGTTGGTATCTCCATACCTGGAATGTAAAGATTTAAATTTCCACTCACATTATTATATATTATGGCACCCACTGCACCTGCATCAGCAGCGTTTTCAACTTTATCTACGAAAGGAATTTCACCTCTTTTAATGAGGGCGACATGTCCCTGTACATCAATGTCTTCAAAATCTTCTTCGTATCCAAGGCCAGCATTTACGAATATGTGAGTCGTGTTGTCAAGAGTTAGTAGATCTTCTTCATTGGCATATCCCATCACCTCAACAGATGGATACGTAACATTATCACTGGTGAAAATGTTAGCCTCAAAGGTATTGTAAGGAAGTTGAGTAGCACCGACAGATATAGCTTCACGACTTGTAGCAGGGGATCCGACTGTCCAGTTGTTAGGACCGCTGTTGCCATTAGAGGTAACAGCTACCACACCTTCTGCCATCGCCCAATCAAGTGCTAATGACGTGGCAAAATCAGGGTCATTTATACTGTTTCCTAAAGATAAATTCATAATGTCAACGCCGTCTTTATAGGCCAGTTCAATAGCTGCAACCACATCAGCAGTGGTACCACCTTGAGGGCCAAGAGTGCGATAAGCAAGTAAGTTCGCGTCTGGAGCGACACCTTTAATTTGTCCGTTAGCAGCAACTGTTCCAGCTACGTGGGTACCATGATATTGACCTGGCCCTTCTTGGGGATCATCGTCGTTATCAACAAAATCATACCCCTTATAATCACCAAAAGCATGTGCTAAATCAGGATGGGTATAATCAACCCCTGTATCGATGATTGCGACAGTCACACCGTCTCCCGTAATCCCGTATTCCTCCCACACTTCCGGAGCACCGATGAATGGTGCACTCTCCATCATCTCAGGTGAGAAAGCTTCTTCTGAAATGATTTCAGGTTCAAATGTATCAGGTTCGTAAGTAATAGAAGGATAAACAGCTGCTACACCATCAATGTCTAGTAACTGAAGAACATCTTTTTCTCTTAATGTTAGGGCAAACCCAGAAAATAAATATTCATACTCTCTTATAACATCGCTCTCTGGTAAAAGATCGGTTACCTCATCTGTGAGCTCATTTAATGTAGCAGTCAGATTGGCTTCTGTTTGAACTTCATCTGTATGTTTTGCTTCCACAAGAGAAGGCTCTTCCAACTGAACCATTACCGTTACCAATTCTTCTGAGGTAAAATCGTATTCTCCCTCTATCAAAGTTAAACTTTTAAAATCTTCAGTCGTAGCTTCGCTCGTTAATGTGAAACTACTCATTAATAAGATAAAACTGCAAGCTAATAAAACTGTTTTTTTAACCATAAACTTTTTCAAATAGATTCCTCCTTGTATCGTTTTTTTAATAAGAGACAGATAACATTAATGGAAAAAGACACGTGATTAATTCATCTATTTCCTACAATGGAATCGTCTTACTAAATGTATTTCGACACACGAGAGGAATTTCCTTGTAACTAAAGACTTATTATTCTGAATTTTATAAAGAAATTACTAAACTTTTAAAAGGTCTTTCTCAAAAATAGGTGAGTAGACCTACTAAATAGACAAATTTCCCGATCTTTCATCATCGTATAACAAAAGAGGTTCGACAGAATGACTAGTATGTTTTGTAAATACAGATTGAAAAATGAACGAAATAAAATGAGGAAAGTCACTAAATTAAAAGGAGAGGAGGTGAGGATAGGACTAAAGTATTGTTTTGTGTAAATTGTGAGAGGGGCTTAAAATGATGAGTGAAAATAGAAGTGGTATGACGAGTTAAATGAAAAAAACCTATTGAAAAAAGATCAACAGGTTTCGTATAATTAGTCTTCTTGTTTATTAAGTGCTAAAACGGTGCCAGTGGCAGCATCTACAAAAAATTCGTAGGCGGACATGTTACCGCCAGTATCAGAACACGTCAGGCCACCGCGATAGACGTTAAACAAAAGATGATCTTGTTCAAATTCCTCTGTTATCATATGTATCCATGACCCTTCAATTTGACCAAGATGTGCAGTTTTTCTTTTTACTAATTTTAAGGCTTTTTCAGGTGCTAATTTACCTTCAGATTTGTCCAACTGGTTCTTCGCTAGAATCGTTACGGCAACTCCCGCTCCAACTCCAGCTGCAAAGCGTTTCCAACTCAATGCTGTCACCTCTTTCTTAATATATACCTTTCACAAATATCATCAATTTCATTCTAAGTATATCGAAAGTAGCTATAAAAGCCAATCGTCTAACAGAACTTTACGTTATCAAAGATTTTACGAGAAAAATAGTTGAAAGGAAGACTTTAGCCACCTTTCATTTAGTAAATGGTATAAGCAGATTATTTCGTTTATCCCACTTTTAAGGGGCAGTAAAACCCCCATTGATTGAAATTTAGCTTTATCGAAAAAAGTGGAAAGGCTTGATACATTTCGATAAAATGGATAGTAGTGATACATACTGATGATTAAGGGAAGGGGTTTTATCATGAATAAAGAAACGTACGAAATGTTTGAGACGTTGACTCAGCTGCCAGGGGCACCGGGATTTGAACATGAAGTAAGACGATACGTGAAAAAAGAATTACAGAAATATAGTGATGATATCATTCAAGACCGCTTAGGCGGGATATTTGGCGTGAAAAAAGGAGATGAAGATGGGCCAAAGGTCATGGTTGCCGGTCATATGGATGAAGTAGGGTTTATGGTAACCTCTATTAATGACAAAGGATTAATTCAGTTTCAAACGTTGGGCGGTTGGTGGAGTCAAGTGTTACTTGCACAGCGGCTTCACATTATAACAGACAACGGGCCTGTGACTGGTGTAGTTGGGTCCATTCCACCGCATCTTTTAGATGAAGCTAAACGAAATAAGCCGATGGAAATTAAAAATATGTATATTGATATTGGAGCGGATAACAAAGAGGATGCTGAACGAATCGGCGTGAAGCCAGGCCAGCAAATTATTCCTATTTGCCCGATGGAAAAAATGGCCAATGAGAAGAAAATCATGGCTAAGGCTTGGGATAACAGGTATGGTGTAGGACTCTCCATTGAATTGTTAAAAGCGCTTAAAGAGGATACAATTCCAAATACGCTCTATTCAGGGGCGACTGTTCAAGAAGAAGTAGGACTACGTGGGGCTCAAGTGGCTGCAAACATGATTCAGCCGGATATTTTTTATGCGTTAGATGCAAGCACAGCTGATGATGCAACTGGAGGAAAAGAGGCTTTTGGTCATTTAGGTAAAGGAGCACTTTTAAGAATTTATGACCGTACGATGATTACACATCGAGGAATGAGAGAGTTTATCATTGATACCGCGGAAACAAATAAGATTCCGTATCAGTTTTTCATTTCACAAGGTGGGACAGATGCTGGACGTGTTCACATATCAAATAGTGGGGTTCCTTCTGCTGTTATTGGTATTTGCTCAAGGTATATCCATACTGCTGCTTCCATCATTCATGTCGATGACTATGAGGCGGCGAAGGAATTGATTACGAGACTGGTCAAACAAACAGACAAGACAACCCTTCAAACAATTCGTGATAATGTGTAAGAAGAATGAGAATCTCGCTTTGGCGGGGTTTTCTTTCGTTTCAATTCTACGAAATAAAAAAGGAGATTAATAGTGACGATGGCTATTTTAAAGGTTGGAACACTAAACGAAGCTAAATTAATGTCCGTACGTAACGTATTTGGCGAAACATGTGAGGTGTATGGTTATGAAGTCCCCTCTGGCGTGTCTTCTCAGCCCCTCACTGATGAGGAGACGAAACAAGGAGCCG
This sequence comes from Bacillus sp. A301a_S52, assembly GCA_024701455.1. Taxonomy (GTDB): domain Bacteria; phylum Bacillota; class Bacilli; order Bacillales; family Salisediminibacteriaceae; genus Salipaludibacillus. The sequence goes on along the minus strand of JABXYP010000001.1, from coordinate 3,261,539 downwards.
TTAACAGGGCGATATATCTTATTGAAAAAGAATCAGCTGACGTAGCCCTAGGACTAGAAGGAGGCGTCATGGTTATAAATGATCAATATTTTTTATGTAACTGGGGAGCTCTTGCAACAAATGAGGGTCACCTTTTCGAGGCAGGGGGCGCTCGAATTCCATTACCTGATGAAATGACTGCTAGTTTAAAAGAAGGGATGGAATTAGGGGACATTATGGACCGGTATGCAAATAAACTTAATGTTAGGAAAAATGAAGGTGCTGTGGGTGTTTTAACGAATTTACAGGTGACACGATCCGAAATGTTTAGTCATATTAATCGACTGCTTAAAGGACAATTTGAGAGAGCTAAAATAGTATAATGTTTTTCCTAAGAGGGGCTATCATTTAGGGTGGTAAACTAAGCCCTGAATCGTATAATGGTGTAATGCGTTTTATTCGGTTTGAGGTTATTCACCTCTTTATCACAGATAACTACCCGTAAATACTACCGCCTTAAAATAGAGAGCGGAGCTTAATCTATTTAGGCGTGAGCTAACGGTCGCTAATGTCCTGATTAACTCAGCTACCAATCAGTGGGGAAAGAGTGAAAACTCCCACTGATTGAAGGTTCGTTTTATCACAGATAAGCGTCCGTAAACCACTTTGCTCAAAAAAGAGAGGAGAGCTAACTCTCTATAGGCGTGAGCTAACGGTCGCTAATGTCCTGATTAACTCAACTACCAATCAGTGGGGAAAGAGCGAAAACTCCCACTGATTGGAGGTTCGTTTTATCACAGATAAGCGTCCGTAAACCACTTTGCTCAAAAAAGAGAGGAGAGCTAACTCTCTATAGGCGTGAGCTAACGGTCGCTAATGTCCTGATTAACTCAGCTACCAATCAGTGGGGAAAGAGTGAAAACTCCCACTGATTGAAGGTTCGTTTTATCACAGATAAGCGTCCGTAAACTTTGCTCAAAAAAGAGAGGAGAGCTAACTCTCTATAGGCGTGAGCTAACGGTCGCTAATGTCCTGATTAACTCAACTACCAATCAGTGGGAAAAGAGTGAAAACTCCCACTGATTGAAGGTTCGTTTTATAAGCAAGTGCCTGTCACCTTCACTTGAAGGTTGAATCATTTTAAACAAACAGGAGCTGAGAAGAAGATCAGCTCCTGTTCATGTTTTTAGTCGTTATCAAAAATATAAGCTAATGTGTGTAAGGCTTGGTCGATCGTTTCTACGGTTACTTGTGCTTTTTCAGATAACTCTTTGAGTGGATGGTGAAGTTCGGCTGGCCTGATTAGAATGAGCGGCTTATTTAAAGCAACCGCGGACGCGGCATCAGCAGCACTGTTCCATTGTTTATATTTCTCTCCAAAGAGAGCAATCACAATATCTGATTTTTCCATTAGGACGCGAGTCCGTAAGTTATTCATTTGTGAAGCAGCTTCATCTTTTAGAATAGCATTTGGTTGCTGTCCGAGAATTTCTTCTCCAATATTATCTGAGCGGTCGTGGTTTTCCATCGGACCAACAAATGTGATTGGGAGTTTTTTTTCAGAAGCTTTATCTTTTAATGTTTTGCGCCAATCATCATGAATTTGTCCAGCTAAATAGACGATGAGTTCCATATGTCTTAACCTCCTAAAATAGTTGGTGACTCAAGAGTCGCCTTTTCCTGCATAATAAAATAAAAACCATTTTCAATCAAGGTTATGATCTTTTGTCCTTTAAAAAATGTTGTAATACATAACATATGATATGATGTCTAATGGATATAATGGGTGTGTGATGTTAATCGTACACAAAGTAAAAAAATCCAAATATCGTATTTAATATTTAATGAAGACAGTGGGCTAGGTGCGATGAAAATAAAAGTAAAAATGAGCACGCAGGTTATCATCATCGTATGTTCAGCATGTTAAAAGAGAGATTTGTATTCTGAAAAGGAGTTTGAGATGAAAGAGTTTTTAAAACGGAAAGGGGTTGAACCCTCTTTTCATAATTATGTGATAAAAGCATTAAGTTATATGGCTTTAGGATTGTTCTCTTCGTTAATTATCGGATTAATCATGGAGACACTTGGAACGCAATTAGGTGATGTTCCTGGTGGCGCGCTGCTTATTCAAATGGGTGAGACAGCTATGGGGTTATCAGGACCCGCTATAGGTGTTGCTGTTGCGTATGGATTAGGTGCACCACGCCTTGTCCTTTTTGCAGCTGTTGTCAGTGGGGCTGCCGGAGGCGAAATGGCAGGTCCAGCAGGAAGCTTTATTGCTGCATTGCTTTCCACGGAAATCGGAAAGTTAGTATCACAATCAACAAAAATTGATATCATTGTCACACCTTTTGTAACGATTGCTTCTGGTGTTACCACGGCTTTATTTATCGGCCCTCCCATCGGGCAGGCCATTAGTCAATTTGGTGCTTTTATCATGTGGGCTACTGACCAGCAGCCATTTGTAATGGGGATTTTAGTCGCTGTTTTTATGGGGCTTGCCCTCACTGCACCTATATCGAGTGCAGCTATTGCTTTTATGCTTGAGCTTGAAGGAATTGCTGCCGGTGCTGCCACAGTAGGATGTGCGGCACAAATGGTCGGCTTTGCTGTCAGTAGCTTTCGAGAGAATAAATGGGCAGGCTTGCTCGCTATTGGAGTTGGGACATCGATGCTGCAAATTGCCAATATTATTAAAAACCCGTATATTCTTATTCCGCCAACATTGACAGCGGCTATTCTTGGGCCTATATCTACGCTAGTGTTTATGATGGAAAATAACCCAGCGGGAGCAGGAATGGGGACGAGTGGATTTGTTGGGCAGATCATGACTATACATACTATGGGCAGCTCACTGGGCGTTTTAATTAGTATTTTTCTGTTGCATTTTCTTGCACCTGCTATCCTTAGTTTGGTATTCTCAGAATGGTTAAGACGGCTAAATAAAATTAATTTAGGTGATATGGCGATTGACAAATCGTAAGGAGGTAAATAGTTATGAAGCAATTAACATCTATTGAACAATATCGTGATGTAATAAATGGAGAAGGAACAGTCCTAATGTTTTCTGCCGGCTGGTGCCCTGATTGTGTGGTAATTGAACCGGTGCTACCTGAGTTAGAAGAAAAACATAGTGACTTGGCGTTTTATAAAGTGAACCGAGACGACTTTATTGAATTATGCCAAGAATTAGAAGTGTTTGGTATCCCGAGCTTTATAGTGTTCAAAAATGGTAAAGAAGTGCATCGATTTGTAAGTAAAGATAGGAAAACGAAGGAAGAAATTGATGGCTTTCTTAGTGAAGCTAAAGAAAAGTAATACTTTTTGAGCTAAGCGATAAATGGGCTGTTGAGATATAATGTTCTCAACAGTCTATTTATATGAAAATGTTTGTGTTATTGATGCATCACTTGAGCGGTGAGAGTACGAAAAAAGCGGGCGATCAGAGCAGAGTGTGTGCCTTTAGACAGACAGGTTGTTGTTTAGCTTAATTTCTTGTTATTTAAGCTGAAAGAATACTTGAGAACATGTCAGTTTTTTGACGCTACTATTAGCAATTTTGAGCATGTTAATTGGTAATGAGGCACTTGCGTGTTAAACTAACCGTGTACTGGAGGGATGAAACAATGAAATCAATTCAATTGAAACGAGAGATAGAGAGCAAGTTAACTAATACTAATTGGGTAACATCATATAATAGGGAACAAGATACACTAAGAATTGTTGATAAACGTGTTGATAAAGGGGTCACGATCAATTTAGCTAATCTCGCTCCGAAGTTTGAAAAAGATAAAGAAAAAGCTTTACAAGAAACGATCAATACGATTACTGAAGGATTAAGACTGTTAACGGCAGAGCTAGAACTATCGGGAAGAGAGCGTCACATTTTCCCGGTTATCCGTTCCACGTCTTTTCCTACAGAAACATCGGATGGCAGACAGTTAATTTATAGTGACCATACAGCGGAGACACGTGTTTTTTATGCACTGGATCAAGGAGACTCTTATTCATTAATTGACAAACAAACATTAGAAAAAGAGAAAAAAACATTTGAGGAAATCAAAGAAACAGCACTGTTTAATATCAGATCTTTAAACAACGAGATGAAAGAAGATAAAGTAGCAGGGAATCCTTTTTATTTTCTTACGACTGGGGATGGATACGAAGCTAGTAGGTTACTTAATGAATCACTGTTAAAAGAGATGAATGAGAAAGCATTGGGTCAACTCACAGTGGCAGTTCCACATCATGATGTGATTATATTTGGAGACATTCAAAATGAAGTAGGATATGATGTCTTAGCACAAATGGTGTTTCAATTTTTCTCTGAGGGAGCGCTCCCTATTACGGCGCTTCCATTCATGTATGAAAATGAAGAATTAGAGCCAATATTTATTTTAGCTCAGAAAAAACGTCAAGAGCAGAAAAAAGATTGATGATTTTTATCGCTACAAAAGTTAATATGAAAGAAGGAAGATTAAAGAAGAATCGCCCAAAGGTGGTTCTTTTTTATTCAAACGTGTAAAGAGATGAAATAGGTGATAATAATGACGAATAAAAATTCTGATGGATTTATATCGAAAATAAAAAAGTGGATGTTTCCAGATGATGAGGAAGAATCGATAGCAAAGCGACCTGAAAAGCAGAAACGCTCAGTTTCGATTCAGGGAGCTCAGCCATTAAACCGTCCAGTCAAAAGAAGTCAATATGATGTGAAAGTACTTCGCCAATATCCTAAAGGGAGCTTTAGGTTTCCTGTTATTAAAGACACTCCCACTGATCAAAAGGGGCCGTCTCGATCTGGCACAAGTCCAAGCGGAGGAGTTTCAAGGCCTGTGACTGAACGACGTACTGAGATGAGACCATTTCAAAAAAAGTTGATGAAACAAGAGGCAGTTTCTCATGAAGGGAACAACACAGCAGAAAGAAGAATGTTTCAAGGGCATGATTTTAGAGCCCGATCTATACCATCACCGGTTCACGGCTATGGAGAGAGGCAATCAAGGACGGGGGGGACACTTGATAGTAAGAAACGCCCTATCGTTAGAGTAACCCCCCTTAATAAAGAAGGACAACGTGATAGAGCTATCCAGGAGAGAGAAGAAAAGAAAGAAGACATCATTAAGGCCGTAGAGGCTTCAGAGGTGAGAGGGGCTTCTCATAGAAGAAATGCCAATCAGGCTGTTCATAAGCAAATGTGGGAGAAGAAGGAGACAGATGAAAATCCTCCACTTGATAATGATAGTAGTGATGTATTAATGACAGAGCAGTGGAGTGAATCAACTCCTAGCTCAGCAATGCCCGTGTCGAACGACTTAGAGAGTGATGGTAAAGAAAGCGATTGGTTAGCTGATACGCCAAAGCCGGAAAGTGAAAAAGCACATATCATGGCGCAACAGCCGTTATCACCGGGTAAAAAGAAGGCTGATATACAATCACTCTCTGAGATCCCCCCCACTTCTACAACGGATTTGGTCAGTAGTCTCAGTGAAGGGGAAGAACCGACATATGATTTTCCTACACTAAATTTGCTCAACCATACGAAAGTGAACACTGGGGATGACGATTGGTGGCTTGATGAAAAAGCGCATCAGTTAAACAGTACATTTGAATATTTTCATATTCGAGCTCATGTGACCGGAGTAACAAAGGGGCCAGCGGTAACTCGCTTTGAAGTTCAGCCGGAGCCAGGTGTTAAAGTGAGTAAAATTGTGAACTTAACGGATGATTTAAAACTCAGTTTGGCAGCAAGGGAAATTCGTATTGAAGCGCCGATTCCAGGAAAAAACACGATAGGAATTGAAGTGCCTAATGAGAACGCAGAGCCTGTTTTTTTAAGAGAGCTGCTTGACGACCCTATTTTTCAACAGCATCCTTCACCTTTGGCAGTTGCTATGGGAAAAGGGTTATCGGGAGAACCGGTCATTATGGATCTACAAAAAATGCCTCACGGGTTAATCGCTGGGGCCACCGGGTCAGGTAAAAGTGTGTGTGTCAACTCTATTTTAACAAGCATAATATATAAAGCATCTCCTGATGATGTTCGACTTCTATTGATCGATCCTAAAATCGTAGAACTTGCACCTTATAATGATGTTCCACATTTAGCAGCACCAGTCATTAATGATCCAAAAGAAGCAACAGAAAGCTTGAAGTGGGCTGTAGCAGAAATGGAGAGACGTTATGAAGAGTTTGCTAGAGCAGGTGCAAGAGATATAGCCCGTTATAATAAGAAGATCAAGGAGAATGGTCAAGAAGGTGACTCGCTTCCTTATATTCTTATTGTCGTAGATGAGCTGGCAGACCTCATGATGGTGGCCCCACAAGATGTTGAAGATTCTATCTGTCGTATTGCTCAAAAGGCAAGAGCGTGTGGTATCCATCTGCTCGTTGCGACCCAACGACCTTCTGTAGATGTTATTACAGGGCTTATTAAAGCTAATATCCCTACAAGAGTGGCTTTCTCTGTATCTTCTCAAGCTGACTCCAGAACGATTCTCGATGGTGGCGGGGCAGAAAAGTTGCTTGGAAAAGGGGACATGCTTTTATTAGAAAGTGGTACGTCAAAGCCTGTTAGACTTCAAGGAACGTTCGTCTCAGATGATGAAATAGAGCGTGTTGTAGACTATGTCAAGCACTCACAACATCCAGGTTATTTATTTGAAAAGGCAGAATTGAAAGAGCAAGTAGCCGCAGAAACAGAAGATTCGTTATTTGAAGAAGTATGGGAGTTTGTTGTTGAGCAACAAGCTGCTTCAGCTTCATTGATTCAACGACGTTTTCGTATCGGCTATAATAGAGCTGCTCGTATGATTGATGATATGGAAGCACGAGGGCTTGTATCTCCCCAACGAGGAAGCAAACCGAGAGAGGTTTATTTGACAAACCATACCCATAAAGACGACAATAGGTAAAAGAGCGAAATTAAGACTACACATTGCGCTACTTTTTTAATACAATGGTTAGTAATTGTTGTTAAATAAGACAATTGAATAGTAAAGGGATCCGTGCAAGGCTTTTCAGGTGGTAAGAACGGAACAACATTGTTAAGTTCATCACGTTTCACTCGAGATCGAACTAATACCAGGGAGGGATGTTCGTATGCAACAGATATCTTTGGAAAATTTGGTTCAACATGTGTCTCCACAGTGGCTTCACCTATTAACATCTAAGGAACGGTCCCAATCAATTGTATTACGAGACGGCCTCCAGCATTTAAATGCTGAAGACTTAACAGAAATTATGGGAGCCGTCATTCAAGAACATGCTAAAAAATGCTATTATCACTAACGAAAAATAATGAGGGGTTTCAAGGAGAAAAATCAATGAAAGAAATTCATTTAAAGCTTCAGGGAAAAATTAAACGTCTAACAAACAAAACTTTTAAATTTGATGAACGTGTTAGCGAAGGTTGGTTTTCGGCTGTTTACTTTTTGAAAACGAAAGAAATAGCTGAAAAATATAAACCAGATAACATCGTCACGATGCAATTCTTTCAGAAAAAAAAGGCAGTCCTTTGTGGAACTGATGAAGTTATTGCGCTACTTGAAACATTCGCAGTACATCCTGAAGAGCTGGAAATCCATTCACTTGAAGATGGCGATAAAGTTGAACCATTTGAAACAGTGATGACGATCACGGGTCCTTATCAATATTTTGGCTTTTTAGAGGGTGTGATCGACGGTATTTTTGCAAGGAGAACCTCTGTGGCGACAAACGTTTATGAAGTCGCTACAGCAGCAAAATCAGCAGGTAAAGAAAAACCGATCATATTTATGGGTGATCGTGATGATCATTTTATGATGCAGTCGGGTGATGGTTACGCAGCGTATATCGGAGGCTCTAAAGCTCAAGCGACACATGCTATGAATGAATGGTGGGGGAAGCGAGGTATGGGTACGATGCCTCACGCACTCATTCAGTTATTTGAAGGAGATTTAGTAAAAGCAACTAAAGCATACAAAGAGACATACCCTGACGACAGTTTGTTAGCACTGGTAGATTACAATAATGATGTCATTACAGATTCGCTGAAAGTAGCGAGAGAATTTGGGGATGAATTAGAAGGGGTTAGGCTTGATACCTCTAACCACTTAATTGATAAATACTTTACCCGGCATCCAGAAGTTCTTGGTACATTTGACCCTAGAGGAGTCAATCCAACGTTATTATTTGCTCTTCGAGAGGCATTAGATAATGAAGGTTTTCAACATGTAAAGATTGTGGCCTCAGGGGGATTTGATGCTGAACGAATTGAACGGTATGAACGTATGGGAGCACCTGTAGATATGTATGGTGTAGGGAATAGTCTTCTTAAAATTCACATTGGATTCACAGGTGACAATGTGAAACTAAATGGTTATCATCAAGCTAAAGAAGGACGTCGTTTCCGAGAGAATCCTCGTTTAAACCGTATTACATTTGGTCAATGAAATAAGTGATTGGTAACTTATGAATGATAATCAAATGGTGCTGTAAGGAAACGGAAAAGCTGTTCATTATCGATGAATGAACAGCTTTTTCTTAACGGATAAATTCAGATAAGCTGAGGCTTACCTCAGTAAGATTAGTAGTATTTTTGATATAATATTTGTAAGGTGTATGTTTATCTCAGATAAGCGTCCCGTAGACCTCCCTGCTCAAAATAGAGAGGAGAGGTAATGCTATTTAGGTGGGAGATAACGGACGTTAATGTCCTGATTCACTCAACTCCATCAGAGTGGGAAAAGAGCGAAAACTCCCACTGATTGAAGGGTCGTTTTATTATGTGATTACTACTTCCTGTTTCACGCTTGTACTTGTTAATCTATAGGAACTGAAGCATTGAGAGAATCGAAACTAAGGCATTATTAATGCGGAAAATGATAGTTCCTGAAAATAATTGAAATCGTTTGATATTGTGTATCACTTATGCTCTACTTAATAATAAGTTTTACTTCTCAAAGGGGTTATTGGAGATGAATGGCAGAAGAGCGGAATTTTTAATCGATCTTCAAAAAATAAAAGCGCAAAAGCAAAAAAAAATTAATGATATTTTTGCGGATTTATATGAATGGATGTTTATTTATCTTCAAACAGAAACGAATCTTCGGGAAAAGGTCAGAGCCAAACAACTATTTAGACATAAACTCGACCTGAATAAAGAAGAAGTACTAGATAATGATTTACAAGTCCATTTAGAACATTGGCTATTACTAGACTATGTAACGGTCGCTGGTTCAAGGTTGCTTGATATATTCGTACGCACCAAACAAGAGAAAATGTCTAAAGAAATGCTTGAGCTTAGCGGAATTTTAATGCTGATGCATTTTGAACCTGTGAAAGTGATCGGTGTCGAAAAAGAAGTTGTCACATACGATACGTTATTCGGTGATGGTACAGATCTTTTTCAGGCTTCCCCATTTCTTTTTAGTGTGGACGTGAACCCAGATCAATTAGCGCTTATACGAACAGCAACGATTGGTTTTGAAAAAAAAATAATAGGGCCATCTATAATTATAGACCCCTCTTTTGAATCGAAAGTAGCAGGTGTATTTAAAGATGTGCATGATCAAGGATATCATGTCTGGCGTCGATACTTTAAAGAATATGGCATTGACATGCTAAAATATAGAAAAAAAACGTAAACATCATAAAATTAACAATGAAATAGGTTATAATCACATATACTTAAATTAAAGCCCTTCCTTATTTAACAAAAGGGTGCCTTTCTACGCAATAAGAATCTATTGAAGCAAGATCTTGTTAAATTACCAAGACCATTGTGTCATGGTGACCTGCTTTTTTTTCTGCTATAATAGTGTAGCATCTGCGGGGGAAGAAAAGTGATGACTCGCAATGCAAGATCGACTTGCAACTAACAAAAAACAACCGTCAATGTGTTTGTTAAGTAAGTATTTTGTTATGACTAAGCTTTATGATAAATATGAATCGAAAATAACGTATTAAAATTAGTCGTACTTTAATTAAATCGTGGAGGTTCAACGATGACAGCATATCATTTTATTGGAATAAAAGGCTCTGGCATGAGTGCGTTGGCACAAATATTATCTGACATGAAACATCATGTCCAAGGGTCAGATGTCAACAAAATCTTCTTTACGCAAAAACCTTTAGAGAGTAAGGGGATTCCAATATATCCTTTTGAGAAAGCGAATATTCATGAAGAGCAAACGATTATTGCTTCTCCAGCCTATAACGACGAGAATGCTGAAATACAGGCAGCAAAAGAAAAAAACATGAAAATTCATTACTATCCGCACTTCTTAGGGGAGTTTATTCAAAACTTTACAAGTGTTGCAGTTACAGGCTCGCACGGAAAAACATCGACAACAGGACTGCTTTCCCACGTTATTGGTGAAGCTCGTGCTACATCCTATTTAATAGGTGATGGGACAGGGAAAGGTGAAGAAAACAGTGAGTATTTTGTTTTTGAAGCCTGTGAATATAGGAGACATTTTTTACATTACCACCCTGACTACGCCATTATGACAAATATTGATTTTGATCATCCTGACTATTTTAAAAATGTCGAGGATGTTTTTGAGGCGTTTCAAAGTATGGCTATGCAAGTTAAGAAAGCATTGATTGCGTGTGGTGACGACGTTTATTTACAACGTCTCAATGCCCAAGTGCCAGTACTCTATTATGGATTAAACGAAGATAATGATTTTTATGCAAAGGATATTCATTCAGATGCTGAAGGGACCCATTTTGATGTTTATGTCCGCAGTTCCTTTTATGGTTCATTTTCGATTCCAGGCTACGGGAATCATAATGTGTTGAATGCTTTAGCTGTCATCACTCTCTGTGATTACGAGAATATTGAATTGGCTACTGTCCAGAAACAGTTAAAAACGTTTCAAGGGGTAAAACGTCGCTTCAGTGAAAAAGAGCTGGGAGATCAAATTCTCATTGATGATTATGCCCATCATCCAACTGAAATTTCCGCTACGATAGAAGCAGCGCATAAAAAGTATCCTGAGAAGGAAGTTGTAGCTGTTTTTCAACCGCATACTTTTTCTCGAACGAAAGCATTTCTCGATGAGTTTGCTTCTAGTTTATCTGCGGCTGACCGTGTTTATTTATGTGATATTTTCTCATCTGCTCGGGAAAATAATGGTGAATTAACCATTTACGATTTAAAAGATAAAATTCCAGGCTGTGAGATTATTCACGAAGAAAAAACAGACATTTTACAGATACATGAAAACAGTGTCATTATTTTTATGGGAGCTGGAGATGTACAAAAGTTTCAGAAGGCATACGAGCAAACGTTAGAAAAACGAGTGAAATAGGTGGAATTAAAAAATCTGTTGTGAATGAACACAACAGATTTTTTATAGTTAGAACATATAAGGCTCATAAAACGTACTTTAATCAGGGGCAGTTGACTGAATCAGGACGCTCATCTGTAAAAACAGGAGAAGTGCCCGACGTTTATTTTAAGTTTTCTGGGTTTAATCCTTGTAAGTCCTCAGTAACAAAGCGGCCATCTTTTCGAATTAATTCACCATCAAAATAAATGTTTCCACCACCATATTCAGGTCGCTGAATCGTGACAATATCCCAATGGATAGCTGAATCATTATGGTTATAAGCATTATCGTATGCTTGTCCAGGGGTGAAGTGAAAGCTACCATCGATTTTTTCATCAAATAAAATATCTTGCATCGGATGTAAAATATAAGGGTTCACTCCGATGGCGAATTCACCAATATAACGTGCTCCTTCATCTGTGTTTAAGATATCGTTTATTTTTTTAGGGTGATTAGATGTGGCTTCAATTATTTTACCTTGCTCAAATGTGAATGAGATATTTTCAAATGTCGTACCTTGATAAGGCGACGCTGTATTATACGTAATGGTGCCATTTACAGAATCTTTGACAGGAGCTGTATAAACTTCCCCGTCTGGTATATTTAATTTACCCGCACACTTTATAGCAGGCATCTCTTTTATAGAAAAATGTAAGTCTGTGCCTTTACCTGTAATATGTACGTGATCTGTACGAGTCATTCGTTTCACGAGGGAGTCCATTGCTTTATCCATTTTCGCATAATCCAAATTACATACATTAAAATAAAAATCCTCGAAACCTTCTGTACTCATCTGTGCTAATTGGGCCATAGAATGACTAGGATAGCGAAGGACAACCCATTTGGTATGTGGTACTCTAATTTTTCGATGGACCTCTGTTCCGACTGTTTGTTCGTGAAGGCTCATCTTTTCTGATGGGACATCGGATAATTCGTTTATATTGTTTCCAGCCCTTAAGCCGATGTACGCGTCCATCTGTTTCATGACGTAAGATTCAAAATCAGCAGTCATCTTTTGCTGGACTTTTGAAGCACCTTTAATCAAGTAGCGGTTTATTTCATGTTCTTTCAGGGAAACGAAAGGAATAGCTTCGGCGGCGTAAGCCTCTTCCACAAGAGCTTGAACTAATTCTTTTTGCACGCCAAAATTTTCGATAAGGATTTTTTCTCCTTTCTGTAAATTGAGTGAGTAACGAATAAGATTTTTTGCTAAAGTTGTTATACGAGGATCTCGCATGTTTGGCCTCCTTTAAAAGTGAAATGATCATTACCCTTCTATTCTACACGGATGATAAAAAAGAAGCGAGAAACGTAACGGGGGGAAGGTTCGTTTTATTAGGAAGGTGACCTGATCTTGTGGAGGTATGACAGTTTACGGTACAATGAAGAAAAACGGCATAATTGGGAGGTGTCAGACATGGAATGGTTAATGAGTGTAAGTGTAGCGGTCATTGCTGTGGCATTTGTGTTATTTGTTATTTATTCAATTAGCATCTTTATCTCAATAAAAAAAACAGTGGTGAATATCTATGCAACTGTTGAAGATTTAAAAGGGGAGATGGAAGGTGTTAAGAAAGAAACTGAACAATTATTACATAAAACAAATCGTCTAGCTGATGATATACAACATAAGTCAAATTCATTGAATAGTGTGTTTGATGCAGCAGAAGACTTGGGGCAAACTTTTCAACACGTCAATCAATCAGTTAAAAAAGTATCCTATGCTGTTTCTAAGCAAGCAGATGAACAATCTGAACAGGTCGCTCAAGCTGTCAAATGGGGAAATGTCATATTAGAGTTTTGGTCAAAATGGCAGGCTAAGAAAGCGGAGAAAGCGGAGAAAGCAGCAAAAGCAGAAAGCACTGTTACCTCACGTGATGAATAAGGAATAAATATGAGGGAGGAATTATTATGAGTGATAAAATGAACACAAAAGATTTTTTAATCGGTAGTTTAATCGGTGGGATTGTTGGTGCCTCAGCAGCATTTTTATTTGCTCCTAAATCAGGGAGAGAATTACGTCAAGATATTAATGAGCAAGCAAGAGCGGCAAAGGATAAAACATCTGACTGGACAAATCAAGCAGTTGAGAAGGGGAGTACAATGGCTTCAACAGCTGCAAGAAGTGTGACAGATCAATCAACACAACTTATTGATAAGGTGAAAAAATTGGCGCTGTCTGTTAGAAAAGATATGCAGACTTTATCTGAATCAGCTGACTACTTAGCGGATGATTTGAATGGTATCAGCGAGGATATTGCTGCTTCTGTTAGACAAGAAGTAGAAGATTTACAGCGCTCTGTTGAACAACTTGTTAAAGAAGTAGAACAAAAAGAGCAGCAAAAGAAAGCAAAGCAAGATGAGTAACAGCATTAAGGAGGATGACGCCAGCAATGAATAAATTGACTGATAGCACTGAACTTACACAATTACTTACAAATGAAGAGACGTTTTTCTTGCTGAAAAACAGCACGACATGCCCGGTTAGCAGTGATGCTTTTCAAGAGATGGAAACGTACGCTAAAGCAAATGAGACACTGCCTGTTTTTTATTTAAACGTACAGGAGTTGCGTGATGTCTCAAATAAAGTAGCTGAGGATTTCGGCATTAAGCATGAATCCCCGCAACTCATTTTATTTAAACAAGGCAAGGCTGTATGGAATACGTCTCATTGGAATGTGACAGGTAAGAATGCTGAAGAAGCAGTGGCTGAATTTAGCTGAACCAGTAGTCATTTCACCAATTAACTAGGAACAAGGCATGCCTTCCAAGTTGATCGAGAGTGAAACTCTTACAGAACAATTAACAAAGTAGTAGTTATGGCGTAAATCCATTACAAAAATGACCTCAATCTTGAACGGATGAGGTCATTTTTTACGTGTTTTGGCCAACTTCTCACTCTAATACAATTATTAGGCATCAACCCATTTTAATTGTAAAACATCACCATGATGAATGTCGCTGGAAAAAGAGGTTTCTTCGTCGTTTCTTAAAATAACAGGTTTTTTTCGTTCCTCTTTTTCGGGGCGTTGTATCTTCACTTTAGTGAACACATCTTGGAAAATAAAAGGTGTTACAGACTTCTTTTTAATCTCCAACGAATCTCCGTGCTTTATTTTAGAATCAACGGTCACTTTTTCTTTATTATTGTAACAGTCATATAGTTCTTTCTCTAAATACACAGGTTCACCATTAAATGTGACGATGAGCTCTTTAGTAAATGTATCGTAATTATGAGATAATACATCTTTTATTGTAGGTGGAGCGTCGTCTTTTTTTACAATATCTAATCGATCACCATGCTGAATGGGGGTTTTTAGTGAGGCACTTTTACCGTTAAGTAGAAGTACTGCTTCAGCTGTTTCAAAAGACATAGGTTGTCCATTAAGTGTTACCTTCATGCGCTGTGATATGACTTGGTCTCTAGCTGTATGAAGGAGAGGCAAAACGTCCTCGATAGTTGTAGGAAGTTGACAAACAACCGTATCGCGGTCTTTCAATGGTGCATTAAAGGTTGTCTCCTCTCCATTTTTAATTAATCGAGGTGAAAGGCGCTTTTCCTCCCCATTAAATATGATGCTCAGTTCAGGAGGTTGATCTACAACATCTTGAATAGTTGCTGAAGCATCTTGACCATTTGCTCCTCTTTCTACTTCAATATGATCGCCATGAACTAATGGCGCATCAAGTTCAGTTGGAACACCGTTCTTTTTTAATAGTGGCGGTGTACCATGCATGCCAGGAATCGATACAACTCGTCCGTTTACTTTTACCATTATGGCCATTCCTGGCTTACCATAAAGCTTAGGTAATTCAAGCCCGCTAGATAGGAGTCCGTCTCCTACCGTAAGCTTTTTAATATCGAATAAACGAACGCTTTCATCGTTCACTTGAATACTAATGTATTCTACTGGACTTTCTTTGGCTGCAATGGCAATACCAATAGGCGTGACAAGCTCTGGTGTTGCATCATATTCTTTTTCGAACGTGAGCTTTTTAATAGCATCAATACCTCTAATAGCCACACGATTTTCAGGAAGTTCCAGTCGCTCAGCAAGCTTCTCTGGCAAATGAGGTGTCATACTACCTCCCCCAACAAGCATGACAGCCTTTGGCGCTTTGCCGTTTAGCTTTAAGACTTCTCTTGCAATTTGATCGGCTAAATGATTGATAGCACCTTCAATGGGCTTAATAATTTCTTCACGAGAGAATGATGTTTCTAGTCCTAAAATATCGGTCATCACTAACTCATCGTGACTAGATAGTTGTCGCTTAATATTTTCTGCATCGGGGAAGTCTAATAGGAAGTGATCACTCAAAGCTTCCGTAATTTCGTCTCCTGCGTTAGGGACCATCCCATATGCTGTGACAGTACCTAAGTCAGTAATAGCAATGTCCGATGTTCCTGCTCCTATGTCTACTAAGGCAACATTAAGCCGTCTCATAGAGGAAGGGATAAGGACATTTATGGCTGCAATAGGTTCTAAAGTTAATGCTTCTAATTCAAGGTCGGCACGATGTAATGCTGAAATTAAAGATTCTACAACAACTTTTGGTAAAAAAGTAGCAATAACTTCAATTGACGCCTTTTCTCCACGTTGATCGAGTAAACTACCAATTACTTCACCATCTAAGCAGTAATTAATGACTGAGTAACCGACACAGTAATCATTTATTTTTTGCCGGCTGTCAGCACTTTCATTCGCTAATTCAAATTGCGCTTTTTGGACGGCACTTAATTCGAGATGAAGTAAGGATTGCCGATCAAAAATTGGTTTTCCGAGTATGTCCCTTTCTACGAGAGCTCGTTTTGTCTTTAAAGAGCGCCCGGCAGCTGCGACACATACCTTTTTTAATTTGCCGTGGGTTGCTTCTAAATGGTCTTTCACCTGGAGAATTTTCTCTGATACAGCGAGAACATTATGTATTTGACCATCAAGCATGGACCGCTCATCATGTTCAATTGAGTAAACGTCTAAAACATGGTATCCTTGATCTCTTCTCTCAAGCATGAGGCCTACCACAGAGCGAGTGCCAATATCGAGACCAAAGATCAAGTTAGATGAAGCATCTTTCATATACTATTCACCTCGTATAAAATGATATGCTTTATTCATTAATAATACTGACTACAATTAAACAGCTTGGACATATAAAGCCTTAGGAAAAGAAATAGCTCATTGCATTTAAAATAGTGATTGAACAATAGGAAAAATGAAAAATCGTTAGACTTCTTCTTAAGAATAGTCGCTTATTGTCAATTAATAAATAAGCATTTTACGCTTAATACTAAAAAAGGAATCAAATCATTTAGTATAGCTCCTTCGATTTATCACTATTAAAGTGACTATTGGCTGTTGTTAGTATGACTGCAGTGCCAAAATTCTTTCATTAAAAAACGACTTAGAAGAAATCCCTATCGTAAATAAGTAAACTAACTGTTTTAATGTCTCTAAATGTGTTATTTTTTATTATACATGAAATTGTTTAATGGTTGGTATAGCAACATTTTTTCACCTTACGATTACTTTAATGCTTAAAAGCGTTTAAGAATTAAAGAAAAAGTAATGACATTCTCAATAATATCGTTTATAATAGTGGCTAAATGAAAAGTCTTATGAGACTTTGCTGCTAAGAGAGGGGTTTTTTTGATGGGAAATGAACAATTAGAAGAGTTGAGAGACCAATTGGATAGCATTAATGAACAATTGGTTGAGCTAATTAATGAGCGAGCGAAAGTAGCTCAAGAGATTGGACGAGTGAAGCGGGCGCAGGGTCTTAATAGGTTTGATCCAGTTAGAGAGCGCAAAATGTTAGATATTATTGAAAATAAGAACAAGGGGCCGTTTGAAACGTCAACCCTTCAACATATTTTTAAACAAATTTTTAAAGCTAGCCTGGAATTACAAGAAGACGATCATAGTAAAGCATTGCTCGTCTCACGTAAAAAACAACCACAAGATACGATCGTGACAATTCGCGGTGAAAAGGTTGGGAATGGTGAACAACGCCTAATTGCTGGTCCTTGTTCTGTAGAAAGTTTTGAACAGGTAGACGAAGTGGCTAAAGCACTTAAAAAAGAGGGGATTAAGTTTCTTCGCGGAGGTGCTTACAAGCCAAGAACGTCGCCATATGATTTCCAAGGTTTAGGTGAAGAGGGGCTTAAGATCTTAAAAGAAATTGCAGATAAGCACGATTTGGCTGTCATCAGTGAAATTGTGACGCCACATGACATAGAGAAGGCTGTTGATTATCTTGATGTCATTCAAATTGGCGCGAGAAACATGCAAAACTTTGAGCTATTAAAAGCTGCCGGAAGCGTCGATAAGCCTATTTTATTAAAACGTGGTTTATCAGCGACCATTCAAGAGTTTATTAATGCAGCAGAATATATTCATTCAAAAGGAAACGGTAATATTATGCTGTGTGAGCGTGGTATTCGTACTTATGAAACAGCCACACGTAATACGCTAGACATTTCGGCAGTGCCGATCTTAAAGCAAGAAACACACTTACCTGTATTTGTAGATGTGACACATTCAACTGGACGACGAGATCTACTTCTTCCTACAGCTAAAGCTGCTCTCGCTGTAGGAGCAGATGGTGTTATGACAGAGGTTCATCCAGACCCTGCTGTTGCTCTCTCTGATTCAGCACAGCAAATGGATATTCCACAATTCCATGAATTCATGAAAAATCTAGAAGAATCAGGTTTGTATAAAAAGACTCAAACAGCTTCATCTAAATAATAGCTGTTCATCGTTATAAGAGAAAGCTCCCTTTAAATAGGGGCTTTTTCTTGTGTAGGAACACAGATAAGTGTCCGTCAACCTCCCGGCTCAAAATAGAGAGGAGAGCTAACGGACGCTATTGTCCTGATTCATTCAACGCCTAACTGGTTGGAGGTTCGTTTTATATCAGTTACTGTCCAATCGCTGAAATAAATCAAACCCTTCGTAGGTCAAACGGAGTTCATAGCGAAGTTTGAGAAAAAGGAATAGTTACCAGTTTTTTGAGGAACGCTAATACTAGGTAATGGTAGCCATTTTAGTAATGTGGAAGGCATTCACATAATGTTTGAAGAAGATTTAATGTATACGCTGGCTACGCTAATGGATGTTTGAGATTTTGGAACGCGTGACTGCTTCTTCTAACGTACCAGTTAGACTGTTAGAAACGGCTATACCAATATTATCTACACACGATCTTGTAAGCTGATGTAAAGATGACACTATTGTGAAAATAGTCATATTACCGATATACGGTAATGAAGAACCAATTTGGAAAAGGAAAAGCGACACGAATATATAGGATTTGTAGGATAATGACTTTTTTTGGGATAAAACCGGTTATATTATCCCTTATCCCATATGATTTTTTCTAACTTCCCTTAATTTTTAGGAGGATATGTCGATATAAATAAAGAATTTGCGCCCCTCCTGAAAGTGTCGTATTATAGCAGTACATTATGAAAGTATGAAAGCCATATTATGTAAGAGTTTTGAGGAGGAAGCGAGTAATGAATATTACAATTTATGATGTAGCAAGAGAAGCTGGAGTGTCTATGGCCACCGTATCGAGAGTGGTTAATGGAAATCCCAATGTCAAACCAACTACGAGAAAAAAAGTGTTAGAGGCTATCGAACGTCTGGGTTATCGTCCAAATGCAGTGGCCAGAGGCTTGGCTAGTAAACGTACCACGACTGTAGGCGTTGTCATCCCTGATATTTCAAGTACATTTTTTGCAGAGCTTGCTAGAGGGATTGAAGATATTGCCACAATGTATAAATACAATATTATTTTATGTAACTCTGACCAAAATAAAGAAAAAGAAATTCATCTAATTAATACGCTGCTTGAAAAACAAGTTGATGGAATCGTGTTCATGGGTGGTGAGATCACAACTGAGCATGAGGAAACATTTAAAAAATCACCAGTACCAATTGTCTTGTCGGCTACAATTGACGATAAGAAAGAATTCCCTTCTGTCAACATTGATTATAAGCAAGCAGCTTATGATGCTGTAAAATCCTTGACGGATGAAGGCCACACAAAAGTAGCCATGCTGTCAGGGACATTAGAAGATCCTGTTAATGGCTATCTAAAATTCTCAGGTTATAAAAGTGCTATACAGGATGCTGGCCTTCATTTAGATGATGATCTCGTAGTAATTGGTGATTATTCGTATGACTCCGGCTTAGAGGCAATGGCATCGCTACTCAAACTAAAAGAGCGACCAACAGCTATTTTTGCTTCAACAGATGAAATGGCACTGGGTCTGATACACGGGGCTCAGGATGCGGGTGTTAAAGTCCCTGAGGATATCGAAATAATCGGCTTCGATAATACTCGCTTGGCAACGATGGTGAGGCCGACTCTAACAACAGTCGTGCAACCGATGTATGATATTGGTGCTGTCTCTATGAGACTCCTTACAAAATACATGAATAAGGAAGATGTGTCGGAGAATGTGGTCATTCTTCCACACCATGTTGAGTATCGCCAGTCCACATCCTTCGCTGCCAAAGGGGAATAACGTTTTACTGTTGGTTTCTGTCATTAAACGATGGCGGAAACCAATATGTTAAAAAATAAGTTCTCTGTAGAGAAAAAGAGAAATGTGTAGGGTTAGGGAGAGGATTATGAAAAAAATTGATTTGTTAACACCAATAGGCATATTTATCGGATTAACAGCAGTATTTGCAGCTATTTATACGAACGCGTCAGGTGCAGGCTCACTGACAGACTTTATCCAGATTGCCTCAATCCTCATCGTTCTAGGCGGAATGTTTGGCGCTATCTCGATAAACTTTTCTTTTGCTGAGATTAAATTACTTCCAAAAGTTATAAAAGAAACATTTCAAACGAAAGATCAAAATTTGCAAGAGCTCATTAACACATTCGTGGATCTTTCTGCTAAAGCAAGACGTGAGGGCCTTTTAGCCCTTGAAGCGGGGCTTGAAGATGTAGATGATCCCTTCATTGAGAAAGGTGTATTATTAGCTGTTGATGGAATTGAACCTGATATTATTAAAGATATTATGATGGCTGAAGTATTAGCTATGGAAGAAAGACATAGAAAAGGCCGAATCATTTTAGAAAAAGCAGGGGAGTATGCCCCAGCATGGGGAATGATCGGAACATTAGTAGGTCTTGTACTGATGCTCCAAAACTTAAATGATCCATCTACGCTTGGGCCTAATATGGCAGTTGCTCTTTTAACAACACTTTATGGAACCCTTTTAGCGAATCTCGTCTTTATACCTATGGCTAATAAACTTGCTTTAAGCACTGAAGAAGAAGTGTTCGTTAAACAAATTGTTGTAGAAGGTGTTATTGGTGTTCAATCAGGTCAAAATCCTAAGATTTTAGAAGAAAAATTAAGTGCATTCCTTCCAAATCATGTTAAAGATAGCAATGGCGAAGAAACAGAGGAGAAGGATATGAATGAATAGGCGGAGGCAGAATAAAGATGACAAAGGGGCACCGAAATGGATGGTCACCTTTTCAGATATGATGACGCTCATTCTCGTTTTCTTCATTTTGTTATTCTCTATGTCTGTCGTTGACGCCACAAAATTTAGAGCTATTGCTGAATCATTTCAAGAAAGAGCTGTATTTGACTTTTATCCTTCTATCGTCCCTTTTGAAAATCCGGCTGAAGATCGGGAAGTCAAAGACGACCCTTTTGAAGAAGAAGCGGATCCATTTGAAACCTATTTAGAAATGGATGAGGAAGAGATCAATGAACAGCTTGATAGCCTTCTTGAAGAAGTGGTTGAATATTTAGAAGAAAATGAACTAACTGAAGAAATCACGGTATCAAGAGATGATAGAGGCGTTGTTCTCGTGTTGCAGGAACAAGCCCTCTTCGAAACAGCTCGTGCCGATATTATTTCAGAGGCTGAACCTTTCCTTGGCAAGGTAGGTGCTCTCTTAAATGAAATCCCGAATATGGTTAAAGTAGAAGGACATACGGACAGCAGGCCTATCAGTACAGCGCAATTCCCCTCTAACTGGGAGTTGTCCGGGGCTCGTGCCAGCAGTGTCATCCGGTTTTTAATCGACGAATCTAATCTAGAGGCGGGGCGCTTCTTAGCGATAGGTTACGGTGATACACGACCAGTAGCTCCAAATACAACACCGGATAACCTTCAGCAAAACAGACGAGTCGTCATTGTCATCTCAGATCCTACGTACAGCGATGATGATCTATACTAATGATAAGGTTAAGCCCGAGAAAATTTTCTCGGGCTTTTTAATATGGGTGACAACAGCCTTGACTGAACTACTTAACGCATAAGAATTGAGTCTTATTATAAAGTAGTAGATTCAAAGCAGCAGCTTTTGCCCGGTTTGAATATAGTCGTGACAGAATATATGAGATCACTGAACGATGCCTAACTCATGGCAGTCACGGAGCTCAAAATAGGTTATTTAGATCTCATTTAACGTTCCAAGTTGGACGAACGAAGAATCAGATGAATTAGCCAGAGCTTTTCGCGATGTATTTGCAGAGTGGTTGGATAAAGAGGACTAATAAAAAGGGGATGCATACGTTCCTAAAAACTACCGCCTCACGAATAAAAGTGTGGCGGTAGTTCTTTTTTAACCTTGTTTTTTATATTCTTTCAAAATAGATAAGTACATAACTAAATTCATTAGTTCTTCTTCATTTTCTTTCCGATAGTGTAAGCCTGCAAAATATAAATAAATCATTACCAGTATTATCCCTAAGCCAAATACAATGACTGGTAAACTAAAGAGGAAAATCGCCAATCTCATCATATTATTTTTACATAGAAATATTAATATCGCCAAAACAATTGGAGATAAATAAAAAGTAGGGAAAGTAAATGATGTTAAATACGTGACGATATTCACTATAATAGCTAAGGCTAGAATGATACCATTTCGAACACTCATAATTAAAAACCTCCTTTGAGACCTTCATGTTTCTTAGAAGTTATTATTAGGAAAATAAGGTTTCGTGTTGTAAATCCACATTTTCCTCACCCTTATTCACCAAAAAAACATGATCTCATTCAAACCCATTAAGACATATTAATATTAGCATAATTAGGAAATAATGACATGCGAAAAACAGCAATTATTAATAATTGTTAGATAGACTGACGTACGTGAGAGGTCGGTTAATTCAATAGCATCCCCACCCCTTTATTTATATAATAAGATAATAGCGGAAATTGAATGTTTATAGAGGGAGTGATAGTATCATGGCAATCGGGATTATTGGGGCAATGGATGAAGAGGTTTTATACTTTCGAAAAAGAATGATTGATTTTGAAAGTATTTCTCATGGTAAACAAACATTTTATAAAGGACGATGGCATGGTCATGAAACGATCGTTGTGAAATGCGGAGTAGGAAAAGTGAATGCAGCTATGGTCAGTCAGATGCTGATTGATGTTTATAAGGTAGACAAGCTCATTTTTACAGGGGTGGCAGGAGCAGTCAATCCCGAGCTAAATGTTGGTGACATTCTTATTTCTCAATCGTGTCAGCAACACGATATCGAGGCAACAGCTTTAGGTTTTTCAAAGGGCGTCATTCCAATGTATGACGGCCCGTCGGTATTCCATGCAGATCCGACTTTACTTAACATCGCTTATTCAGCAGCAAAAGAGCTAGCAAAAAAAACGGAGAAGGCAGTTTTAAAAGGAAAAGTCGTCAGTGGCGATCAATTTATCTCAGACCCATCTCAAGTAGCCATGTTACGTGAGATGTTTACAGCGGATTGTGTCGAAATGGAAGGGGCAGCGGTTGCTCATGTAGCTGATTTTAACCACATTCCTTTCGTCATTATACGCTCCATTTCTGACAAAGCCGATGGAAAAGCCAGTGGGGATTTTCAAACGTTTATGGCAGAAGCTGCTCAAACGTCAGCTGAAATAGTCAGTCATATGCTGGAATTGAAATTATAATACAATATTTGTTATGTGAATCAATTTCACAATGACGTTTCTGAATGATATCTATTGATTTTTGTTTAATATATGGCTAATAAAAAGAGGCTGAAACGTATGACAGAGACTCACGGAGGATAAGTGCAGTCTGAGGATCCTCTTTTGCAGGGATTTACCGAGTAAAGGTTAGTTGAAGACAAGCCCTCGGTCTGAAGTGAAGGCCACATTCACTATGTGGACCTTGATATCTTATTTTGAATTATGGAATGCCTTTGAGTGACTAAAAGTGTGAAAAAGCGGCACTAATCTCGTGCCGCTTCTTTCTCTTTTGAGTAATAGAAAGTGATGGACGTCATTTATCGCTTATGTCTATGATGGGCTTTAACGCTTTTATTAATGAACGTCTGTTTTTCGTTTCTATGTCTGCTTGTCGAGAAATATGAGGGTAAATGCCTTCAGGATCTGTCCATGAGGTAGGTAAGGATACGGGCGCTTCTTTTTCCCATTGTTTAATCCATGTGTCTGGTATACAGGTCTTCATTTTATGCTGTTGGTTTGACATTTCAAGCCAAAGTGATGACCAGGCACGGGGAACGACTCGCCAAATATCATATCCCCCACCACCTACGGCAACCCAGCGCCCATCACAAAATTCGTGTGCCAGTTCATGAGCTAATTTAGGGATTTCGTGAAAAATGGTCATCGTACTGCACAAGTGGGTTAAAGGATCGTAATAATGAGCATCAGCCCCATTTTGTGTGAGAATAATATCAGGTTTAAAATAAGCCGTAACCTCCCTCATCGCTTTTCGATATGAAGAAAGCCATGAGGCGTCCTCAGTAAACGCTTCAAAAGGTATATTGAACGAATAGCCATAACCATCCCCGTGCCCCCGCTCGTTCACATGTCCTGTGCCAGGGAAAAGGAATCGTCCACTTTCATGAAATGAGAGTGTGCATACGTCAGGATCGTTGTAAAATGCCCATTGGACCCCATCTCCATGGTGAGCATCGGTATCTACATATAAAACGCGTGCACCATATTTTTGCCTAATATATTCAATGGCTATTGAACTGTCGTTATAAATACAAAATCCTGACGCTTTCCCTCTAAAGCCATGGTGAAGGCCACCGCCTAAATTTAGTGCATGAGAATAAGCATTGGACATGACACAATCGACAGCGGTTAAGGTGCCCCCTACGAGCCAAGCAGCTGCATCATGCATCTGGGGAAAAACGGGGGTATCATCTGTACCAATGCCGTATGTTGTACGATAAGAGGAACGACCTTGCCCTTCAGCTGCTGCAATGACAGCTTGAATGTAATCCTCATCATGGATGAGGAGAAGCTCTTCTAATGTTGCTTGCCTTGCTGGAAGAATAAAGTCGTCTGAAAGTGCATCAGCTGCTTTCAGTAAATCAGTTGTAATAGATAATCTGTGCTGATTGAAAGGGTGGTCATGATGAAATTTGTATTGTAGCTGTTCTTGGGAAAAAATATAGACTGCCTCTTGTTTCATTGTGTCATCCCCACATCTTGCGGCCAAACAATCTTGTAATGCTTCTCTTTTAACGCAGCTATTAATCCTCGCATATCCATACATTGAATACGGAAAACGAGCGTTTGTCTTTCAGAATTTGAAAACGAAGGATATACAAGGACACTATGAATATTAATTTTATGTCGCTTTATGACATCGCTTACATTAGATAATTGACCAGTTTCATTTGGAACATCAATTTCTAGACGAGATGTAGGTAGGTCAGCCCCCGTTAATCTGACTAATATATTGAGTAAATCCGTTTCCGTAATAATTCCGATAAGACTCCCATTTTCTTCGACTGGTAAGCAGCTAATTTGTTGCTCTGTCATTATGTGGGCCGCTTCTTCCACGAAATCATCAGGAAGGGCTGTTATCACATTTTCAACCATCACCTTTGATACAGGGAGAGACATGACATCTTCTTTAGGTTTGCTGTCAAAAATGGAAGGAATAGCATCACTTAAATCTCGATCTGAAATAATTCCGACTAAATGATTGTGTTTGTCTACGATAGGTAAATGACGAATTCGGTGGAGGAGCATTAATTTTAAAGCTTCCGAAAGTGACATCTCAGGTGGGGCAACTATCACTTTCGTCACCATAATATCTCGCACATGCATGCATATCACCTTCCTAATAAATTACAACATATATTTGTGTTTAAAGCGAACTCGGTTAAACTCATGAACCGCGTCGGGAGTGACACGTTTACCGATGCGAGCCATTAAACAGTTTGCTGGGTGGGAGCAAATTTCTGGATCATCAGTGGCATACCATTCTAAGCCCCCGGTCTTCATGACTTTTTCCATAACATCACGATATTCCCAAATAGATAATCCTGTACCTCTTAAATCCCAATGCCAGTAGTATTCAGTGGTGATAATAATATAGTCTTCCATCGCTTCATCCATCATCGCTACTTTTAAAAGGTGTTTCGCAATTTGATGACCACGGTAATCACCCGACACCTCAATTGCACCTAATTCTAATAAATTATCTAGCTCAATTTCTGACCATCTCTCTAATGGATCTGGATATAAGAAAATAGCATAGCCGATAATTAAATGGCCATCCCTTGCTACGATAATTCGGCTTTCATCCAAATCAGCTACTTTTAAAAGCGCTTTCTTTTGTTGGTCAGATGGACGAAATGCTGTCAGTTTTGAATCTAATTCACATTCTTCAAGGGTATGTTTTGGAATAGGGCCTTCGATGATGAATTGATGATTGTCTTTTGATTTCAGTCGAAGTGACTTACAGGTTTTTCGGTGCTTCACAAGCATCCCACCTTGAGAAGTATTGAATCACAAAAGTCTGTTACCCCTACTATAACATATTCTTTTAACAGGAGAGTGAGGGAAATTTGGCGAACTAGCCGTCCACATTTAAATATTTAGGAAGTACGAAAAATGTCAGCCTACGCAATGCAGCGGTTTCACATGTTGTTCTCGTGCTATCCAATAAAGGCGAAGCTTTTGGAATATGCCTATAACGCATCAGTAGAAAATGGCGGGCTAGAGAAAAAGCTAGGAGAAAGTTTCTCCTAGCTGTATTAATTAGACGTATTCGTGTTGTTTGATTCATTATTATCTGTTTCGTTATCATTCTCATTATTATTCGAATCATCTGTGTTGTTATTGTCATTTGATTCGTTCTCGTTATCATCCTCGTCTTCACGAGTAGCGTTGTTGTTATTATTATTAGAGTTATTGCCATCATTGTTTGAGTTGTCGTCATTATCATTTTCATCTGAGTTAGATTCATCGTCATTTCCGTCATCATTTGATGAGTCATCATCTTCATCGTCATCAGGATTGCCGATAGATACATCATCACCAGCTGATGATTCTCTTCCAGCTACATCTACAGCTGTGACGTAATAGTAGCCTGAACTCCCTGAATAGCTATAGCTCTCATCCCAACGAACACTATCAACTTTACTAAAGTTGGAACCATCTGAAGAGTAGTAGACGCGATAGCCGATCACATCTCCTTCATGATGTGTACTCCAAGAGATACTATTTCCTGATGTGGAGACTGATCGTAAAGCATCGGGTGTTTTCCCATTATCAGGTGCCTCTTTATCGGGCACAAGGTTATCCCATCCATCTGGAATGTATTCGGATATATCCCCATCTGCGAAGTCAAAGTATTCTTCTTTAATGGCTACCCCTGCTTTCGTAAATTCAGTCGGTGTTGATTCAAGGGCTTTGTACATGTCATCATTGACACGCACATATTGTACACGGGATAAACTGTCGTCTTCTTCTGTTGGGACATATTTTGCATTAAATAAGTCGGTTGTGACAAAACCAGCTTCCCGACATAAATCAGATGGGAGTTTACCGGAAATGCCACAAATGGATTGACTGACGATCCCATCAGGTTGCTCAAACCGCTCTGAAGGCGCTATTAAGTCAGGTTCTACCTCATAAGCTGCATTTGCCAAAGCGGCCCATAACATTTGGGTGCGCTGGTTATACCGCATGCCATGTGATTCCTGTGGTATTGGCTCAGCATCACCAAAACCGAGCCAAATACTTTGAGTAATATTTGGATTTCCACCAACGAACCAAGAGTCTTTAATTTCTTGACTCGTCCCTGTTTTTCCGTACAGATCTGAATTAAAGTTAAGGTAGCTCGGTAATTGTGAAGCTGTCCCACCGCTTGACACTACATCACGCATCATATCAATCATCAAATAATTTGTCTGAGGGGAGAGGATATCAATTTCTTCAGACTCATGTTCAAATATCACTTCGCCATCAGATGTTTCGATGCGTTCAATCATATAAGATTCTTGTCGAACGCCACTGTTACCGAAAGTAGAATAGGCACTCGTATTTGCTTCAATGGTCATGCCGATCGTTCCAAGAGCAGTAGATTCATAAGGCTCATCTTCCTGCATAAAGCGCTCAAATCCATAGTTAATAAGGGCTTCACGCGCGATACTATGATCTACTTTTGCAAACTCCCTTACAGCAGGGACGTTACGTGATAAAGCGAGTGCCTCACGTGCTGTCATTAAGCCTCTATGGGAATTATCAAAGTTAGTGACGTTGTCATTATTTGCCCTATAAGTATATGGCGTATCAGGGGTAATAAAGCCTGGCTGTAATACCCCTGTTTCAAAGCCGACAGCATACGTCAGTAATGGTTTCATCGTGGAACCTGTATGGCGTATTGCTTGTGTCGCATGATTATAATTTTGCGTTTCATAATCACGGCCGCCAACAAAGCTAATAATAGCACCGGTAGAATTATCAATTAAAACAGACCCAGGCTCTTCAGGGCGTGTAATTTCAACTTCTTCACCATCTTCGTCAGTGACGATTTCTGTTCTACTTGGAGCGAAGTAGCTAAAGTTTTCGATAACCTCTTGTTGTGCGTCATAAATATCTTTGTTGATCGTCGTGTGAATTTTATAGCCTTCTCGTTGAAGGGCTCGCTCAGCTTCTTCAGTATATCGACTTATCATGAGATCTCGTTGAGCCTCATCATCAATTTCATCGAGGTCAACACCATCTTGTTCCATTAACACTTCAGCTAAAATTGGCCTTGCTCGTCTTTGGACTTCATCGGTTACAAACGGATATGCCTCAAGACTACTAGCACGAGCTTCTGTTAAATTTTCTCGAATATTATAAGCAAGCGCTTCTTCTAGTTCTTCATCAGTAATATAACCGCCACTGTGCATACGATTTAACACAGTAGTCATTCGATTTAGTCCTGCTTCAAAGTCCTCTTTCACCTCTCCTTGAGAGGTAAAAGGTGTATAAGCAAATGGACTTTGTGGCAATCCGGCAATAAAGGCCGATTGCGCAACATTTAATTCAGAGGCATCAACACCAAAGAGGCCCTGGGCTGCTGATTGCGCGCCAGCTACTTGCCTCCCATTGGCATTCCTACCGAAAGGGACGACATTTAAATACGCTTCCAGAATCTCGTCTTTTTCAAAGAAATTTTCTGTTCTAATCGCTAAGAGTATTTCAAGAGCTTTCCGATCGTGTGTCACGTCGCTTGTTAAAACTTGATTTTTAATTAATTGCTGCGTTAAAGTACTCCCACCAGTTTGAGTATCAGCATTAGAGAAGTCTTGATAAACGGCTCTAAATAACGCTTTAGGCACAATGCCTTCGTGTTCATAGAAGTATTCATCCTCAGTGGCAATCACCGCATCAATTAAATGTTGAGAAATATCCTCTAAATTTACTTCTCTTCGTTCTAAAGGACTTGGTAAATCCCCTAAATATACGTCGTTTGCAAAATATATTTCGGTCGCTTCCTCATAGTCATAAATATCATTTTGAATGTCTTCAAAACTGCGAATCGGTTCATCTTGTACAAGTGATGCAAAATAACCGGCTGCAGCCCCTCCAATAAAGAAAAGAGAGATAAGGGCAAGTGTGGAAAAAATCAAAAATAAATTCCAAAAAACCTTCGAGGTAACACGGACCCCTTTTATGACAGATTGAGGTTCTTTCCGTTTTAAAAACGCTTTAACAGAAAACCTTTGATCACTCATTTTTCAAAACCCCCTAAAAAGTCAACAACATTATAGCACAACCTTCAAAAGCTGCATAACCAGAAAAATAACAAATTTTGTACATTTCAGTTAGAATAAGTCCATTGTTGTGATGGCATATTTTATGCCTGTTGTTTTATTATATTTTTTAAAAAACATTAAACTTAAGAAAGAGCATGATAAATAAGGGAGAACAGGCACTTTTCTTTGATGAGTGAGCTAGAAAAATTCATTTAAATATATGCGGATGGTCACTTAATATGAGATATGGTAAAAAAGAATCATTTTCTATTTTGCAAACTCAGTTCCCTTTCATTAACTAAATCAATGGCTTGTTCTTCTTTAATATTGTGTGGATAGCACATATCTTTTTCGTAGTTAAAAGGTTGATGATAGCAAATAGAATTGACAATAAACATTGACGTATGCTATTAATATAGAACAGAATAAGTTCATTTATATATGGTAACTGTGAAAAGGATGAAGTAGTTTATGTCTCCCTTCCCCAGAGAACCGGTGGTGCTGCGAACCGGTGTATAGGCGATAAACGAATTACCTCCTTGGAGTTTATTTATGGAAACATAAATCGTCGGTGAGGCGTTAACTCACAATTCGAGGTGGGAAAGCACTATTTTCCAATCAGGGTGGTACCGCGATTAATCATCGTCCCTTAATGTTATTAAGGGGCTTTTTATATGTTATAGGAACGAAAGCACCTTGATAACTTTCTTATAAAAGGTACAAATAGCAGTGTAACTATTAATTAAAGTTAGGGTGGAAAAAATGACAACATTACTTGAAGATTTAACGTTTCGTGGGCTTGTTAATCAAATGACAGATGAAGAAGGCTTGAAAGAACTGATAGACAAGGAATCAGTTAAGTTGTATTGTGGCTTTGATCCCACTGGTGACAGCCTTCACATCGGCCATCTATTGACGATTTTGACATTGAGACGTTTTCAGTTGGCAGGGCATAAACCGTATCCGTTAGTAGGTGGCGCCACTGGTTTAATCGGTGATCCTAGCGGAAAAAAAGCAGAACGGACATTAAATGAACAAGCAGTTGTGGAAGGCTACAGCGACAAAATAAAAACGCAGCTTCAACGTTTCCTTGACTTCGATGGCACGAACGCTGCGACACTTGTTAATAACTACGACTGGATTGGTTCCATGACAGTTATTGATTTCCTGAGAGATGTGGGTAAATATTTTGGACTAAATTATATGCTTGCTAAAGAATCTGTAGAGACACGAATCGAAACGGGTATATCTTTTACAGAATTCAGTTACCAGATATTACAATCTTATGACTTCTACCGTCTTAATAAAGAAGAAGGTGTGAAGTTACAAATTGGTGGTAGTGATCAGTGGGGGAATATTACCGCAGGGCTTGAATTAATCCGCCGTATGTCAGGTGAGGAAGAAGGGGAACGACCAAAAGCATTTGGTTTTACGATTCCACTTGTAACAAAGGCAGATGGTACGAAGTTTGGTAAAACTGAAGGAGGAGCGATTTGGCTCGATCCAGAGAAAACGTCTCCGTACGAATTTTATCAATTTTTGTTAAATACAGATGACCAAGACGTTATTAAATTCCTGAAGTACTTTACATTTTTAACCCGTGAAGAAATTGAGGCATTGGAGATCGAATTAAAAGAGCGGCCGCATGAGCGGCTTCCGCATCGCCGTTTAGCTGAAGAGTTAACAGCTTTTGTGCATAGTGAAGCAGCTGTTAAACAGGCAAAGCGCATTAGTGAGGCACTATTTGGTGGCGGTGATTTAAAGGCGTTAACGGGTGAAGAAGTGCTGCAAGGTTTTAAGGATGTACCTTCTTATGATATGCCAGAACCTGAAAAAAGTCTGGTTGATTTGCTAGTCGATGCAGGGATTTCACCATCTAAACGTCAAGCACGTGAAGATATTAAGAATGGTGCCGTTTATATTAATGGTGATCGTTGCCAAGATATAGATAAGCAGATGGGGATGGATGATAAAATTGATGGTCAATTTACGATCATTCGTCGCGGAAAGAAGAAGTTTTATCTTATAAAATAATCGTTAACCAGATGTTTCGGCATCTGGTTTTTATCGTTTTTTAATTTCCTACTAACATGTAGAAGGCATCGGTACAAACACCTACCTCGTTTGCTGTTCATATAATGTGGAGAAGGAGGTGAGCGGATGAGAAATCTTTACTGGGGGGTGGACTCTGCCACAGATGTTGATCAAGCATTGTACGCGTGTGTAGTAGCTAATTTTGGCCAGCCGGATTTTTGGGGCAGATATTTGACAACTGTTCCGAACGTCAATGAAGGGCTTACACGTGAGGAAATTGCATTTTTGCAAGGTGTGGGAATTAAATTGATGCCGATTTATAATGATTTTAGCGAAGCATTAGGCTATACACAAGGCAGGGTGGCAGCAAGGAACGCGATTTTTCACGCCCAAAGACTAGGAATAACCGGAGATATTTTTATTTTTGCCAACTTGGAAAATTTCTTTAATATCGATGCAGATTGGCTAATTGGCTGGGCAGATGCTTTTGTGGATAGCAGCTTCCGTCCGGGGTACTATAACGACCCGATCGAAGGGGATTTTAATGAAGCGTTTTGTGAGGCACAGGAACAAAGTGAAAATGTTAGGTTTCAAACAGTCTTGTGGAGTGCCGAACCTGAACCGGGCGTCACGACAAAAGCGAACACTCCTGTTTATAACCCAGAAGCTCCTGAGTGCGGGGGGAATGTGTGGGCCTGGCAATATGGCCGGGACGCCGCAGCTTGCCCGATAGATACCGTTCTTATGGAGGAACGGCTGTTTAATACTCTGTTTTAGGATGCGAGTGGTCTATTCTTATATGGAGGAAGGGGGTGGTCCCGATAAGTGTTCATTTATGAGACCATCCCTTTTTGTTCTACCATAAAGTTATGGTATGAAAAGAATAAATCCTTTAAGTCAGGTGGCACCCTCATCAAAATCCATTTTTAACCAAAACCTCCCCCTTTTTTGGCTCTAAACAACCAGAATCATTAAACTGAAAATTATGACATTATTATAGCCTCTCGATCACTTTAATCAAGTTAATTTTTATCCACTTATCATTAATTTTAACCTGTTTAAGCTGTGTATCTATTTTATCAATAATCCCGATTACATCCGTATAATAGCCTTCATGCCAGTGTGTTAGTTTAACTTCTAATGTATATCTCATGGAGTCAAAGGCGATGTGGCCCATGTCCGTTAGTTCATCCTCAGTTAAATGAGGTTTAGGATCCTCGGCTTTTTCACGATCGTACTCCCTTAAAGCTTGAATGTGTTCCGGCAACATCATTCGGCTCCCTTCCCACATTAAATTCCCTCTTCGTAAAAATAAGTCCTCGTGTTTTTTCATGGTGTCACCTCTTTATAATCAAAATACAAACAAACGTTCGTATTGTCAACTGGTTATTGTTACCTATATAAGAGGTGTGTGAAATAGGAATTAAAAGGAAGGTAAAAAAGTGCCTATTTTCGTAAAAATAGGTAATTACCAGCATATCCCTTGAAAGAATGCTAGTTTAGGATAAGATATAAGCCACATTCTAGGTTGGGCAGCAGTAGATTACGGTGCTAACTATATAGTGGTTTAATGCTTTCTATATGTTTTTTTAGTGAATTATTATTGAGCTATGTATTCGTAATATTGAAATCAGGAAAGGCTAATAAGTTGATTAGAAAAAACGATGAATAAAAGTAAAAATAGTGCAGAAGGTTTCGCAGTTACATATAGCCTGGTAGAGGTAAATATATAGCTACCCATGGTGATGTGGAGGATGAAGAAAGCTCTGGCCTGACGAACAGGAATCATATAGGAGAACAAAACTGCAAAAGAAATGAAAATCTAATAGCTACAAAAATCCTGTAGATAGATGGAGGGATTATAACTTTAAATGACCTTCAATATTGATATAGTTGTGAGGAATAAAGGTAAAAGAAGAAAGTAATAAAAGTGGTCATGAGCCCCAAATTGTCCTGAAATTCAAGCACTCGGAATGTTAACAGCGGCAAGCAGGGGACTCTATAGATCTTAAAAACCCAGGGGGGCCTGTCACAAAAGGCGCATCCCCCAGAACCTTTTTTGAATACATATCATGGGAAGGTAGACTATGTTTTCGGCGCTTAAATCAAACCGATTGGTGATTAATTGAAGCTCTTTTCCTTTTGAATCGCTTACTGTTAATAGTCGGAAATAGTTTTCAGCACGATTTTGCGTCGCCCCAATCACACCCTATTTGGCGCGATGAAAATGATGTCACGCGTAGTATCTAGAAGAATATTCACTACCATTTTAAAGACATGTGTCATCATTTATTATAAAAAGTAAACTTCTAAAGTAAAACAGCACTTTCGCCTAGTTTTCATGGAAATATTATCCGTAATACAGGAAAGTGAACTAATATTTTCCTGTATTCAGGGTAAAATGAGAACAAAAGAATGTAGTTATTTCTTTATTTAATTCTTGATTCTTGGGATAAAATAACCAATTCTTAAAATGAAGATTTGAAGATAGTAATAGTGATTGTCCTAGAAAAAAAGAAGCGCTATAGAGAAAAGACGGAGGGGAGGGGTGGTATTGAAATATTTTTCGGAAAAGGTTTAATAGTTGACGTGGATGACATCATAATAGTTTGCTATTCTATGTAGGAAAATGACCATATATGAATACAGTATCATAGAGCTATGACTTTTTACTAATAAAGAAAGACGATAGGTATATTCTTGAAATTGACTAAAAAAAAATTGTTCTATACAATGAATTCCGTTACATATTTTTCAAAAAAAAAAGAGGGTGATGGCGCTACATATACTCCTTAAAAAGTGCAATCGCAGACTAAAACGATTTCGTTTCAGTATGAAAAGCTAAAACATTACCAAGGAGGAAAATATGAAAAAGATAACTACTATTTTTGCCGTATTGCTCATGACATTGGCGTTGTTCAGTATAGGAAACACGACAGCGGCTGATGATTATTCAGTTGTAGAGGAGCATGGGCAACTAAGTATTAGTAACGGTGAATTAGTCAATGAACGAGGCGAACAAGTTCAGTTAAAAGGGATGAGTTCCCATGGTTTGCAATGGTACGGTCAATTTGTAAACTATGAAAGCATGAAATGGCTAAGAGATGATTGGGGAATAACTGTATTCCGAGCAGCAATGTATACATCTTCAGGAGGATATATTGACGATCCATCAGTAAAGGAAAAAGTAAAAGAGACTGTTGAGGCTGCGATAGACCTTGGCATATATGTGATCATTGATTGGCATATCCTTTCAGACAATGACCCGAATATATATAAAGAAGAAGCGAAAGATTTCTTTGATGAAATGTCAGAGTTGTATGGAGACTATCCGAATGTGATATACGAAATTGCAAATGAACCGAATGGTAGTGATGTTACGTGGGACAATCAAATAAAACCGTATGCAGAAGAAGTGATTCCGGTTATTCGTGACAATGACCCTAATAACATTGTTATTGTAGGTACAGGTACATGGAGTCAGGACGTCCATCATGCAGCCGATAATCAGCTTGCAGATCCTAACGTCATGTATGCATTTCATTTTTATGCAGGAACACATGGACAAAATTTACGAGACCAAGTAGATTATGCATTAGATCAAGGAGCAGCGATATTTGTTAGTGAATGGGGAACAAGTGCAGCTACAGGTGATGGTGGTGTGTTTTTAGATGAAGCACAAGTGTGGATTGACTTTATGGATGAAAGAAATTTAAGCTGGGCCAACTGGTCTCTAACGCATAAAGATGAGTCATCTGCAGCGTTAATGCCAGGTGCAAGCCCAACTGGTGGTTGGACAGAGGCTGAACTATCTCCATCTGGTACATTTGTGAGGGAAAAAATAAGAGAATCAGCATCTATTCCGCCAAGCGATCCAACGCCGCCATCTGATCCAGGAGAACCAGATCCAGGAGAACCGGATCCAACGCCCCCAAGTGATCCAGGAGATTATCCAGCATGGGATCCAAATCAAATTTACACAAATGAAATTGTGTATCATAACGGTCAGTTATGGCAAGCGAAATGGTGGACACAAAATCAAGAGCCAGGTGACCCATACGGTCCGTGGGAACCACTCAAATCTGATCCAGATTCAGGAGAACCGGATCCAACGCCCCCAAGTGATCCAGGAGATTATCCGGCATGGGATCCAAATACAATTTATATAGATGAAATTGTGTACCATAACGGCCAGCTATGGCAAGCAAAATGGTGGACACAAAATCAAGAGCCAGGTGACCCGTACGGTCCGTGGGAACCACTCAATTAAACTATATAATTGATAGAAATTTACTAATGAGAATGCCAAGAGTCTAAATTTGAAGATTGGCATTCTCATTTTACAATTAATTAATTGTTGAAAATATTTAAGAACGAATTTTATAATATCCAAGGTACCATACTTAATTGGTGGTACTTTTTTCTGTACTTATAGCTGGCCATGCCCCGAAAAAGTGGTCGAAAACTGGTGCATTTTTCTGCATTATCTTGTAAATATCAAAACATAAGAAAAAGCCTTGAAACATTGATGTAACAACGTTTCTAAGGCTTTTCTGCATTTCTTATTCAGTGTATTCCAATTAACGAGAGTACCACTCAACGATAAGTTGTTCGTTAATTTCAGCTGGAAGCTCAGAACGCTCAGGTAAACGAGTGAACGTACCTTCGAGCTTATCTGCATCAAATTCAACGTAAGCAGGTGTAAAGTCGTTAACTTCAACAGCTGCTTTGACGATATCAAGATTACGTGATTTTTCACGCAATCCGATTGTTTGACCAGGTGCTACACGATAAGATGGAATATCTACGCGTCCACCATCTACAGTGATATGGCCGTGGTTAACTAATTGACGTGCTTGACGACGTGTGCGGGCAAGTCCTAAACGATAAACAAGGTTATCAAGACGGGATTCAAGTAAAATCATGAAGTTTTCACCGTGAATACCAGACTGCTTACCTGCTTGTTCGAAAAGACGTTGGAATTGGCGTTCGTTCATGCCGTACATGTGACGAAGTTTTTGTTTTTCTTGAAGCTGAAGGCCGTATTCCGTTAATTTTTTACGTTGGTTAGGGCCGTGTTGTCCCGGTCCATAAGGACGTTTTTGAAGTTCTTTTCCAGTTCCACTTAATGAGATACCAAGTCGACGGGAAATCTTCCAGCTTGGTCCAGTATATCGAGCCATAATATAGCTCCTCCTTTAATATAGAAAGTATTGTGAAATAAATAACAGTAGTAATCCCGTTCATAGCGCCATTTCATTTTAGGTACCTTCGCCTCGACAGCTAGAGGTTACACAATACCCCTCGCATAAATAGCGGGAATGGAATGAACAACATGACGTTTACTTTGGCTGTCTTATTTGCACAAAGTACAGTGTATAATTTTTTTGCTTATAAGTCAAGGGAGAGAAGGATTATGTCAAACAATCATTTCACTTTAAAAATTTGATAATGCTTACATGGAAAAATCATTGAATTAATCAAAAAAAGTAACACTTATAACTAGTAAAATAGAACGATTTTCATGTATAATGTATCATATACTAAAGTTGCATTTACGAACTTTATCAAGGTAAGAGAGAAGGGGAAACTTATGATTACAGGGGAAAGATCGCTAAATTTTTCGACTATCTTTGAGACCGTCTTTCGAGACGATTCTCTCATTCCAGAAAAATATAAGCCAGCCATCTTTTTTTTAGCGGAAAAAAATGGAGAAGTCAAAGTTTCAAAACAAATAGGGGATGTTCCCTTTATTATGACTGATTCATTTTCACATATGTCCCCTGATTGCTTTCGTGTTCCAGAGGCAGATTATATTATCATGACAGTAGACATGACTATTCATAATAATGACTATAGTTGGCAGGGGTTGTTTGGTGCCTTTTTCAAAAAAGATGCTAGAGAACTAGGAGAAGTGAAGGCATACTTGAACGGCTTGAAGCCGTCAATTTATTTAGCGGCGGGAATGAACGAAGAAAGAGTTCCGACTTCGCGCACTTTGCATACCTTTAATGTGCATGATAAGATTGCACACATGCTTAAAGAGACGCATTATACGGACGAATTGAATGTATTTACAGATGTATTTGCCCACCAGCTAAAAGATTATGTGTCGAAAGAGGATGACGTGGCTGTCTTACTTAAAGACCCTTTTAGCTCCTATTATGTGTTAGAGGCTTCTACAAATGCCGCCTTAGCTGATCAGAAAAGTCAGTATACGATCGAACAGATGACTTTGGCAGGTTTGCTTCAGTCTTCTGACAATAAAGATCATTATATTATTGAAAAAAAGGATGTCCCCTATTCGCTCTTTCGTGCATTATGGGCATACAATGATTTTTATCTCACGCCGATTTTCTATAAGACAGATTGCATTGGAATGGTTATGGTCCTAACTTCACATGGAGAATGCAATCGAACACACAGTGGAGAGATACTAAAACTGACGTCAGATTTAGGTGCTTGGTTCAATAAGCTAATTCACGCTAAACAAATGAGTGTAGAAAAGATAAGGAAAGATTTATTACTAAAGGTTACTAGAAAATTTTATAGCTCTAAGGATGTAGGGGAGATTCTCGGTGAAATCGTGGAATCCCTACGCGAAGCTTACCCTGGGTGTAAGGTGAACTTAATGCTCTCGAACGAATGGGATGTTGCAGAAACACTTCCTGTTCAAATGCTGGATTTACAAGATTCGGTAGATGGAACTGCAGCTAAAGCGTATGTGACAGGAGAGCTCATCGTCACCGATACGACTATTAACGGGAAAACGATTCTTACTGTTCCGTTAAAGGGGCGTCAAGGGGTATATGGTGTTTTTGAAATGGAAATGGCTGTTTCGCAAATTTTCACTCACAGTGAATTGGAGTTTATTCAAGTTCTTGCGGATACAGGAGGAAATGCTATTGAGAATGCAGAGTTATATCAACAATCACGTCAGTATATAGAAGATCTTCAATTAATTAACCAGACATCTCATCTCATTAACTCCAATTTGAAGGTAAATGAAGCGGTTGATTTAATGATGAACAAGATCATCGAGGCGTTTAAAGCGGATGAAGCTGGATTCATTATGTTTGATGACCGTTGGACGTTTAAAGATGGTGGACGTACATGGAGATACCCGTCTGAAGAATTATTTGAAAATAACGTGAAGATTGCTGATTTAGTTATGACTTTAAAAACAGGCAAACAAGAGGTATTTTTAGGTGACTGGTCTAAAAACGTGAAGAATCCACCATTTAAGTCCGTTATTGGTATTCCGATGGTGCATAACAGTCAAGTGATTGGTGGCGTACTAGTCTTCAAAAAAGATGCTTACGCATTTAGTTTCGACTCTTTTAAACTATGTCAGTCTCTTGTGCATCATTGTACACTAGCTTTTGTTAATGCGATTCTACATGAAGAAATGAAGGAGCTGGTCGTTACAGATTATTTAACGAAGCTCTATACCCGTGAATATATGGATGAAATTGTGACTCACTCTATGAAAAATGACGGCTATGGTGCATTTATTTTACTCGATATTGATCATTTTAAATCTATCAATGACCGATTTGGCCACCAAGCAGGAGATGCTGTTATTATCCAGGTAGCAAAAGTGATTCAGTCCTACACGAAACAAGACCGCGATATTGGTGTTCGTTGGGGAGGCGAGGAATTAGCGGTTTATTTACCGAAAACAGATGCTAACCACGCAGGAGATGTGGCCGAGCGAATTCGAATCATCGTCAAAGAGGAAACAGAACCGAACGTAACCGTTTCGTGTGGTGTTTCTAGTTGGGCTTCTGAAGAAGGGATACCATCGTTAACGAAATTATTTAACGATGCAGATAAAGCTTTATATAGAGCGAAAGAAACTGGAAGAGATAAAGTTGAATTCTTTCATGAAACCGATAATAACGTGGAAGAACTTTAATTTAGAATAAAGATGACATGTCAAATGTGCATCACTCTTTTATCCAGCTAGTTAATGTTATTTTAAAACGTGTGTAAAATAACAAAAACGCTGAAAGGACGAGCGTCCTGAACAGCGTTTTTGTTTACGTACTATTTAAATATGAGAGGACAATACTTTAACAAATTGCTGTAAGCCTTGTTCGTCCTCATCTGAAAAACGTCCTTTTGACGGACTATCGATATCTAGGACGCCTACAAGTTCTCCATTTTTTAAAAGTGGGACCACAATTTCAGAGTTTGAAGCGGCATCACACGCTATATGACCAGGAAAGGCATGAACGTCTTCAACACGCAGCGTTCTTTTTTCTTTAGCAGCTGTACCACAAACCCCTTTGCCATAAGCGATTCTAACACAAGCTGGTAACCCTTGGAAGGGACCTAAAACAAGCTCATCATGTTTCCATAGATAAAAGCCTACCCAATTAACATCGGATAAAAATTGATTTAAGAGGGCTGACGCGTTGCTTAAATTGGCGATTTGGTCTTTTTCTCCTTCTAATAAAGCATCGAGCTGTTTAGCGAGAAGGTCATATTTAGCTGTTAAAGATCCTTCGTATGTTTTTGGTTGAAACAATGGTCTCATTCCTTTCAAAAGCTTTTGAAAATTATAACACAACTCGTTATCTAATGGAGAATTAAAAGTGTTTTTGTCGAGTATTCTTTGCAGGAAATTGTCTTTCTTACAAGGAAATTATAAAGACTACCGATTTCACTTGAGTGATCAAGGAGGTGCTGTGCTGACATGAATAAAAAAGCCTCGAAGAATAAAGTGATGCAGGCTGCTATTGAATTGTTTAATGTTAAAGGGTTTAGTGGAACCTCGGTGCGAGATATTGCTTTTAAAGCAGAGGCAAATGTGGCGCTGATATCTTATTATTTCGGCAGTAAACAAGGGTTGTTGGAGCATCTTATGACTCACTTTCTTGAAGGGTATGTAGCTGCGATTGAGTCACAATGTTTAGATTTGGAAGACGATATCGAACTCATATTTGATCGGTTATTACAGGCGATTTGGAATGTGATGGTGTATCAGCAGAAACATCATGAACTTGCACGGTTTGTTCATCGCGAAATCACGTTAGATACCACCCTTGTAAGAGAACTGATGTCGTCGTATCTAGCGAAAGAAAAACATCTCTATCATACATTATTAATGGCAGCATATGAGAGAGGTGAGATGAAAGCCCGTGCGAACGAATATTTTGTTTTACAACTAAGAGGAATGCTTACAATGCCATTTCTGCATCCTCAATACATTCGAGAGGTTTATCATTTAATGCCTCATGAAAATCATTTTCTTGACCAATACTTCTCTGAATTATGTCAATGGGTTTCAACTCATTTCAAGGATGCTGTCACGCTTGTTCCTATACAAGACCAAACATGACAGCAGTTTTATTAGAAAAATCTTTCCACTTTATCTCTAGAAGTTCCTACATAATTGGCTGTATGAGCATCGGAACCATACACAAGTGGAATGTTCATATCTTTCGCTTTTTTAATCCAACGTAATGGTGGGTAAGGTTCGCCACAGTGCTCTTTGTTTAAACCAGCGATATTAATATCTAATGATTTGCTATTTTCTCTAGCTGTTTCAAGTGTTTTCATTAACAAAGGCGTATCATCAAAATCACGAGGAAACAGTTTCTGAAACTTTCTGGCAAGGGACATGTGACCGATACGACATGGTGTAAATGGCCCTAAAGGGGTTTTAATTGATGCTTGGACGGTCTTGTAGTACAACTCATATACTTTTTTAAGAGAGCCACAAGCATTGATGAGAGACTGAAATGCCTCTGGACTATAGTCGATACAATGGTAGGAACCGTCCGGTGCTTGGAGAAAATGGACAGACAGAATGCTATCATCCAATTTATGCCCCCATGTATTTAATAGCATAGCTGTCTGCTCAGAATAGCCACTGATATAATCTATTTCTAACCCAATGTTAATCTCAATAATAGAGGCATATGCTTGTTTGGCATCATAACAGGTGTCTATGTAAAGAGACAATTGATCAGGTGATAGAGCAGAATCCTTAGTGGGAACAGGATCTGTGAATCCATTAGGTAAAGGAGCATGCTCAGTAAAAGTGATCGATGTTAGCCCCTTATCAATCGCATTTTCAATATAAGCCTCTAATGGGTCTAAGGATCCATGTGGGCAAAAAGGTGTGTGGATATGGCGATCATGTGTAATCACGTCATAGTCTCCTTTCTTTTCCCTTAAAAAATCATGAAGAAAGACGACCACTTTCGGCTTTTCCATGATATGATAGAAGTAGGTATCGCTAGGTATAGTAAGGGAAACGCGAATACGTTAAAAATGCTACTAAAAGATAAGTTATATAAACGTTTATTTTATTCTGGCAACGGGTATATTTTATCATAATTTTTATAAAGATGAACGCATAGGTTAAGGAGGCCTCATAATATGTTTTTATATATTGTCTATACTGTCATTCTTCTTTTTTTAGTGATGATTATCTATGGGGCATGGGCTAGAAAAAGAGTTTATAAAGAAGTGGACAGGTTGGAAAGTGAAAAGTTACAATTAATGAATGAGCCTGTAAGAGAAGAGCTCGCCAGGATAAAAGGGCTAAAAATGTCTGGTGAAACGGAAGAGCGCTTTGAGCAATGGCGAGAAGAATGGGATAATATTATTACAATTCAACTTCCTGATATGGAAGAAAAGCTATTTGATATTGAAGAAATGGCAAATAAATACCGATTTCAAAAAGCGAAACGCTATATTAAATTTATGGATGAAG
This sequence comes from Bacillus sp. A301a_S52, assembly GCA_024701455.1. GTDB lineage: Bacteria > Bacillota > Bacilli > Bacillales > Salisediminibacteriaceae > Salipaludibacillus. Next base: position 3,219,463 of record JABXYP010000001.1, on the reverse strand, counting down.
AGCTAGCAGCCGTTAAACAGCAAATGAAAGAAATGATAGGAGAAGTGGACGAGCTATTACATAGTGAAGAAAAGAATCGAGAAGATATTCATGCTGTTAAAGAGCAGTTCGATGACACAAAAAAGAAGCTGTGGGTCCAAAAAGGAACGTTAGGTCAAGCAGCCCCTATAATTGAAGCTCGTTTAAATGAAGTTCATGAGATGTTCGCTCACTTTGATGAGCAGACAAACGAGGGAAATTACTTTCAAGCGCGGGAAATACTTCTTGAAATGCAATCTTTATTAACCCTCTATTTTAATTATATGGATGAGATACCCCAGCTATTAGTTAAATTGGAGAAGGATTTACCAAAACAATTAGAGGAGTTAGAGAAAGGTCTTGAAGAAATGAAGGCTGATGGCTATCCTCTTCACCATTTCTCATATGAGTGGCAAGTAAATGAGATGAAACGGCAACTCATCGCCACATTACCTGTAGTGGAAAATCTACAGTTAACCGATGCTGAGGAACCCGTACAGCGTATAGAAAATGAAATTAATGATATATATGGAAAACTAGAGCATGAAGTTTTATCTCGTAATTTTGTAGAAAAAGAGCTACCTGAACTAAACGAGAGATTAACTAAGCTTCGTCAGTTATTTGAAGAGTTAAGTGCTGAAATAGAAACGATCAAACTCAACTACCGACTTGATGAAGAGCATGATCGCCATCAAATAAAGTTGGAGAAAGATCTTAAAAATTTATTCAGTCAATTTGCTGTACTTGAAGATGCGATGGAGGGAAAAAAGCAATCTTTTACAACACTTAGGAAAATGATCCAAGATTTCCAAGAACAAATTCAAGCGACTGAAGATGACATAACCGAAACAACAGATAACCTTAATCTGCTACGCAGTGATGAGCGACAAGCGGAGCAAACGATTCAGGATTTAAAACATACGCTTACACAAAGCCAAAAACATTTACAGCGTAGTAATATTCCTGGTGTGCCTGAAAGTAGCATGGTACGGCTTGAGGAGGCTGAAAAGCTTTTACGATCAGCTTCTGATGGTTTAAATCAAATGCCAATTTCGATGAAAGAAATTAACCATAAAGTAGAACAGGCTAAAAAGCAAGTGGATGAATGTGTGACAGAGCTAGAAAAAACGATAGATTATGCTCAGCTTTCTGAGAAAGCGATACAGTATGGAAATCGTTATCGTAGTCAAAATGATCACGTAAATATTAAGCTTTTACAAGCTGAGGATCGCTTTAGAAATTATTTGTATGAAGAAGCTTTGGAGCTAGCAGTGGAAGCCCTGGAGCCTATAGACCCTGACGTTCTTGAAAAAATTAAAGAGCAGGAAAATTACCAAGTGACGTATTCTTAATAAAGGGTATTTCGGAGGGGATCACTCATGAAAAAAACATGGATGATAGTAGGAAGTCTCACTCTTCTTTGTATAACCAGTTGGTTGTTAGTTATTGTCATCCTGTTTGACCCTTTTTCCAAAAAAGAATTAACCACGATGCAAGGTGAAGACTCTTCGTCACTTTTTGATGTATATGGAGAGCATTTGAGTATAAATCATAGGGCAGATTTATTAGGAATTGAGGAATTTGAACGGGAATTAGCTGCTGAAAATCTTTCTTCATCTACTACTGAGATTAGTTTAGAGAGTGAAACAGCTGATGATAAAGTGCTAAAGGCTGGTAGGGAAGAAGAAGAGACTGTGGAAAGCGATGTTAACTATGATGGTCGTGATAAAGAAGATGCCACTGAAGAAATAACGACTATGAAAGGTATACGTCCTGGAGATTTTTCTCATATAGCACCTGATGGTATTATTTCTATTGAAACACTCTTTGAAGAACTTTCTTTAGAAGTAGAATAATGGCATGATGTCGAGTTGCCTGCTATGGTCTAATGAGCCTAAGCAGGTTTTTTGTTTTGTTGAGTGTTGTTCTGGGTCAGTGAAATTGCAAAATCTCCTTGCTTTATTAATATAAACAAGGTGGCATCTGTAAAAACATATCATATTTGTAAATGGAGAACACTAACACTGTGATTTATGTTTTTACATTAATTTACTACTGGTTTGTACACTAAAGCTTGAAGAAGTGTCGCTACAAGAATTTAGCTGTTTGAAAAATAATAATTATGGTATGATACTTTGTTGAATATAGTTTCTAGACAAATGAAGGGGTCGTTTGGAATGATATATTTTGATAACAGTGCCACAACACTACCGTACAAAGAGGTAGTGGAAACTTTTTCAAAAGTTTCAATAGATTATTTTGGTAATCCATCATCGCTTCATCCTATAGGAAAAGCGTCGGAGCAACTTATGGAGCAAGCAAGAAAAAGAATAGCTGCGTTACTTAACGTGAGTGCCTCTGAAATTGTGTTTACTTCAGGTGGGACTGAAGGCAATAATTTGGCGATTAAAGGGGCGGCTTATCAGCACCGTTCACGTGGCAATCATATTATTACGACAGGAATAGAGCACTCTTCTTCTTATGAAGTGTGTAAACATTTAGAGAAAGAGGGGTTTTCAGTAACCTATCTGACGCCGGATAAAAACGGCTGTGTATCAGTTTCTGCGGTAAGAGAAGCCTTAACGGATAACACGATTTTAGTGTCTGTCATCCATGTTAATAATGAGCTTGGAAGTATCCAGCCTGTTGAGGAAATCGGGTCTCTTTTGGCTAAATATCCAAAGGTATTGTTCCATGTGGATCATGTGCAAGGCGTGACTAAGGTGCCGATTAAATTTCATAGGGCAAACATAGATCTGTGCACTATTTCAGCGCATAAATTCCATGGACTTCCAGGTAATGGGGTTGTGATAGTACGTGACAATATTAAATTGATGTCTTTATTTTCTGGAGGAAATCAACAAGCAGGTTATAGAGCTGGGACAGAGAATGTAGCAGGGATTGTGGCTATGGCTAAAGCGTTACGGATTACCTTGGATGAAGCGGAAGAAGGTATAGATTACCTTTACCAAACGTCACATTGGTTGGAAGAAGAGTTAATGAAAATAGAGGGTGTCAAGATTAATTCTCCGGAAGAAAGAGCACCCCATATTCTAAATTTTTCTATACCAGGGTTAAAGCCAGAGGTTGTCGTTCAAGCGTTAGCAGAACGAGACGTGTACGTGTCTACAAAATCTGCTTGTTCTTCAAAAAAGAATGCTCCTAGTCGTATATTAGTGGCAGCAGGTTTTGCGGAAGAACAAGCTAATTCTGCCATTAGGTTATCTTTCTCGTTCAGTAATACAAAAGAAGAAGCGTCGATTTTTCTTAAAGAATTAAAAGAAGTAGTGGCAACGATGAAAAAGGTGGTAAAAGTCAAATGAGATATGATCATATTTTAATCCGTTATGCGGAGTTATCTTTAAAAGGAAAAAATAGAAAGCAGTTTGAACAGAAGCTAGAAAGAAATATTAGAGAGGTTTTAAAAAGTTTTGAAGCGATTAAAATAAAACGTTCCTTTGGTCGTATGTTTGTAAAATTGAATGGCGAAGAGGAGAGAGCTGTGTGTCAGAAGCTACAAACTGTGTTTGGCATTCATTCTCTTAGCCCATCAATAAAAGTGGCTTTATCAGAAGAAGAGATAAGTGAAGGTGCTTTATGGGCAGCGGAAGATGCTTTACCAACAGGAAAGGGAACCTTTAAAGTATCAGTGAGGCGTACAAACAAGGATTTCCCAACAGGGTCACAAGAAATGAACAAGGTAATTGGCGGTCATATTTTGCGACATATGGATGACATTAGTGTGGATGTTCATAACCCAGATGTTGAATTAAAAGTGGAAATTAGATCTGAAGCAGCTTATATATCATCTAAAATTCTTAAAGGAGCAGGAGGTTTACCAGTAGGAACGAGTGGCAAGGTCATGCTCATGCTCTCTGGAGGGATAGACAGTCCTGTAGCAGGCTATCTTGCCTTGAAAAGAGGTGTCACTTTAGAGGCCATTCATTTTCATAGTCCTCCTTTTACCAATGAAAGAGCAAAGCAAAAGGTTGAAGATTTAGTAAAAGTGTTAACGCAATTTGGTGGGACGATTAAGCTCCATATCGTACCTTTCACTGATGTACAAACGTTGATTCATAAGCAAGTGCCTGATAATTATGAAATGACAGTTACGAGACGTTTTATGCTGAGGATAGCTGAGAAGATAGCAAATGTGCAACATGCTAAAGCGATTGTAAATGGAGAAAGTCTTGGACAAGTGGCTAGTCAGACACTTGATAGTATGTATACCATTAATAGTGTGACAAATTTGCCTGTATTGCGCCCACTTATAACGATGGATAAACTTGAAGTGATTGAGCAAGCCAGAAAAATTGGCACATACGATATCTCGATTTTGCCTTATGAAGATTGCTGTACTATTTTTTTACCAGCCGAGTCGAAAACAAAACCAGATAAAGATAAAGCGGAACGATATGAAAGTTTCCTTAATCTTGAGGAGATCATTGATGACGCAGTAAACCGCACGACGAGCCATGAATTTACTCCTTCTGCAGATGAAGAGTCAGAAATTAGTGAGTTTTTTTAACATAAATAATGAGGAATGAACAGTGCAATAGAATGTTCAACATGAATAAGCAAACGACGCTAAAGAATGTAAAGCACATGGTCGTTTAAGAGGGCTGTAGTGAAAGAATGGCGACTCATAGACGTATGAAGGTCCAAGGCCTCATCTCATTTTAGGAAAAGGCCTTTGTAAAACATACACTTGTATTGAAATCATAGTATGTGATGTTTTGTTGTATGATGAAATTGGTTACAAAGGTGAGAGATGACTGGTGGATTAAGTTAAAGCAATGTGAGATCATTTTTCAATAATTGGATGTCTAACCATGAATCTTCTCGAATTAGATCATTTCTTTTGTCGCATTATAAGCGTACAAGGGAGGTGAGATTATATGGCTAATAACAACAACAGCTCAAATCAATTAGTAGTCCCTGGGGTACAACAAGCGTTGGATCAAATGAAATACGAAATCGCTCAAGAATTTGGTGTACAACTTGGTCCAGATGCAACTGCACGTTCTAACGGTTCTGTCGGTGGTGAAATTACAAAAAGACTTGTTCAAATGGCAGAACAACAAATGAGTGGATATCAACAATAATATAAAAATAGTGGACCTTAGGGCATCCGAATGGATGCCCTTTTATTTTTGATTTATATCCTAATTGCCTGTATGATGGATTTGTTATATATTTTACAGAATTAAAGCTGTCTGTGGGAAGGAGCACTTTCTGTGGGAACTTTGTGGTATGGAGGTAGAGTACGTACCCTTTGCAATGAAGAGGATGTGCAAGAAGCGGTTTTTGTTGAAGAAGGACATATAGTGAGTGTCGGCCAGTTATCCGATTTAAAGCATAAGCATGAAGGTTCTATTTCCGAGGAAATAAATCTGCAGGGTGCTGTTATGTATCCTGGATTTGTTGACAGCCATTTACATATGATTGGACATGGGGAAAAATTGCTTAAACTCGATGTATCAGATGTGACAAGTATTACGAAGTTAAGTGCCATCTTAAACGAAGCAGTTAAAGAATTACCACATGGCCAGTGGTTAGTGGCAGAAGGGTTTAATGAGAATTTATATGATCAGCAACTAGTTCCAGATAAGTATGTGCTCGATAGCGTTTCTTTACATCATCCTATTATTGTATCGAGGGTGTGTCGACATGCAAGCGTAATAAATACATATGCTCTACAGTTAGCTGGAATTGACAAACATACTGACGAGCCTGCTGGCGGGATAATTGTACGTGATGAGCAAGGTGAGCCAACGGGCTATTTACATGATCAGGCACAGGAATTAGTTAAAAAATATTTGCCAGAGAAAGACTTTGTTTATTTAGAAAAGGCTCTCTCGACAGCGGTTAATGATCTTTTTAAAAAAGGGTATACAGGGGGACATTCAGAAGATCTAAACTATTATGGGGACGCAGAGGCTACTCTACAAACGTTTTACAGTGTGATTGACGGTATACATTGTAAATTTCGTACTAACCTACTTATCCATCATGAGGTAGCTGCCAGTATTTTGTCTAAACATCATCAAACTTATCATAACTATGTCGAGCTTGGAGCGATAAAAATATTTGCTGATGGTGCTTTAGGCGGGCGCACTGCTTTACTAAGTGAGCCGTACGAAGATGACCCTTCCACTTGTGGAGTAGGGATTCATACGAAATATCAACTTGAGGAGCTTATCAAAAAGGCTCGTGCTTTTTCCAGACCAGTTGCTATACATGTTATTGGAGATAAGGCACTTGAAATGGCGATCGACGCCATTGAAACATATCCTCCAGAAGTTGGGCACCGGGATCGGTTAATACATTTGCAAGTCACGAGAAACGATTTAATAGTTCGCTTACAAAAGCTCTCTGTCGTTCTCGACATTCAGCCTAGGTTTGTTGCTTCTGATTTTCCTTGGGTTGAGAAACGTCTTGGGCAAAAAAGGTTAGACGAGTCTTTTGCTTGGAAAACATTCATTGACAAAGGGCTAATGTGTGCAGGAGGCTCTGATGCCCCGATTGAACCAATTGACCCGATGCTTGGTATTCATGCTGCTGTTACAAGGCGAAAACCGGAAGAAGAACACGCAGGATATAACCCACATGAAAAACTCTCGTTATACGAGGCCCTTTCGTTATTTACTATAGGCAGTGCCAAAGCTATTGGAAAAGAGACTGTATATGGCAAAATAGCAAAAGGATATAAGCCCGACTTTACAATTTTAACAGAGGATTTGTTTTACCTTTCTCCTGATGAGTGGCTTAATGTTAAAGTGGCTAAAACTGTGGTGGATAATACCATTATGTACGACTTAAATCAGAGGACGTAACGATTGGCTAGGGGAGAATGTGCCATGATTGGATGATGACGTCATTAATTATGTGCATGTACTCAAAGAGGAGAAAGATTAAAGGCTTAATAATAAATAAATCAATAAAAGAGCAAATGGAAGTCTTGGGTCTACAAAACTTCCACAGACATATGCTTTATCACAGGTAAGCGACCGCAAAACCCCTCGGTTCCAATAGAAAGCAGAGCTAATTCTATTAGACGGCAGATAACGGCCGCTCATGTCCTGATTCACTCAAGGACCAATCAGTGGGAGAAAAATGAAAACTCCCACTGATTAAGGATCGTTTTATAAGAAGCTACGTTTGACTTTATGGATAAATAAATTGTCTTTTAAGCGAAGTGTTTTAATGCTTTTATCACTTACTTTAACTTTAACTTCATGTGAATGCCGAATACTTAGAGCTTCATTATCAGCACCTATGATGGGATGATCATTACCATCTTGTACGATTTTAAGAATGAGCTCACGATCGTTATTTAGTATTAGAGGTGATCCTAAGGTACGATATTGATTATTGTTAAGAGAAGCAATTTCAGTTAATTGCATGGCGTTTAATTTAGGATCTACAACTGCACCTTTAAGCGATTTATTATAAGCGGTACTACCTGTAGGGGTAGATACAATCATGCCATCTCCGCGGAAGGTTTCAAGGTGGATACCGTCGATGAATACATCAATAGCAAATGTTTTGATGATGTTAGAGCGAATTGATAATTCATTTAGACACTGGAATTCCTGAAGGTCGTCAACAGTGACTTGAAGAGTTGGATAGCGTAACACTTCAATATTTTCTTCTTGCATGCCTAACTCTATCTTTTCTAAGTCATTTAAATTAAAATCAGTATAAAAGCCAAGCTTATCGTCGTTAATCCCGATGTAGAGACAATCTTCACGGAAGCCTGTTTTTCTGATAGACTGAAGAAATGTTCCATCGCCTCCGATACTGGCAATGATATTGGCCTTATCAGGGGATTCAGCTAACGTAAAACCATGTTTTTTACCGAGTTCACGAAGCTTTTGAACTTTTTCATCAAGTTCATCATTCGGCTTATAAAATAAATAGACTTTTTTTCTCTCACTCTTCATGTTGAATGCATCCTTTCTTCTTACATGATTTTCTAGTGATTTTCATGAGTTCCGCTTTTTCTGTTAACAAGTTAAAATAAAACTTAGTATCAACCATAAATCTTAATATGAAACTAAGCTTCTACTGTTATCGTATCAAATAATAAGCCATTCGTGGGTATTTACATAAATAAAACGCTTTATTAATTTTATCAGGAGGGATAAGATGAATGCAAAACGATGGATTGGCCTTGCTATTGCAGGTGTCCTTTTATTAGCATCAACACTCGTATCTTTTTTTCAAGCATCTATGGAAGAATCTTGGGAAGACTTCTTTGGCGGAGCAGGAGAACCCTTTCACGAAAGGGTTTTGGAAACTGGAACAGGCAGCGGCAAAATTGCAGTTATTCATGTAGAAGGGATCATACAGAGTGGGGCTTCTGGTGGACTTTTGTCTGGTGGGTATGACCATCAAATGCTGTTGGATCAGCTTGATCATGCAGCAGAGGACCCAGAAGTACATGGTATCGTACTAAGAGTGAATACTCCTGGTGGCGGAGTTGTAGAAAGTGATGAAATTCATGATAAAGTGGCAGCCATCCAAGAAGATTATAACAAGCCAGTCTATGCGTCTATGGGCAGCCAGGCAGCAAGTGGAGGTTATTATATTTCAGCGCCTGCTGAACAAATTTACGCTAATCCGCAAACAATCACGGGGTCATTAGGTGTTATTATGTCCTCAATTAATATTAGTGAGCTTGCTGAAAACTGGGGCATTCAAGAAGAAGTGATTAAAAGCGGGCCTTATAAAGATATCATGTCTTCAACGAGAGATATGACAGATGAAGAAAGAGCTATTTTACAAGACCTTGTTGATGATGCTTACGAGCAATTTGTTGACGTTATTGAGGAAGGTAGAGATTTTGAGCGTGATGAAGTATATGATTTAGCAGATGGCCGTATATATACAGGTTCTCAAGCTCTAGAACAAGGGTTAATTGATGGACTGGGGCATCAGGACGATGTGGTTCAAGCCCTTGAAGAAGCATTAGGTTATGGAAACTTAACTGTAGTGGAATACGAAGCGAATATTGGTTTCTCCTCTTTACTGGGAATAAAAATGAATGAAGTATTTAGTAATCAAAGTCAATTAACAGATATAGAAAGCTGGTTCCGCCAAAATCAAGGCGCACAGCTCATGTATTTATATACTGATTGAGGTGATAGCTGATGAGTGAAGATATCCATAACGAAGAACCCATTGAAGGTCAAGATATTAATAGTGACACAGCAGAAGAAATCGCTATTCCATATGCAGGGTTTTGGATGCGTTTTTGGGCCTATGTTGTCGATTCGATAGTGGTATGGAGTATTAATGGTTTATTGTTTGTACCACTTATGGCACTTACTGGGATGGCGAATGTTACTTGGGGGGCAATAGCGTTAGCAGCGATTGTCGTGTCTATTGTCTCGTTTGTTTATTTTTCAATAATGACTAAAAAGCTTGGTCAAACCTTAGGTAAGCTCATTTTTGGGATTAAAGTTTATAGTTATGATAAACAGGAGCTTACATGGTTAGATGTTATCTTTAGAGAAGTTGTGGGACGGTATATCCATCAAGCTCTTCCGGTTCTATTATTTCTTTATGCGATCGTCGCTTTTTCTCCTGAAAAAAGGGGAATCCACGACCGTTTAGGAAATACATTCGTAGGGCTTGAACCAAGGCGTTCAAAAAAAATGATCGTTCATCATCAAATAACACAAGAATCACTTACCTGATAGCTATTGCTATCAGGATTTTTTTGTGTTTTTTGGTCATGCTAAGACTGGAAGATGATGGACTGAGGTGAAGAAATGTTCACGATTGCTAAAATAATCATTTTTATAATTGTTGTTTTATTCGTTTTGATCATGTTTTTAACTCTTACAGTAAATGTGTCTTTTCATCAAAAAAATAAACAGGTCGATGGAAAAGTAACTCTATCACTTTTATTTCGTCTCATTCGTTATACAATCACTATTCCATCTGTTGCAATTGATGACGAGTCCCCATCACTTGTTTTTAAAGAAGAAAAGAGCGGGATGGGAATGAAAGAGGATAAGCAGGAAACATTAAGTTACTTGGAGGTTATCAAAGATATAGAATTATTTCAGCATTTCTTAGAGGAAACAATCGGTTTTTATAATATTGTGACATATTTCTTATCAAAAGTGCGTATAACTTCCTTCTCATGGGAAAGTGAAATTGGTGCTGGAGATGCTGCTAAAACAGGACAGCTATCAGGAATGGTTTGGTCACTTAAAGGAGCCTTTTTAGGAATTTTATCAACAAAAGTGAACGTTACTAAGCATCCTCATCTCCAAGTAGAGCCAATATTTCAAGGGTTTGTGTTTGGAACCTCATTTCAATGCATGCTTTCTTTTCGAATCGGTTATGCTATCCATGCGGCTATTAAAGTCTGGCGTCACAAAAAGCGTGGGAAAGACCAGAGGGAAAAGCTATTAAATCAAAGGAAAGGCAGTGATGTCTATGTCTGAACATCCTATTCAAGGATTAATGAAAACGGCAATGGAAAATTTAAAGGAAATGGTTGATGTTAACACGATTGTCGGTGATCCAGTAGAAACACCTGATGGGAGCGTTATTTTACCTATTTCAAAAGTGGGATTCGGTTTTGCTGCTGGTGGTAGTGAATTTGTATTAAAAAACCATCATCTCAGTAGTCCGGGCCAGAGACATGCTGAACATGAAGAGGGAAAGCATCCTTTCGGTGGAGGTAGCGGCGGTGGGGTGTCTATCACGCCTATTGCCTTTTTAGTTGTGAATGGACATGGTGTGAAAATGTTGCATCTTGACCATACTGCTCACTTATATGAAAAGCTTATGGAGTTTACACCGCAAGTTGTTGAAAAAATTCAACAAATGATGCAATCGGCAGGTATAAGGAATCAGACACAAGCTCAAAAGGCACCACCAACGACACCACCAAATATGGAAAAACCGTTTGAATTTTAACAGCCTGTATATATGATTACTTAAAAAGTGAATAAGCACATTACTATTTTTAGAAGTAAATGTTGTGGTACTCTTATTAAGAAAGAATAACTCTTAATAGGAGGCGATCTCATAATGCCAGAGGTAACATTTAAAGAAAAGCCTGTAACACTTGTAGGAGATGACATTTCAGTAGGAGACAAAGCACCAGATTTCACCGTATTAGCTACAGATTTATCCGAAATAACGTTATCTGATTCAAAAGGCAAGGTTAGATTAATTAGTGTTGTTCCTTCTATCGATACAGGCGTTTGTGACCAGCAAACACGCAGGTTTAACGAAGAAGCAGCTAAGTTAGGAAATGTTGAAATCCTCACCATTAGTGTTGACTTACCGTTTGCACAAAAACGGTGGTGCGCTGCAGCGGGGATCGACAATGTCCAAACATTATCTGATCATCGAGACTTAGATTTCGGTAAAAAATATGGTGTTGCCATTGAAGAACTTCGCCTGTTAGCGAGAGCGATATTTGTAATAGACAGTTCAGATACTGTTGTTTATGTTGAGTATGTTCCGGAAGTAACTCAGCACCCAGACTATGAAGAAGCCATTAATGCTGTTAAAAACGCAAAATAAATTCCTAATTAAAGTACCTCTGAGGGGGTGCTTTTTTTATGGGAATAGAGAGGAATATTGCTTTAAGAGAGGTCTTTGTAATGAGTTAACTTTTGTCATTAAGATAGAAATCTAATACAATATGTACGGAGCTTGTTGACTATAAGGTCTCGAGTTAGTTATGGATTATATATAGACTGACGATTAAAAGGAATAACAAAAGGACGTGATTGACGTGCAGGAAGCTACAATGACTGAGACAATTTACAATGTATTAGATCAAGGCGCTGAAATAGTAAAAAGTGAGAAAGAGATATTGTATTTAGAAGCATTAAGCTACATGGGCGAGATGATGTTTAATAGACGCTCTGATGAAAGTCTTTCAAATAGTGACAAGTTGGACAAGCTATTAGGTGATTTACCGGATAAAGGTGCAAATACAAGGGAAAATTACCGAAGAGCTATGCAACTAGCTGTTTTGAAAGGAATGCGTGAAGCAACTCAGCCTCATCATGCTATGACACCTGATGCAGTAAGCTTATTTATAGGTTACATAGCTAATAAAGTACTTAGTCATGATGATAAGAACAAGCATGTGGTCATGGATCCAGCAGTAGGAGCAGGAAATCTTATGACCGCAGTGTTGAATCAATTGGATAAAGAGACCCTTTTTGTAGGAGTAGAACCTGATGAAACATTGTTAAAATTAGCCTATGCAAACGCTAATTTGCAGACCCATGATGTAGAACTATTCCATCAGGATAGTGTGAGTAGCCCATTAATAAAGGAAGTAGATCTCGTTGTTTCTGATCTCCCTGCTGGTTATTACCCAAACGATACAATAGCAGAACAATTTGTTACTAAAGCAAATGACGGTCATTCATTCGTTCATCATCTTCTAATTGAGCAAGGAGTCAAACACGTGAAAAAAGGGGGATTTCTTATTTTTCTTGTACCTAACACCCTTTTTCAAAGTGAACAGTCGAAACAGCTCCACACGTTTATAAAACAGGAAGCGATTATCTACTCATTCATGCAACTTCCTTCATCAATGTTTAAAAATCAAGCTGGCGCAAAGAGTATTCTTGTTTTAAGAAAGAAGAGCGAAGGAATAGTAGCACCAAAGCAGGCATTGTTAGTGGAACTACCATCATTCTCACAGGAAGGTTCTCTAGCTGATATGATGGAGCGAATTTCTACATGGTTTGATGAACATCTCAAAAAAGGTCATTAATTTGTCACGAAAATGTCACATTTGCACGAACTGTATTACTTTTATTTTGAATTTTTATCTGTATGAGAACAGTCAGAAGTGCTTAAGGCTTTGAAATACTGAAATTACAACGTTTTCTCAAGAAAATGTGTTATAGTTCTGTATTAAGGTGTTTATTGAAACAGAGGTTGCAATCTTAAACAGCTCATGTTTTAATTATCTATGGTGTAAAAAAAAAGTAAACGTCTTAAACTATAGAAGATTGAAGGAGAGAAGTGACTATGTCGAAAATTATGGCTATCAATGCTGGCAGCTCGTCATTGAAATTCCAGTTGCTGGAGATGCCTGAAGAAAAAGTGGTAACGAAAGGAATCGTGGAACGGATCGGACTTAACGATTCTATCTTTACCATTGAAGTGAGCGGCGAGAAGAAAACTGAAACAAAAGATATTGGCGATCATGCTGAGGCAGTGAAAATTTTGCTTGATAAGTTAATAAGCTTTGGCATTATTAAGTCGTTAGACGAAATTGAAGGAATTGGCCACCGTGTCGTTCACGGAGGAGAAAAATTTAATGACTCAATCTTGATTACTGAAGATGTGATTAACGGTATTGAGGAAGTGTCTGAACTTGCGCCTTTGCACAATCCAGCTAACTTAGTTGGAATTCGCGCTTTTAAAGACATTTTACCTAACGTGCCGTCTGTAGCAGTGTTTGATACAGCTTTCCATCAAACAATGCCTGAGAATTCTTACCTATATAGTTTGCCATACGAGTATTATGAAAAATACGGCATTCGTAAATATGGATTCCACGGGACGTCTCATAAATATGTTTCTGAACGTGCAGCTGAAATGCTTGGCCGTCCTCTTGAAAACTTGCGTCTTATTTCTTGTCACTTAGGAAACGGGGCAAGTATCGCAGCTATTGACGGTGGAAAATCAATCGATACATCAATGGGCTTCACGCCTCTTGCCGGGGTTACGATGGGAACACGTTCGGGAAATATTGACCCTGCTTTAATTCCTTATATTATGGAAAAAGCAGATTTATCAGCTGAAGAAGTTATGAATGTATTGAACAAAAAAAGTGGTATGCTTGCTTTGTCGGGCTTCTCTAGTGATTTGAGAGATATTGAAATGCAAGCAGAGGAAGATAACGGACGGGCGCGATTAGCACTGGAAGTATTCACATCTCGTATCCATAAATACATTGGCTCTTATGCTGCACGTATGCACGGCTTAGATGCTGTTATTTTTACAGCGGGTATTGGTGAAAATAGTAGCACGATCCGTGAACAAGTATTAAAAGGCTTAGAGTTTATGGGGATTTATTGGGACCCATCCCTCAATAAAACTCGTGGGAAAGAAGCGTTTATTAATTATCCTCACTCGCCTGTTAAAGTAATGGTTATACCTACAAATGAAGAAGTTATGATTGCTAGAGATACTGTAAGACTTTCTCATAATTAACAGTAACAAAACCCCTTTAGGAAAAATCCTATTGGGGTTTTAATTTTAATAGTCATGCTTCATACTAAGGATATCTTAATGTTACATATTGTTAACCCTATGAGAGTGTCAAGCAGAGAGGGTAACATCCTCCCCAGCTCGATACCATATCCATAAATCATTAATAATTGAAGCTAATTCTGCAATGTCACTGTTAAGTTTACAGCTTTTTTCGAAGTTTTCTTCACGGTAAAGGGCGTTTTGTAACTTATTAATTTTACGTTCTATTTCCTCAATTCTATCTGGGATTGTGCCGCGTATTTTCTCCCAAGTCACTAAAATAGCTGTTTGTTCAAGAAGGGACAGCTCCTCCCATGTTCCTGAAAAAGAAGGTAGCCTAGTACCGAGTCTGGCGTCATACGAAAAGCACATAGTGTCCTCCTCTGTCATCTTTAAGAATCCGTTCGTACAATAAGCACATCACATTTAGCATGCCTCGTAATATGCTCGGAAACACTCCCAATTAAAAAACGTTCAACAGCATTTAAACCAGTTGCACCCGTTACGATGAGATCCACTTCATATTTCTTAGCTACTTCTTTAGCTATTTTCACCTTAGGAGAACCGTAATCAAGAATGAGAGTGACATCATTTAATCCTTCGTTTTGTGCCAACTGTTTGTACTCTTCAAGCATCTCACGAGCATATTTTTCAGCTTCGGAAAAAATAGTTCTATCATAATGTTCAACGGATGCAAACGTGCGAGTGTCGACGATGTGAGTTAATAACAGTTTTGCCTCATGATCCTTTGCAAGTAGAAGGGCTTTTCGAAATGCTCTTTTTGCCTCGTCTGAACCGTCAACGGCAACCAAAATGTTATCGTATTTAATTGACATAGGATTACCCCCTTTTATAATTTGGTAAAAATTGATTCTACACTTTCATTATAACAAATACCCTTTTAAACAGAGGAGTATTCTTACATTAAACATGACGATTTGTGACTATTAACGCTTTGTTTCTGAGTAAATGTTTTTACTTTCAAAGCTTACACTAAGTATAATAAAAATAGATAACCTTATTCAATAACAGATCTAAACAGAAATGAGGGAGCATACATGCGCCATGCATTAATAACGGCTGGGTCTAAAGGTTTAGGAAGGAAGGTAGCAGAAGCTCTGCTTAATAATGGATATTCGTTGACAATTAACTATAAAAGTGATGAAAAAGCTGTAAGGGAATTAAAGCATGAATGGCGAGATAATGTACAGCATATTCAATTTGTTAAAGGAGATGTGACTAACAAAGAGGACTTAGTAATGCTTGTGAAAAAGGCGTATGAACGTTTCGGCAGAATTGATGTTTTAATACTAAATGCTGGTCCTTATGTGTTCGAGAGGAAAAAGCTAGTTGATTATACAGATGACGAGTGGGATCAGATGGTAAGTGGAAACTTATCTTCTGCATTTCATCTTTTCAAGTATGTGATACCGTATATGAGAGATCAGCAATACGGCCGTATTATTACTTATGGATTTCAAGATGCACAGAATGCTCCAGGGTGGCTATATCGATCTGCATTCGCCGCAGCTAAAGCTGGTCTAGTGTCATTAACAAAAACAATTTCGATCGAAGAGGCTGAAAATGGTATAACAGCGAACATGGTATGCCCAGGTAAAATTACCGGAGATATGAAAGAAGCTTCTATACAGGATGCTGTAGAAGATAAAGAAACACCAGTGGGCAGGTCAGGAACAGGAGAAGATATTGCTAGAACTGTTATGTTTTTATGTGCTCCAGAGTCCGATATGATTACGGGGAGTGTTTTAGAAGTAACAGGTGGAATAAACGTGTTACATAAATATAGATAAAACATGTATATGATCCATTATTTACCTCATACTAATTGTGAGGTGATGAATATGAAGAGATGGAGTGGCTCTAGAAGGAGACAAGTGATCCTGGTTTTAGGATTGATAGCCAGTATAGTCACTTATCAATTTCACGCTTATGCTGATAACTATCCTTGGCTTGAAGATATGACGTTAGATGTAAAAATTGAAACAGATACAACGATTTATGAATGGGAATACGAAAATCCAAATAGCTTTGAATACGAAGAAGGTAGTCTGATTAAAAGAGGGGAAAAAGCTAAAGAATCTTTTGAACACTTGTTACAAGTCCTTGACTTAACGCAGTCACAGATTACTGACGACATGGTGAGTGAGTTAGCTAAGGAATTTAAACAAATTAGACGAATAAGTGCCCGACGTGTTGATGGCGATCATTGTCTGCAAACGTGGGTTTGGAATCGTAGTGACAGCGGTGAGTAATGAGCATAACGCCTTTAAGGTTAGGCCCCTCAGAAAAGAAACTCTGAGGGGCTTTGTTTAAGGGCGGCTGTATTAGGTAGATGGAACAACGGTTAATTCTTTAGTAAATTGAGTTAACGTCTCATAACCTCCTTCTGTTATAAGAACATCGTCTTCGATTCTTACTCCTATACGATTAGGAATGTATATACCCGGTTCAATAGTAATGGTCATCCCTTTTTCAAGTGTTTGTTTATTTGTACTAGTTAATGACGGAAATTCATGAACGTCTATTCCTAAACCATGTCCAATTCGATGGGGAAAGTAATGACCAAAACCCGCTCCATCAATAACGCTCCTTGCTGAATGATCCAACTCTGCAATAGGTAGCCCAGGTTTACATTCAGTCAGTGCTTTTAACTGTGCTTCCTGCACGGCTTGATAGATCGCTTTATTGTTTGGAGTGACATGATCAAAGAAGACGGTCCGGGTAATATCAGAGCAATACCCTTTCCAGATTACTCCTAAATCAAATAAAACGGCATCCCCTTTTTGGAGTGATCTGTTCCCAGGTATACCATGGGGATCCCCAGCTTTTTCGCCAAATAACACCATCGTTGAAAATGACATCTCCCGAATGCCTTCTTTTTTTAATGCGTATTCAATAGAGGCCAATACTTCCATTTCAGTTATACCTTCTGTTAACGCTGCGATACCAGCTTTCACACCATTATCTGCAAAAGTAGCAGCTTCCCGTAATAATTGTTGTTCATGAGGACTTTTGATAATTCTCAGTTGATTGAGGTATGTATCTGCTTCACAAAACTCAGCATCTGGAGTGATAGACTGCCAACGTTTAAGCCGTTCCCATGAGAGAGAGGATTCGATAGCGATAGAATGAAGACGAATTTTGTTAACTTTTATGTAGTGAGCTAGTTTGTCCCATGGGTTTTCTGTGTCGTCGTACCCGATAATATCCCCTTCAGTAAATAATGGTTTAACTTGGTTTATCTCCATATTAGGACATATGAGTAGTGGGTGATGGTTTTTAAATACAATCACTGACACGAGACGTTCGTGAGGATTTGTGTCAAACTGACTTAAATAAAAAACATTAGAGCGGGTTTGGACCATCAAAGCATCCACATTTTCATTTGCTAATAGATGTTTAATTTGCTGTAGGCGCGTAAACATGTAGGTGCCTCCTTTTTAATAATGTGAGTGTAGACTATATAATCATTTTATCACAGATAACGGACGCTAATGTCCTGATTCACTCAACTACCAACTAGTGGGAGAAGAACGAACCCCCCCCACTGCTTGAAGGTTCGTTTTATCATTATTTTTTAAAACCTACGTCATAAGTGAGGGGGAAATGAAGGATTTCTGCTCATTTATATCAAATAATAGCATAATGGGAGAGAAAGCAGGGTAAGAGGAGAAGAGAACTATTTTTGTAAAGGAGAGGACATGTATGAAGGTATCTTATCATGGACATTCTGTTGTGAAGATTGAAACGAACGGGACTAATATTTTTATCGACCCGTTTATTACAGGGAATGGAATGACAGATCTTAAGGCCGACGATACGAAGGCAGATGTGATTTTACTAACTCATGGACATAATGATCACGTAGGAGATACGATCGACATTGCTAAAAGAAATGATGCATTAGTGGTTGCCCCCTTTGAATTAGGAACATATTTAGGATGGCAGGAGCTTAACGTGCATCAAATGCATATTGGTGGTGCATATGAATTTGGCTTTGGAAAAGTCAAACTGACACAAGCCTTTCACGGTTCTTCTTACACAGAGGAAGAAAATAAACGTATCGTCTATACAGGTATGCCAGCAGGAATATTATTTACGGCTGAAGGGAAGACCATTTACCATGCAGGAGATACAGGCCTATTTTCTGATATGAAGTTAATAGGGGAACAAAATGACATTGATTTGGCTTTTTTACCGATTGGTGATAACTTTACAATGGGGCCAGAGGATGCTTTAATTGCAGCTGAATGGCTTGGAGCAAAACAAGTTGTTCCAATTCATTATAATACGTTCCCAGTCATTGAACAGGATCCAGAAGCATTTGCGAAGAAAGTAAGCACAGGAAAAGGACTTGTTTTAAAGGCGGGAGAAGAGCTGGAGTTAGTGTAGATCACCTCGATTTAACAGGATAACTTAATTATGTGCAGCCTACAGCCGCACGATAAGTTGCAGTAAACCGGACATCATAACGAGCTGATCCTTTGTCTAAAAAGGGTGTCAGCTCGTTTTTACGGTGACTACTATAAAATTGAGTCTTCCACATAGAAGGAGAGTGATGGTGTGTTATTCATGCTATTCTTACACCTGTCGGAGGTGAAAGAGCTCTACATGGCGGTTGTGCGAAACTAAGTATGTCTACTTTTCATGTAGTTCAGCACTTCCTGCTCGTATTGCTTCCCTAAGTAAACACCATCTAGCCTTGTGGCTTCTGCTGCAGCGTATTTCTTTTCAAGTAATGGCATTAGTTCGTCCCAGATGAGAGTCCTTTCTGCATAATCACGATCAAAATTGAGCATAAATTCCTCAATAGTCAAATTCAGTCCTTCTGACATTCCTACAATGGAGGCAGGTAAAGAATTTTCATAAATCTCGAGATTATAGTTTGCCTGCGCGTCGATATCGTTATCAGTCATAACGACGCCGTATTGCCTTTCAGCGTATTCTTTCCAGGCAGCTTCATATTGTTGACGAGCATAAGCCATCTCAAATATCTCATCATCTGTCCATAACTCATTATATTCATGTTTTTGTATGTAATAGCGTACATACCAACGGAGTAAATCATCACGGTGAGGACGGTAAAGAGGTGTGGCTTCATTAAAATTGTCTAGCGCTTGTTCAGTTAATGCCTGATAATCTTCTACTGTTAAGCTCGCTTGGTTTTCTCCTATTATAACTTCCACAGGGTTACTTTCTTCATTGGCTGTCTCGTTTAGATTCTCATTTTCTCCACTGCAAGCTATGACGATAAGGCACGTGCTACATAATGAGATTAATTGAAGCATTCTCACTCTCAGTCTCCTCCTCTCAATGGGTGAGTCAAGTGCAAACGAAGTAAAATCGATTCTAATTGGTTCACTTATCTAACGAAATGACTAAGAGATCGACATTGATTCTATTTAATCCTAGATTGGTGCTTGATGTCAAAAGTTCTGACGATTATACTTGTAATAGTACAGGCGTAAAGAAGTGAGTGAACAGTTTACAATTGAGGGAGTGAACCCTAATATGACAAAGCATGAACAAATATTACAGCACATCCGTTCATTAGACGTAGGAAACAAAATTTCTGTTAGGCACATTGCTAAAGTGTTGCATGTAAGTGAGGGGACGGCATATAGGGCAATTAAGGATGCAGAAAATCAAGGGTTAGTTAGTACGATTGAGCGTGTAGGGACAATTAGAATTGAAAAGAAACAAAAAGACAACATTGAGCGACTTACATACGCTGAAGTCATTAATATTATTGACGGATCAGTTTTAGGAGGGCGTAACGGGCTCCATAAAACGTTAACTAAATTTGTTATTGGAGCGATGAAAGCTGATGCGATGATGCGCTATATTGAAGCGGGCAACCTTCTCATCGTCGGTAATAGAGAAGAAGTACATAAGTTAGCTCTTGAAGAGGGCTCAGCTGTCCTAATTACAGGTGGGTTTGATACGAGTGAAGAAGTAAGACGGCTTGCCGATTCCCTTGATCTTCCTATTATTTCTACCTCGTATGACACATTTACGGTAGCGACAATGATTAATAGAGCTATTTATGATCAACTGATCAAAAAAGAAATTATTTCTGTAGAGGATATTTTAATACCAGTTGAAGAAACGAATTATTTAACCATCTCCCATACTGTGGAAAAATGGCATGAATTAAATAAACAAACGAATCATAGTCGATATCCAATTGTTGATAATGAATTAAAGCTTCAAGGGATCGTGACAGCGAAAGATGTTATCGGTGTTAACCCTTTTATAGAAATAGAAAAGGTCATGACGAAACAACCTATTACCGTCACGAGTCAAACGTCAGTAGCTTCTGCAGCTCACATAATGGTATGGGAAGGAATTGAACTTCTGCCTGTTATCACATCGTCAAAAAAATTAATTGGAATTATTAGTCGACAAGATGTATTAAAAGCGTTACAAATGATTCAAAGACAGCCTCATGTAGGTGATACGATAGAAGATCTTGTGACCCGTCATTTGGAGGATATTTCAACATCGAAGGATTTTGCCTTTCAATTAGAGGTGACACCTCAAATGACAAATCATCTTGGGACCATTTCATATGGTGTCATGACTACGATTGTAACCGAAGCAGGCAGCAGAGTCCTAAGAAAGTATAAAAAAGGTGACTTAGTTGTAGAAAATATCACGCTCTTTTTTATTAAACCGGTGCAAATTGAATCTGTGATGCAGGTGAGGCCAAAAGTATTGGAAGTTGGACGGAAATTTGGAAAAGTGGATGTTGAACTTTATCATGATGAGCAAATCGTCGGTAAAGCCATGCTCATGGCTCAGCTTATTGACAGATAAATGCTTCTAACTACAGAAAACACAGCGTTGAAAAAAGCGCTGTGTACGTCAAGGCTAGTTCGTTTCAGTTGATGTTTCTTTTGGGGAATAGTTTTTCAAAAGGCGATATTGTTTCCAACCAACGAAGACATTGATACTCCCCACCACAAGGAAAATGAGTGCTACAACAGCGGCCACAGATGACTGGAGGCTCATGTAGCTATTGACTCCAAAGGAAATTAGGAAAATACCTATAGCTATACTGCTTTTAAGCGAGTAACTGCGTTTTACTAATGGTTCGACTTCTCGAGACTGTTGAACTTTTAAATAGACAAAGGTAACGAGAGAGGCGAAAATTAAGACAACTAAAAACATAGTGAATGCTCCTTTGAAATACAAGATAACCTATATAACAATATTGTAAGCTACAATGCATAAGTAAGCAAACTGCTAGGATGGCTTTTCTTGAGATAAGAAGATGTAAGTATTGAGAGGACTGAGATAATGACCATGAAACAAGGAATTATTAATGAAATTAAAAAGTGGGATTCCATCATCATTCATCGCCACGTACGCCCTGATCCAGATGCCATTGGCTCACAAGCAGGGTTGAAAGCATTAATTCACGCTGCCTTTCCCAATAAGAGTGTATATCTTGCAGGAGAGCAGGAAGAATCTCTCGGCTTTTTAGCGCAGATGGATGAGATAGATGATGATATTTTTCAGCGTTCACTTGTGATCGTGTGTGATACAGCCAATACAGATCGTATTGATGATCAGCGCTATGTTAATGCACCAGTTGTGATTAAAATAGATCATCATCCTGATGTGGATACCTATGGTACGTTAAGATGGGTGGATACAAACGCCAGTTCAACCTCAGAAATGATTTTTGATTTGTTTGAAGCGTGCGAAAACGAGGGGGCTATTTTAAATCAAGAGCTGGCCCGTCTATTGTACGCAGGAATTGTAGGAGATACAGGCCGTTTCCGTTTTCCAAATACAACGGAAAAAACATTTTTGGCTGCAGCCCGTCTCGTTCAAACAGGTTTTTCACGGCCTGATCTGTATGACGACCTTTATGAGACACCATTAGCCGTCCTTAAACTACAAGGTTATGTCTTAAGTGAATTAACGATTAGTGATAGTGGTGTAGGTGTCGTGCGTTTGCCTAAAGATGTACTTGAAACATATCACGTAACCTCTAAAGAGGCTGCTTCAGTTGTTAATAGCTTTTCGACACTAAAGGGGTTAAAAGCATGGGTCTTTTTCGTGGAGGAAGAAGACGTGATTAGAGCTCGAATTCGCTCGAAAGGACCAGAAATTCATGAATTGGCCGCTCGTTTCAACGGCGGAGGACATCCAATGGCGTCTGGGGCATCCCTCTTCTCATGGGAAGAAACAGATATTTTTTTAAAGGAATTAGAGCAAATCTGTAAATGAGTGACAGTTGTATGAGTATATTAGAAAGAAGCGACGGTTTAAAGTTTTTTTCGGTAAGCTGTATAACCATTAAAATACTCAAAATTTTCAATTAAGTAAGTTATTTTATGCAAAGTAAGACGTCAAAATTCGAATCATGAATGTGCTCTTCACTTCAAATGGACACTATTGTCCTGATTAACTCAACCTTCAATCAGTGGGAAAAGAGCGAAAACTCCCACTGATTGAAGGTTCGTTTTATATTATCTGGTAAAGTACGTTCTAATCAGCAGAAACAATCATGACATGGATTTCTAGTGTTGTGAAAAGAAACAGCTGTTCCACTTTTAGCTGGAAGCGTTTATCATTAATAATAAATATCTTATTTTCCACAGTTTTTAATAAAAATTCCCTTGAATTGGCGACGGATTGGATATCTTTATTACGGACGTTCTCTAATTCACTTTCCACCGAATCCCTTAGTTCATGTAAAGTTAATTCGCTCAGTTTTACATCTGCCTCATTAATAAATTCAATACGAATATCCTGAACAGTTAACAATTGCTGGTTTTCTCTATTTTGTTTATCTTGATCTTCTCGTAAGATATCAATTGTTTTCTCATGTTTGTCAATGACAGCTTGTTGGTTGCCGATTTCTAATAAGAGATTTTCATGAACAGTACCGAATTGAAAAAGAAAAAACACCCAACCGATGATGGTGCCGAGAAAAAAACCGGCAAAAAAACGCTGCCAGCTTTTGTCACGGTACAAAGTGGGAATTCTCATTTTATCCCCTCTTGGGTGATCCACTGAATCAAAACCGTCCCGCTATGTGCGCCTGACAAGGCGGCAAAAATCATAATCAATGTTTTGACAATATCAGCATGTGTTCCTTCGAAAATACCTCGCTCTAATGTCGAGATAGCGTCGAATGTTCCACCGATAGCAGCTACTAGAGCCCATATCTTTAAACTGGAGGCTAAATCATACATAATAGATAGAGGGGGTTTTCCAATAAGATAGGCTCCTATGCCACCGATGATTGTGCCACCGATAATGACGCCAAAAGCCACGAAGAAATCTATAACAAGTGTTGCGAGAAAGTCTTTATCCATCACGAATCCTCCTTGGAAACAGGCTCATAGTCTATACTTATGGACAATCTACAGCCCATATGACAACAAATTAACAGTGAAACAAACGTATGTTTGGTATATACTTGTACATAAACTATAAGAGAAACCAATAGGCAGCTTGTAGCAGTCATTAACTTAGAAGATAGAGGATTACAGGCATTAAAGGGGGGACTATAATGGCTTTTGTCCATTTGCACGTTCATAGTGAATTTAGTCTACTGCAAAGTGTAGCGAAAATAGATGATCTTGTGGAAGCAGCTGCAAAAAAACAATTTAAAGCGATAGGTTTAACGGATATCGATGCTATGTACGGTGTTATTCCTTTTTATAAAGCGTGTCGTTTACATAATATTAAACCGATTATCGGTGTTGAATTAAAGGTCTCAGAAGAACCATTACTACCACGAAATCGTGCAGAGGAACGTCTTATTTTTTTAGCTGAAAATTTAGAAGGCTATCAAACATTATTAAAATTAACGAGTCAAGCACAGGATAGAGAAGAGGCTTATGAGCCGTATCTTTTATACGAGGAATTAGCTACTCTAAAAGGAGTTATCATCATTAGCCCGTTTCAACAAGGGAAAATCCAAAATGCTTTATACAACGGAGTCCAAAATGAAGCAGAAAAAATGTACACTTATCTGAAAAGTTCAGTTGGAGAAGAGAATGTGTATATTGAAATACAAAATCATTGGAGACGAGAAGAACGGGAAAAACTACTTGCTGTTAGAGATTGGGCTTTAAAAGAACAAGCGAAAGTAGTGGCCACAAACCATGTTCATTTTATAAAGAAAGAGCAAGTAGAGGCTCACAGAATAGTCGAAGCTATTAAGGTAGGGGAGACACTTAAGGAACAGCAGGGCCAAGCTTCATCTGAAGAATATTATTTAAAAGATGAAGACGAAATGAAACACGTTTTTTCCTCCTGGCCAGAAGCGCTTGAGGAAACGGGGAAGCTAGCTGATCGTTGTCACGTTGATATTCCTCTTGGAGAGTCAGTTTTACCGAAGTTTCCCGTTTCAGATGGAGAAACCGCCCAGTCGCTACTAGAACGGCTCTGTAAAAAAGGTTTAAAAGAAAGATATGTCAACCCTAGCAAGGAGATTCATGACAGGCTTGACTATGAACTGCGTGTAATTTTTAACATGAATTATTCAGACTATTTTCTTATTGTAGCTGATTTTATGAATTATGCTCACAGGAATGGTATTTTGACAGGCCCTGGTCGTGGATCAGCAGCCGGTTCACTAGTGGCTTACGTCTTAAAAATTACGCAAGTAGATCCGATAAAATATGGTTTACTATTCGAACGTTTTTTAAATCCTGAACGTGTGTCTATGCCTGATATCGATATTGATTTTTCTGATCGGCAGCGTGATGAAGTCATCCACTATGTGGCTCGAAAATATGGGACGCAGCATGTTGCCCAAATTGTGACCTTCGGAACATTAGCTGCTAAAGCTGCATTGCGTGATGCTGGTAAAGTGTTAGGCTTGGAACCAAGAAAAATTGATAAAGTAGCAAAACTCATTCGAAACAAGCCAAATTTGCGTATACATCAAGCGATTAGTGAAACACCTGCTTTAAAGGAGCTTATGGAAGAGGATGATGAATTAACATTCCTTTTTAAAGTTGCGTCAGACATTGAAGGGTTACCTAGACATACATCGGTTCATGCTGCCGGTATCGTTATCAGTCAAGCGCCACTTACGGATGTTGTCCCTTTACAGAAAGGGCATGAGGGGCTATCGTTAACCCAATATCCTATGGGAGATTTGGAAAGTATCGGTTTATTAAAAATGGATTTTCTCGGCCTGAGGAATTTAAGCTTTATTGAAAAAATAAGTCAACTTGTGAAAAAAAACTCTGGTAAGGAGCTTCAAATCCCGACACTTCCTTTGGAAGATGAACGTACATTTGCTTTATTAGGAGAAGGGGACACAAGTGGTGTTTTTCAACTTGAATCATCGGGGATGAAAAGTGTATTAAAGCGATTGAAGCCTTCCCATTTTGAGGATATTGTTGCGGTAAATGCGTTATATCGTCCGGGCCCTATGGAAAATATCCCTTCTTACATTAAACGGAAACACGGCGAAGAAACAGTTAGCTTTCCCCATGATGATTTGCATACTATTCTAGAGCCGACTTATGGTGTTCTCATTTATCAGGAGCAAATTATGCAAATCGCTTCGAAAATGGCAGGATTTAGCCTTGGGCAGGCAGATGTGTTGAGACGAGCCATAGGAAAAAAGAAACGTGAGACCTTAGAAGAAACGAGGAAAACCTTTATTAAAGGGGCGATAGAGCAAGGGTATGTTATAGAAGAAGCTGAGAAAGTGTATAACTTAATCGTTCGATTTGCAGACTATGGATTTAATAGAAGTCATGCAGTGGCGTACAGCATGATTTCCTACCAGTTAGCCTACTTAAAAGCTAATTATCCGTTAGAATTTTTAAGTGGCTTGATGGATATGTCCCTTCATCATCAAGATAAATTAGCAGAATATATTGCAGAGGCTAAGCGTAAAGGGATTAACGTGCAACGTCCATCCATTAATAAAAGCGAAGCAGGGTTTGCTATATATGATAACTTTATCTGGATTGGACTAGCAGCTCTTAAAAATGTAGGTATACAAACGGTAAATGCTCTCCTACAGGAGAGAGAAAAAGGAATGTTTCAGGATTTGTTTGATTTATGTGCGAGATTACCGCAAAAACTTCTATCAAGAAGAACGTTGGAATCGCTCATTCTTTCAGGAGCTCTCGATGATTTTAGCATTGATCGAGCGACGTTATTGGCATCATTGGATGATGCCATTGAATATGGTGAAAAGGAGCAGGAGAAACTAACACAAGGCGAGGACTTTTTATTTTTTGAAGAGGAACAGAAACCACACTATACAAAAGTGAATCCTTTATCCGCTAAAGATAAGCTTCAATTTGAAAAAGAAGTGTTAGGTTTTTATGCCTCAGGACACCCGATTGAACATGAAAAAGTGATCTTGTCTCCATACGATCGATTGACGATTCATGAGATAAGAGACTTGTCTGATCATCATACGGTTAGAATGGCTGGAATGGTGGAGGATGTGCGCCTCATTCAAACGAAGAAGAAAGAGAAAATGGCTTTTATCCGGTTATCAGATGAATCTGGAGAAATGGAAGTAACCATTTTTCCACAAGCGTATAGTACGTCACACACAAAATTTCAAAGGGAAGAGTTAGTATTTATTGAAGGAAAGGTCCAACTTCATAATGGTACTAAAAAAGTAGTACTTGATAAATGTGTGACAATCGATGAACTAAAACGAAAAGAGAAAGAAAGGCACCAGTCCGTCTTATACTTATATATTACCCACCTTCATGAAAAGCAGGGTTTAGATGACTTAAAAGAATTGTTACAAAATATGCCTGGTGAAGTACCTGTTGTATTAAAGTATCAATCCACAAACAAGGCGGTTAGATTATCAGAAATGTGGAATGTCACTGATAACGAGGACTTTCTTATTAGACTAAAAAGCCTAATTGGAGCAAAGAACGTCTATTTAAAAAATCCGAGGGTGTAAGAAGATAAAATATTTGTTATAATGTAACATGTCCAAGGGGTGGTCAGACCACTTTAATATACGGGAGAAGGGAGTGTGAGAAGCGTGACGACACTGAGGGAAGAAGCATTACATATGCACCGAGTTAAAAAAGGGAAACTTGAAACCACACCGAAAGTAACGGTACGTAATGCGAAAGATTTGTCGTTAGCTTATTCACCAGGTGTTGCTGAGCCATGTAAGGAGATATTCGAAAACCCTAAAACAGTGTATGACTATACAGTTAAAGGAAATATGGTAGGGGTAGTATCCGATGGAACTGCTGTGCTTGGTTTAGGAAATATTGGACCGGAAGCTGCCATGCCTGTTATGGAAGGCAAAGCAGTTTTATTTAAATCATTTGCTGGTGTCGATGCATTTCCAATTTGCCTAAATACAACGGATGTTGAAGCTATCGTTGAAACTGTAAAACGAATGGAGCCGACTTTTGGTGGCATCAATTTAGAAGATATTGCGGCACCAAGGTGCTTTGAAATAGAAGAGCGATTAAAAAAAGAAATGAACATTCCTGTATTCCATGACGATCAGCATGGTACTGCAATTGTGACCGCTGCTGGTCTCTTAAATGCTTTAAAATTATCAGGAAAAAAACTTGGAGAAATTAAAGTAGTAGTTAATGGGGCAGGAGCAGCAGGGATTGCTATTATAAAGTTATTAATGAGTATGGGATGTAAACATTTTATACTTTGTGATTCGAAAGGGGCCATCTATGATGGACGTCCTTATGGAATGAATCAATTGAAGCAAGATATGGCTCTCGTGACAAATTTAGAAAAACGGGATGGAACACTTGAAGAAATTATAAAAGAGACAGATGTCTTTATTGGCGTTTCTGTAGCAGGTGCGTTAACAAAAGAAATGGTTAAATCTATGAATGATAATCCCATTATTTTTGCCATGGCTAACCCTGTACCAGAGATTATGCCAGAGGAGGCAAAAGAGGCTGGAGCCAGTGTAATCGGCACTGGAAGATCTGACTTTCCTAATCAAGTGAACAATGTATTAGCTTTCCCAGGTATTTTTCGTGGTGCTTTAGATGTCTACGCCACGCACATCAATGAAGAGATGAAAATTGCTGCGGTAAAGGCTATTGCTGGCCTTGTAGAAGAAAGCGAGTTAAACGAAGACTATGTCATACCTGCTCCATTTGATGCGAGAGTAGCACCCACTGTCGCGAAAAGTGTTGCACAAGCTGCTATGGAAACAGGCGTTGCGAGAAGGCAGGTAGACCCAAGAGACGTAGAAATAAGAACGAAAGATATGACGATGATTGATAACAAGTAAAGACCTTAATATACTTAAACATCAAGCCTACAAGGGTTCTCGCTATCATGGTTGAGAACCCTTCACCACTGAAAACGAATGATTGTCGGAAGGACTGACGTAAACGTATGAGTGTAGGTAGTAAGGTATATTTAAATATATTAAAAGAAATAAGTCGCATTATGCATGATGATCAGTTGGAGCCGGGGGATAAACTACCATCGGAACGTGAACTTGCTGAACGTTTACAAGCTGGGCGGTCTTCAGTGAGGGAAGCTTTACGGGCTTTAGAACTTTTGGATCTAATTGAAACAAGAAAAGGTGAAGGAACGTTTATACAGCAAGCAGGAAGCCACCGGCTAGCTGATATTTTAGCAAGCTTTTTGCTAAAAGAAGAAAAAGCAAGGGAAGATGTTACTGAAACACGACGTATTCTTGAAATAGAAGCGATTAGGCTTGGTTGTGAGAGAGTGGAAGAACATCAACTAGAAAAATTGAAAAAGCTCCTCAACGCAGCTATAAAAAAATACTCCTCTGGCGTTATACCTGTTGAAGAAGATTATTTATTCCATAAAACGCTTGTAGAAACTAGCCATAATAACTTATTACTAAATATTTGGCGTCCTCTAGTTGAGTACGCAAAAATAGCGTTAGAACAATCTTTATCAAGAGAAGGGCGTCCAAGCGATGCATTAGAGGAGCACGAGAAGATTTATCAGGCACTTGTAGCAAGAGATGAAACTGCTGCAGTACAAGCGTTAAGTAAGCATTTAATTAACAGCCGCTTCTAAAAATGGACTCCAATTAAAGTGAATTGAGTAAGTTTTCTCTAAAAAATAACCAAGCATTCACTTGTATTCCATATAGAAAGAAAGTATGATGGAACTTATTTATGGAAAAAATTGTTTAGGGCTAACTATCAATCATTTAAAAGGTCTTATCTCTTCATATTTATGGCGGCACTCTATGACTTTTCGATGAAAGAATCTTCATTTAATCATTAATATCTGTCATTCATTGAAACAATTTCGGAATTATCCCAATCTTAATTACGACGTAAAAAGAGGTGACGTTATGAGAATTTTTTCAAAGAAAAAAAAGTACGCTACTATCCCTTCTGAACAGGCGAAGCAAGAAGTGCCAGAAGGCTTAATGGCTAAATGTCCACAGTGCAAATCAATTATGTATATTAAAGAGCTTAAGAAAAATAAAATGGTTTGTGACCAATGCCAGTTTCATCACCGCCTAACAGCTTGGGATAGGTTAGATTTTACGCTGGATGAAGGAACGTTTGAAGAATTTGATTCGGGTCTTGTTGCGGCCGATCCTTTAAAATTCCCTGATTATAAAGAAAAGTCTGCGAAAGACCGAGAAACAACTGGATTAAATGAAGCCATTGTTACTGGAAAAGGAAAAATAAGTGGATTTGACGTTATAATTGGTGTTATGGATGCCCGCTTTCGGATGGGAAGTATGGGTTCAGTTGTTGGCGAAAAAATTACGAGAGCAATTGAACGAGCAATTAAAGAAAATTTACCTTTTATTTTATTTTCAGCTTCTGGAGGAGCTAGGATGCAGGAAGGTGTTTTCAGCCTTATGCAGATGGCCAAAACAAGTACAGCGTTAAACCGACTACACGAAGAAGGCGGTTTATTTATTAGTGTCATGACACATCCAACAACTGGAGGGGTGTCTGCTAGTTTTGCTTCATTAGGTGATATTAATTTAGCTGAACCAGCTGCACTGATCGGCTTTGCGGGTCGCCGTATAATAGAACAAACGATCAGACAAAAATTACCTGACGATTTCCAAACTGCAGAATTTTTACTGAAACATGGACAACTGGATAAAGTAGTTCATAGAAAAGAAATGAAACAAGTGTTAACTACGATTTTAGAAATACATTTCCCTAATAGACACGATAAGAAGGAGGCAGACCATGGCTGACCAATTCCCTTTCGAAAAACCGATTATTGAACTCAGAAATAAAATTTCTGAGCTTAAAACGTTCACATT
Source organism: Bacillus sp. A301a_S52 (assembly GCA_024701455.1). Lineage (GTDB taxonomy): Bacteria > Bacillota > Bacilli > Bacillales > Salisediminibacteriaceae > Salipaludibacillus. The sequence goes on along the minus strand of JABXYP010000001.1, from coordinate 3,188,925 downwards.
AGAAAAAGACATTGACCTTTCAGGAGAAATTGAGAAACTAGAGGGGCGTCTTGAGCAGTTAGAAGAAGATATATATGGTAATATGGGCGCCTGGGATCGTGTGCAGATTGCAAGGCATAATAATAGACCAGGGACACGAGAATATATTGATCGGCTTTTTACAGATTTCCTTGAGTTTCATGGTGACAGAGCCTATGGGGATGACGAGGCTATAATTGCAGGTATTGCCAAATTCGAAAATGAGCCAGTGACAGTCATTGGACATCAGCGGGGGAAAGATACGAAAGAAAATTTACGACGTAATTTTGGTATGCCACATCCAGAAGGCTATCGTAAAGCATTACGTCTTATGAAACAGGCGGAGAAATTTAAGCGTCCTATCATATGTTTTATTGACACAAAAGGGGCTTATCCGGGGAAAGCAGCTGAAGAAAGAGGACAAAGTGAAGCGATTGCTAAAAATCTTATTTCTATGGCTGGTTTGAAAACGCCTATTATATGTATTGTCATCGGGGAAGGTGGAAGTGGTGGTGCACTAGCATTAGGTGTAGGTGATCGCCTCTATATGTTAGAGAATTCCACGTATTCCGTTATCTCACCAGAAGGGGCTGCTGCATTGTTATGGAAAGATGCTTCACAAGCTAAGCGAGCAGCAGAAACAATGAAAATTACAGCACCTGAGCTAAAAGAGCTCGGTTTAATTGATGACGTCATCCCAGAAATCCGTGGCGGTGCCCATCGAAATGTGGATACTCAAACAGGATATATTCGATTAACTATAAAGTCAGCACTGCTGGAGCTGAAAAAAATTGACTTGAGCGAAATTGTGAACAAACGTTACGAAAAATTTAATAAAATAGCCGAATATACGGATGAAAACGTTGTCATCACTGAGAAATAAGACATGGGACTTCATTCATTTAAGAGCTGACACGTGCATGACACAGGCTCTCTATTGTTTTTGATTAATGAAAATGGTATTTTTAACACATGTTATAAAACAAACAGATGTTAAACAGAGGTGAATCGATCGATGAAACGAATTGGTGTACTAACTAGTGGTGGTGATTCTCCTGGAATGAATGCAGCGATCCGAGCTGTTGTCCGTAAAGCTATCTTCCACGATGTGGAAGTTTATGGTATTTATTCCGGTTATGCCGGCTTAATTAGTGGTGATATTCAAAAATTGGAGCTTGGTTCCGTAGGAGATATTATTCATAGAGGCGGGACAATGCTTTATACAGCCCGTTGTGAAGAATTTAAAACTCTAGAAGGTCAGAAAAAGGGTATTGAGCAATTAAAAAAATTCGGAATTGAAGGTCTCGTAGTTATTGGAGGCGATGGTTCTTTCCGTGGAGCTGAAAAGCTCACTGAACATGGTTATCCAACAGTCGGTGTTCCAGGTACAATCGATAATGACATTCCGGGCACAGATTTCACAATTGGTTTTGACACAGCGTTAAATACTGTTATTGAAGCGATTGATAAAATTAGGGATACAGCAACATCTCATGAACGTACTTACGTCATTGAAGTAATGGGTAGAGATGCTGGAGATCTTGCGTTATGGGCAGGACTAGCAGACGGAGCTGAAACGATTATGATCCCTGAAGTTAATGAGGATATGGAAGACATTATTAAACGTCTAAAAAGAGGGCACCAACGAGGTAAAAAACACAGCATTATTGTAGTAGCTGAAGGTGTAGGATCTGGCGTTGAAATAGGAAAAGTTATTCAAGACAAAACAGATCTTGAAACACGGGTGACAGTACTTGGCCACATTCAACGTGGAGGTTCTCCAACAGCTCAAGATCGTGTCTTAGCCAGTCGATTAGGTGCAAAAGCTGTCGAAATGCTACTAGAGGGACAAGCAGGTAAAATGGTGGGTATTGAGAATAATCAACTTGTTTCCCACGACATTGATGAAGTTCTTGCAAGACCACATGAACTTGACAACGCTATGTACAAACTCTCTAAAGAGCTGTCAATTTAAGTTCTGTATACGTAAGTGACACGCACGACACTACATATAACTGGGACAAATAGTTTGTCCTAGTTTTCGTGTGGGAACAAAATGAATAAAGTGTTAAACATATAGAGGAGGATAATAATGCGAAAGACTAAGATTGTATGTACGATTGGACCAGCAAGTGAATCTAAGGAAAAACTAACAGATATTATTAAATCTGGTATGAATGTGGCTCGGTTAAATTTCTCCCACGGGGATTATGAAGAGCATGGTGCAAGAATCAAAAATATTCGGGAAGCTGCTCGTGAAACTGGTGAGAATGTAGCACTTTTGCTTGATACTAAAGGCCCTGAAATTCGTACACAAACACTTGAAGGCGGAGAAGCATCATTGGAACGCGGTAGTACTGTCCGCGTGTCTATGACCGAAGTGACAGGGAATAAAGATGTTATTTCAGTAACATATCCAGGCCTTATTAATGATGTACACGTTGGATCTAAACTCTTACTGGATGATGGTCTTATCGAATTACAAGTCACTGAAATTAAAGACAATGAACTGGTAACAGAAGTTTTGAACAGTGGTGTATTAAAAAATAAAAAAGGTGTTAACGTACCTAATGTCAGTGTTAACCTTCCAGGTATTACTGAAAAAGACGCTAATGACATCATATTTGGTATTGAACAAGGTGTCGATTTTATCGCTGCTTCTTTTGTTCGCCGTGCTTCTGATGTTCTAGAAATTAGAGAGTTATTAGAAAAACACGATGCGGCACATATCCAAATCATACCTAAAATCGAGAACCAGGAAGGCGTCGACAATATCGATGAAATCCTTGAAGTGTCTGACGGACTTATGGTAGCTCGAGGGGATTTAGGAGTAGAGATACCAGCTGAAGATGTGCCACTCGTTCAAAAGGATTTAATTAAAAAGTGTAATAAGCTAGGAAAGCCTGTTATTACAGCGACTCAAATGCTTGATTCTATGCAACGCAACCCAAGACCAACGCGTGCAGAGGCGAGTGATGTTGCTAATGCCATTTTTGATGGTACGGATGCTATTATGCTTTCAGGAGAAACTGCAGCTGGGTTGTATCCAGTTGAATCTGTTCAAACAATGAGTAACATTGCGTTAAAAACAGAGACAGCTCTTAAATATAAAGATATTTTACGCAAACGTTCAAAAGAAAGTGAGCCAACAGTCACAAATGCTATAAGTGAGTCTGTTACTCATACTGCGCAAAACTTGCAAGCTGCAGCTATTCTTACATCAACTGAAAGTGGCCATACTGCTCGTATGATTTCAAAATATCGACCAGAGGCTAAAATTGTAGCTATTACGCGAAATGAGCGTGTTTCAAGAGCCTTAGCTCTCGTATGGGGAGTTTATACCCAAGTAGGGCCTCAAGTAGAGACGACAGATGAAATGCTTCATCTTTCTGTAGATGAGGCGTTAAAAACAAATCTCGTAAAAAATGGAGATCTTGTCGTTATTACTGCAGGTGTTCCTGTAGGTGAAAAAGGAACAACAAACCTCATGAAAGTTCACGTGATCGGTGAGATAGCTGCAAAAGGTCAAGGGATTGGCCGGAAATCTGCTACAGGTCAAGTTGTCGTTGCTAAAACAGCTAATGATGCTTTAACTAAAACAAAAGAAGGGGATATTCTTGTCACTCCAAACACAGATCGGGATATGATGGATGCGTTTGAAAAAGCGTCTGCTGTTATTACGGAACAGGGTGGGTTAACCTCTCATGCTGCGGTAGTAGGCCTTAATTTAGGGATCCCTGTAGTGGTTGGTGTAGAGGATGCTACTTCTACGTTCACTGATGGTGATGAAATCACTGTAGACAGCCAACACGGAAAGATTTACAAAGGACAAGCAAGTATTTTATAATATATTTACAAAAAGAAGGGATAGGTACTATTCCTTCTTTTTGTATTAGCTTTCAGAATATGTTTGACGAAATAGGTGGGGGCATAGCTGCTCAAGGCAAACAGCTGATAACGTTCGTGCTAACATAACTGTGAAAGGAAGAAACATGATGGGAAAATTGTTTTTACTTCTCTTAATTATCGTCCCTGCTCTCGAAATATGGGTACTTATTTTATCTGGGAATGCATTTGGTGTCCCTATTACGATCTTGTTAATTATATTAACAGGTATATTAGGGGCTGCCCTTGCAAAAAAAGAAGGTCTTAATGCCATTAGAACAGCACAAATGCAAGCATCACAAGGACAAATGCCTAGTGGCGTCATACTTGATGGCATATGCATACTTGTGGGGGGAGTGGTTCTTTTAACACCAGGCTTTATTACCGACGCCCTTGGCTTCTTTTTACTTCTTCCCCAAACGAGAGCTGTTTTTAAAGGATTTCTACAGCGAGTATTTCAAAAAGCCGTTAAATCTGGCAACTTTATTTATGTTTCTCATAATCGATGGGGCCGTAAATAACAAAAAGTATGATGGTAGATTGAGTGTCATCATCGAATTTTCAACACGAACAAACATACAAGGATAGATTGTCTATCTCAAATCTGTGATTTTAAATTTTTTATCACAGAATAAGCGTCCGTATCCCTCACGGCTCAAACTAGAGAGGAAAGGTAACTCTATTTGGGCGAGAGATAACGGTCACTAATGTTTGATTCACTCAACGACCAATCAGTGTGAGAAGAGCGAAAACGCGACTGATTAAAGGTTTGTATTATAGGTAGATTCATATCATGAGATTGGTTATGTAAGAAAAGACTTTCTTCAACTGAAGAGAGTCTTTTCTGTAGGCGTTTTACTAGAAATTTCTCTAAATTGCAGCTGCTAACTTCTTAAAGATTTATCGGAATAAATAATGCTTCATTTCTTCAAGTACACGTGCATTTTTCAGTGTTTGAATGATTATTAAGATAAACGGTCCGAAAAGTATTCCGGCAAAGCCAAATACCTGATAACAAGCAAATACAGTAAATAATAAAACTAAAGTTGGCATGCCCATATGATGAGCAAGAATTTTCGGTTCAGAAAGTTGTCTTTGGAGGACGACTATACCGTATAAAATAGATAATCCAGCTGTCATATACCAATTAGCGTTTAAAAAAGAATAAATTATCCATGGGATGAACACGATGCCTGTCCCTATATAAGGGAAAATATCGACAACCGCAATAAGGAGAGATGTTGTAAAAGCATAATTAACGTTAAGAATAATTAAACCTGCAAAAACAATGAATGCTGATATGAGAACTAAAATGAACTGAGCCATCAGGTAATGCCCTAAGGCAGCTTTCCACTCTTTGAAAATTCTTCCACTTACATATGTTAACCGTTGAGGTAAATGAGTATTGACCCAAATTATGAGTTGCGGCCAGTCTTTGGTAATAAAAAAGGAGGCAAGTAAAGAGAATAGGATCATTGTTATTGCGTGTGGGAAGGCTATTAAAAAGTCTTTTAATTGATTTAAAAAAGCTTGAATGATATTTCCAATCTGCATACTTCCTTCACTTAAAATCTGATCGATTGACTGATCAAACGTCATACCAGATTCGCGTTCCAAACCACTAGTAAATTGAGATAAATCTGAGATTAAAGGGAATAAACGTGTATTTATCCAATGTTGAATGGTTTTGGTCAATTCCTCTATATAGCTCGGTAAGACTTTCGCTAAGAACGATAATCCTTGTACCATTTCAGCTATAATGAACGTCATTAATATCATTAATAGTAAGATAAAAGTTGCAATAACAATAAATGTAGCTACTGCTCTTTTCCAGCGCAAATAATTTTCTAAGTAGTTTACAAAAGGCAAAAAAATTAAAGAGAAAACAATAGCTAATAAAAATGGATAAAAATATATAATAGCTACTGTCACAGTAGTTATAACTGTAAGAATGATACTTGATAAGATGACGATTCGTTTAACTAAAAGAAAAGATTTTTCAGACATCTATATCACCTGCTTAAATCAGTATTAGAGTCTTAATATTCTTTGAAATGTGTGTGATTAAGGGCCGAACTACTTATATGAATGTATGCATGTCCTGCTTGTTTATACTTAAAGATAAGATTTTTTTGAGATGTTGCGTAAGTGCAGTTAAAACAAAGGAGGGGATGATTGGTGCGAAAAATAGAGGAACTGTGGTAGTATAGTTAGCGGAATGATGGATAGAAGGGGAATAATAATGACTCAAGCAACTATTTTTATGCTTATCTTACTTGCTATTGGCTTATTTGCTAAAAATCAATCTTTAATTATTGCTGTCGCATTCCTGCTTGTTGTGAAATGGAGTGGATTAGCAGATAAAATTTTACCATTTGCTCAGCAGAAAGGGATCAATATTGGTGTAACAATTATAACTATTGCTGTCTTAGTCCCAATAGTAACGGGAGATATTGGCTTTAGAGACCTACAAGATGCTTTGAAATCGTCATATGCTTGGATTGCTTTGGCCTCTGGAATTTTTGTGGCTATCATTGCTGCTAACGGAATTGAATTGCTTCAAAATGACCCACACATCACTGCCGCTTTAGTGTTTGGGACGATTCTTGCTGTGGCTGTCTTTAATGGCGTAGCTGTAGGTCCACTTATCGGTGCTGGTATTGCTTATCTTGCCATGAAAATGGTTGATTTTTTCAGTTCCTTTGGAGGATAGCCATCTTAGAAATAAACTATCAATTTATCACAGATAAGCGTCCGTAAACCTCCCGGCTCAAAATAGAGAGGAGAGGTAACCCTATATAGGCGGTCGCTAATGTTCTGATTAACTCAACTAACAATCAGTGGGAGAAGAGCGGAAACTCCCACTGATTGAAGGTTCGTTTTATTTGAAATAGTAGTATAAATCAGAATATTTCCTTCTTTAAAACTTTTTCGTTCACAAAAATGTTAAAAATGGTATAATGATAAACGAATAAGACGAAATACATAGACAGTTAAGTTGCTCTCGCTAACTAAGGTTTTTCGTAAACGCTTACTAAAAGAAATTTCTTAGTCATGTATTTAAGGTTGAGCGCATGTTTATGAGAAAGTATCCTAGGAAAATAAATAGAGTAGTACCACTAGTGTCAAGAATAGGAGTAAATTGGCTGTCAGTAAACACTAGTTAATTGAGAAACCTTGGAGATGAAAGAAGAATTAATGGGAAAACGCATATTTTATCTGTAAAGGAGAGGTAGCATGAGTACGACTAAAGGATTGGAAGGTGTCGTTGCTACGACATCAAGTGTGAGCTCTATTATTGATGGTGTATTAACTTATCACGGTTATAATATTGACGATTTAGCAGATTACGCCAGCTTTGAAGAAGTGATTTATTTATTGTGGAATCATAAGCTTCCCAATGAGCAAGAACTCATCTCTTTTAAAACAGAACTGTCTTCCGCAGCTGTAGTTCCTGAGGCAGTCATTGAGCAATTACGGACGTTTCCCGTTGATAAAGTTCATCCCATGGCGGTGCTAAGAACAGCTGTTTCTAACCTCGCTTTGTTTGATGAAGAAGCGGATGTACAAGATGACGCTGCCAACTATAAAAAAGCAATCAAACTTCAGGCACAGCTTCCAACTATCATAACCGCTTTTTCACGGATAAGACGTGGTCAAGAACCAGTTAAACCTAATAAAAATTTAAGTTTTGCTGCTAATTTCCTTTATATGCTCAATGGAGAGGAACCTGATGCTATCTCTGAGAAAGCTTTTAATAAAGCGCTCGTCTTACACGCAGATCATGAATTAAATGCATCCACTTTTACTGCTAGAGTCTGTGTGGCTACTTTATCGGATATGTATTCGGGCATTACAGCTGCAATTGGCGCCCTTAAAGGCCCTCTACATGGTGGTGCCAATGAACGGGTAATGGCGATGCTTTCAGAAATCGGCGAGGTGGATAAAGCAGAAGCCTATATAAAAGATGCTTTAGCTCGCAAGGTGAAAATTATGGGATTCGGCCATAGAGTTTATAAAAATGGCGATCCTCGTGCCAAACATTTAAAAGAAATGTCTCGACAGTTGACTGAGATTACAGGCACTAACAAGTGGTATGATATGAGTGTGAAAATTGATGAAATTGTGACGAACGAGAAAGGGTTATTACCGAACGTGGATTTTTATTCTGCATCCGTTTATCACAGCCTCGGTATTGAGCACGACATCTTTACACCTATTTTCGCCGTAAGTCGTGTTTCTGGGTGGATAGCTCATATCCTTGAACAATTTGAAAATAACCGACTTATTCGACCACGTGCAGAATACACGGGCCCAGATCACCAGGCCTGGGTACCACTCGAAGAAAGATAATGATGGCGGATAAAAGAGGGGACGATAAACCTCCTCTTTTAACGTATGTCTTTTTTCGAGTATAATCAAAGTCATGTGCTGCCTCTTGCATTCTTTAAAGGATGTTGGCAGTATAAATATATTACATAGTTACTATTAGGAGGTTTTTTAATGTCAGGACAGAAAATTACTGTAAATAATGGTGTATTAAATGTTCCGAATGAGCCAGTTATTCCATATATCGAAGGTGATGGTATTGGACCAGATATTTGGAAGGCTGCTTCACGTGTGATTGAAGCTGCCGTTGATAAAGCCTATAACGGTGAGAAAAAAATTCATTGGACAGAAGTGTTAGCTGGTGAGAAAGCCCACACGCAAACAGGTGAGTGGTTGCCGGATCAAACATTGGACACCATTCGTGAATATATGATTGCGATAAAGGGACCATTAACAACGCCTATCGGTGGAGGGTTCCGTTCTTTAAATGTGGCTTTACGTCAAGAGCTTGACCTCTATACATGCCTACGTCCAGTTAGATGGTTTGAAGGTGTCCCATCACCAGTTAAACGACCGCAGGATACAGATATGGTTATTTTCCGTGAAAATTCTGAAGACATTTATGCGGGAATTGAGTACCAAGAAGGCACTGAGGATGTGAAAAAGGTCGTTGATTTTCTTCAAAATGAAATGGGAGCAACGAAGATCCGCTTCCCTGAAACATCAGGCATCGGTATTAAGCCAGTGTCTCAACAAGGAACTGAGCGCCTTGTACGTGCAGCTATTCAATATGCATTAGACGAGGGACGAAAGAGTGTAACGCTCGTCCATAAAGGAAATATCATGAAATTCACTGAAGGGGCCTTCAAAAATTGGGGCTATGAATTAGCAGAAAAAGAATTTGGTGACAAAGTCTTTACATGGGCTCAATACGATAAAATTGTAGAAGAAAAAGGGAACGATGCTGCAAATGAAGCCCAGTCACAAGCGGAAGCAGATGGCAAAATTATTGTGAAGGATGCGATTGCGGATATTTTCCTTCAACAAATTCTTACACGTCCAAAAGAATTTGATGTTGTGGCAACGATGAATTTAAACGGTGACTATATATCTGACGCTTTAGCTGCGCAGGTTGGTGGGATTGGTATTGCACCTGGAGCAAACATCAATTATGATACAGGACATGCCATTTTTGAAGCGACTCATGGTACAGCACCAAAATATGCCGGTTTAGATAAAGTGAATCCTTCATCTGTTCTTTTGTCTGGCGTTTTAATGTTACGTCACTTAGGATGGGGTGAAGCTGCGGACATGATCGAAAATGCCATGGACAAAACCATTGGTAGTAAGACGGTAACGTATGACTTCGCGCGCTTAATGGATGGAGCAACTGAAGTGAAATGTTCAGAATTCGGGGACGCGCTCATTAATAATCTATAAATTTTTCAACGTAACATCACTTTGAAAAGGATATAGATGCTTATCCAAAAACGAGGAGATGACTAATATGGCAATCAGACGAAGAAAGATAAGTGTTGTCGGAAGCGGTTTTACAGGAACGACTACGGCTCTCATGGCGGCTCAAAAAGAGTTAGGTGATGTCGTACTTGTAGATATCCCTAATTCAGAACAACCTACTAAGGGAAAGGCCTTAGATATGCTAGAGGCGAGCCCTGTTCAAGGGTTTGATGCTAATATTATTGGAACTTCCGATTACAAGGAAACCGCTGATTCAGATATTGTCGTCATTACTGCTGGTATTCCCCGTAAACCAGGAATGAGCAGAGATGACCTTGTGAGTACGAATGCAAGTATCATGAAAAGTGTTACGAAAGATATTGTAAAATATTCACCAGATTGTTTTATTATCGTTCTGACAAATCCAGTAGATGCCATGACGTATGCCGTTTTTCAAGAGTCAGGTTTTCCTAAAAATCGTGTAATTGGACAATCAGGTGTCTTGGATACTGCACGGTTTAATACATTTGTGGCGCAAGAATTAAATGTCTCTGTGGAAGACGTGACAGGATTCGTTTTAGGGGGCCATGGAGATGATATGGTACCAATGCTACGTTATAGTTTCGCCGGAGGTATTCCTCTCGAAAAGTTAATTTCGAAAGACCGTTTAGACGCGATTGTAGAACGAACGCGTAAAGGCGGCGGTGAAATTGTTAATCTACTAGGAACAGGAAGTGCCTATTTTGCTCCCGCAGCTTCTATTGTTCAAATGGTTGAAGCGATTTTAAAAGATAAAAAACGTATTCTACCATCGATTGCTTACCTAGAAGGTGAATATGGTTATAGCGATATTTACTTAGGGGTCCCTACAGTTCTTGGGGGCAATGGATTAGAAAAAATATTTGAATTAGACCTTACAGACGAAGAGAAGCAGCAACTCAATAAATCTGTTGAATCTGTTAAAAGTGTATTAAAACTTGTTAAATAGTGTGACTAATAAGTGTCTCAAGAAGCTGCTTAATACAGCTTCCGAGGCACTTATTTCATTTAATGGGAAAGGTTTTTTTGAAGAGCATGGCTTCAATTTTCTTCTTGGTAGTTAAAACGAACCAGCGAGTAATGCTTGTAAGAAGAGCTTGCTGATGTCTGAAGATTTATTTATCCACACTTAAGGTGCAGTAAAACCCCCACTGATTGAAGCTTAGCTTTATAAGTCGTTTTGACAGATAAGTACGATGAAATGAGGAAAAAGTATAACATTTAAAATAGCACAATAAATCATAAGCGGTTAAAGGGAAAAAGGAATTGCAAAAAGGATTTTTTGCGACTTTGTTAAAAAATGAAAATGTAGTATGATGAAATTAAACAGTCACAAAAAAACTTAGAAATTGCTTTGATAGGGGATCAAAGCGGTGCAGGAGGAACCAGTATGTCGCAAAAATTATTAATTGTTGATGATGAAGAATCAATTTTAACCTTGCTACAATTTAATTTGGAACAAGGTGGTTTTGATGTGACGACTGCAATGGACGGAAAAACAGCATTAAATACAGCGATGGAGACATCGTTTGATTTAATTATTTTGGATTTGATGCTACCTGAGATGGATGGTTTAGAAGTGTGTAAAGCCTTAAGACAAAATAAAGTTTTAACACCTATCTTAATGCTTACCGCAAAGGATGAAGAGTTTGATAAGGTGTTAGGATTAGAGCTAGGGGCTGATGACTACTTAACAAAGCCTTTTAGCCCGAGAGAAGTTGTCGCGAGAGTTAGAGCGATTCTTCGACGTTCTCAAAAAGTGGTACAAAACGATAATGTGGAAAAAGACACTAAAAAAATGACGATTGGCGATGTAGAGATTTTTCCAGATAACTATGAAGTTTATTTGCAGGGGGAAGCGTTAGAATTAACTCCTAAAGAGTTTGAATTACTCGTTTACTTAGTAAATCATAAAGGGAGAGTTTTGACGAGAGATCAATTATTAAATGCTGTTTGGAATTACGAATTTGTAGGGGATACGCGCATTGTCGATGTACATATTAGTCACCTGCGTGAGAAAATTGAACCGAATACGAAAAAACCAATTTATATAAAAACGATACGTGGATTAGGGTATAAATTAGACAACCCGTTTAAAGATGAATAGCTATCGATTTAGATTAATTGTTCCTTTATCATTAATTATTTTACTTGTGTTATTCAGTTTAGGCGCAGTACTCGGTCCCTTCTTTAAGGATTTTTACTTAGAGAGAATGTTTGATCGGATTGAAAAGGAGACGCATTTAGTCGTTTATCAACTTGAAGAAATAGATATAACGGATGAAACGCGTCTTCAAGAAAGAGTTTTGGAAATTGCTGACCGACTTGATGTTCGTCTAACAGTCATTGAAGAAGAAGGTGAAGTGTTAGCAGAAACCGCCACATCACCTGAGGAAATGGATAATCATCTAAATCGCCCAGAAATTCAGTCTGCTATGGATAATGAGGGGGGAAGGGAAACAAGATATAGTGCAACCGTTGGAAAGGAACTGCTCTATTTTGCTTTGCCTTTTGAGACTGAGGCGGGCTCCTCAGGATTCATTCGTTTAGGGGTGGAAATGGATGAATTGAATGCTGTTTACCAAAATATTTGGACATTACTATTTGTATCTTTTTTTATCGCATTTTTAATTATTTTAGTATTAGCCTCTAAATTAACGAATCAGATGGTAAAGCCGGTTGAGGATGCAAGGCGCGTTGCCAATGAATTGGCAAAGGGCAACTTCGATGCAAGGACATTTGAAGGGGAAAATTTAGAAACCGGAGAGTTAAACCGCTCGATTAATGTTCTTGCTGAAAATTTATCACAAATTACAACAACCTATGAAAGTCAGCAAGAAAGACTGGAAACGCTTATAGAAAATATGGGGAGTGGCCTCATATTAATTAATGCAAAAGGTGATATTACGCTTATAAATCGTTCATGTAAAGAACTATTTGATGAAGAAACAGAACTATGGAAAAACCAGCTTTATTATAAAGTCATTAAACACAAACAAATCATTCAATTTATACAGGAAATTTTTCTGACAGAATGTCGTACGAGGAAGCCTCTTAAGCTTTCTGTAGGTATTTATTTTAAACATGTGGACGTACATGGTGCACCGATAATTGGCATCGATGAAAAGTTAAAAGGAATCGTCCTTGTTTTTCATGATATTACGGAATTAAAGAAACTCGAGCAAGCTCGAAAAGACTTCGTGGCAAATGTCTCCCATGAACTTCGAACTCCTGTTACATCACTAAAGGGTTTTACAGAAACATTACTAGATGGGGCAATGGAAGATGAGAACTTAAGGAAACGTTTTTTAACAATTATCGCCAATGAATCAGAGCGGTTAGAAGGATTGATAGTCGATTTATTAGAGCTCTCAAAAATAGAAGGTGCTAAATTCCAATTGAACTGGCAACATGTCACGTTAGAATCAGTCGTGGATGAAGTATTTCTGATTTTGAAAAATAAAGCGGAAGCGAAAAAGATGGAGCTAGAAAAAAAAGTAATTGGCTCCACGTATATTGAGGGAGATCCTCATCGGATTAAACAAATTCTCATTAATCTCGTTAATAATGCCATCGTTTATTCACCAGAAGAAGGTCGAATTAACATAAGAGTTAAAGAACAAACGGAAACGGTTATTTTGGAAGTTGAGGACACTGGTATTGGTATAAATAAAAAAGAAATACCTCGCGTGTTTGAGCGGTTTTATCGTGTGGATAGAGCGAGGAGCAGAAATTCTGGAGGAACAGGGCTTGGTTTAGCTATTGTTAAGCATTTGGCTGAAGCTCATCATGCCAAAATTTCAGTAGAAAGTGAAGTAGGGAGAGGGACAAATTTTAAGCTCATGTTTTATAAGATAAGACAATCAGAGGAAGAGGAGTAATTTGTCAGATGTAATAATAACTTTACAGTCTCTTTAAAGTTAATTAACAGTTGTTCGGTATATTGTAAGAGTGACTGTTTATTGGAAACGGCTAAGGATGAACGATTATCAGGAGGAACCATTCTGACTTCTCATTAATCTTTCCGTTTTCCGTAGTGAGCGAAAGTTCCCCCCTGGACTCTCGCTCCTTTTCTACGTCACAATACAAACCCAAACATGATTTTCCCCTTCTATCCACACATATACATTCGAATTTATGCCCACATGGTATGTTAATCTCTACATTCATATGTATCTCTTGTACTGAGCAAAGAAAAAGTAAGTGGCTTAGGCTAAAAAAGAAGAGCATTTTTTCTGGATGATAGGTCAAGTTAAACTTGTAAGAAGGCGTTATTTTTTCTAGGCGGTTCACACTAATTTTAGGAATAACTTCACTAACATAAACTCACTCATTAACCTGTTATCCCTTCAAAGCTAACTTCTTTTTGAGCGTCTTTATAAACCAATTCAATAATGAAAAAACAGAATTCATGATAGAATAAAAATATTAATTAAAAACGAGGTGTTGAATGTGGAAAAACTCGTCTTAGTAGACGGAAATAGTATTGCATATCGTGCTTTCTTTGCATTACCACTTTTAAATAATGAAAAAGGCGTCTACACAAATGCTGTATACGGCTTTACAACGATGATCTTAAAAATATTAGAGGACGAACAACCGACACACATGCTTGTAGCATTTGATGCAGGTAAAACAACATTTAGACATGCCACATTTAAAGAATATAAAGGGAAACGTGAGAAGACCCCGCCAGAACTAGCTGAGCAGCTACCAATTATGAGAGATTTACTAAAGGCTTTTAATATTAGCTACTATGAAGTAGATAATTATGAAGCCGATGACATTATTGGAACCCTTGCCACAAAAGCAGTTAACGAGCAAAAGCAATGGCAAGTTAATATTTATACAGGTGATAAAGATTTACTGCAGCTTGTATCAACAAATGTTCATGTTTCATTGACACGAAAAGGTATTACCAATGTAGATACGTATGATCTGAAATTGGTAGACGATACATATGGCATAACCCCTAAACAAATTGTTGATATGAAGGGGTTGATGGGAGATAGCTCAGATAATATTCCCGGAGTACCAGGAATTGGAGAAAAAACGGCCTTAAAACTACTTAAAGAGCACAAGACCGTTGAAGGTGTTTATGAGGCAATTGACAGTGTAAGTGGCAAAAAATTAAAAGAAAACCTTGAACAAAATAAAGAGCAAGCATTTATGAGTAAAAAGCTTGCAGAAATTATGCTTGATGCGCCAGTAACCATTACCCTTGATGAGCTAAAGTTAGGTGAAAGAAAGAACGATGAGCTAATCAGCTTGTTTAAAGAATTAGAATTTAATTCGCTCCTTGATCGACTTGGAATGGAGGTAACTCTCTCTGATTCAGAGGAGATGGAAGATCTAGACGTACAACGTGTTAATCACGTGACAGAAGACATGCTTCAATCACCATCAGCAATAGTCGTTGAAGTATTAGAGGAAAATTATCACCAAGCTGATATTATCGGTCTAGCGATAGCTAATGAAACAGGTACGTATTATTTATCGGCGGATATAGCATTAAAAAGTGATGTGTTTAAAAACTGGGCGTCTGATGCCACTAAACATAAGTACATTTTTAATGCTAAAAGGGCAGTTGTGGCCCTTGGATGGCAGGATGTTGTCATGAATGGCATCATATTTGATGTGCAGATAGCTTCTTATTTAATTAATCCATCTGCAAGTTCACATGATTTAGCCGATATTGCTAAACGCCAGAAAAGCCTTCAAGTGCAGTTAGATGAATCGGTATATGGTAAGGGTAAGAAACGCCATATTCCTGACGTCACTATATTATCTCAACATTTAGGACGTAAAGCCGCGGCTTTGCTTGAATTAAAAGATATATTATACGGAGAATTGCAACGAAATGACCAATTAGATTTATTTGAAAAACTCGAAATGCCGTTATCTGTTATTCTTGGAAGAATGGAAATGAATGGTGTTGCAGTGGACGGAAATGTCCTAAGAGAAATGGGAAAAGACTTATCACATCGGCTAGAAAAAATGGAAAAAGAGATCTATGAGCTTGTAGGTACAGAATTTAATATTAATTCTCCTAAACAGCTTGGTGAAGTGTTATTCGAAAAACTAAACCTGCCTGTCATTAAAAAAACGAAAACGGGTTACTCTACTTCAGCTGATGTATTAGAAAAATTACAAGATTCTCATGAGGTGATACCGTTAATATTGCATTATCGCCAATTAGGAAAACTCAATTCCACATACATTGAAGGGCTGTTAAAAGTGCTTCATAAAAAGACCGGGAAGATTCATACGATTTTTAATCAAGCAATCACCCAAACGGGAAGATTAAGCTCAACTGAACCTAACTTGCAAAATATCCCAATACGACTTGAAGAAGGACGGAAAATTCGTCACGCTTTTATACCAGAAAATAAACATGCACGAATCTTAGCTGCTGATTATTCACAAATTGAATTACGTGTACTCGCCCATATTTCTCAAGATGCCAATTTAAAGCAAGCATTTAATGAGAATATGGATGTACATACCAAAACAGCGATGGATGTTTTTGGAGTGGATCATCCAGAAGTTACGAATAATATGAGACGAACAGCGAAAGCAGTGAACTTTGGCATCGTTTATGGTATTAGCGATTACGGATTGTCACAAAACTTGGGGATCACAAGGAAAGAGGCGCGAACTTTTATAGATAGGTACTTTGAAAGTTATCCGGGTGTAAAAGAGTATATGGATACGATCGTGGAAGACGCACGGGAGAAAGGATTTGTTACAACGATGCTGCACAGACGTCGTTATTTACCTGAGCTTACGAGTCGCAATTTTAATCAACGCAGCTTTGCTGAACGAACAGCGATGAATACTCCGATTCAAGGAAGTGCTGCTGATATTATTAAAAAAGCGATGGTAGATATGGCTGAAAAAATGGAAGAACAAAACATGAGATCACGTCTTCTTTTACAAGTCCATGATGAACTTATTTTTGAAGTGCCAGAAGAAGAACTAGAACAGATGACTAAGCTTGTACCTGAGGTTATGGAGAAAGCGGTAGAACTGGATGTTCCGTTGATAGCAGATGTGGCACACGGTGCTACTTGGTACGATGCAAAATAATAAGTAACATGAGAAAAAGTAGGTGAACGATATGCCAGAACTACCAGAAGTAGAAACGGTGAAACGAACATTAACTGAGCTCATTAAAAATGAAAAGGTCACGAAGGTCACCGTTGAATGGCCCAAAATGATTAAAGAGCCAGATGACACAGCACTTTTTAGTACGATGTTGGCTGGGCAAACATTTAAATCGATCGAGAGAAGAGGGAAATTTTTAATCTTTCGTCTCGATGATTACAGCCTAGTATCTCATTTGCGCATGGAAGGCCGCTATGGTGTTTTTGAACATGGTGTGCCTACATCGAAGCATACGCATGTGCGATTTTTCCTTGAGAGTGGTAAAGAGCTTAGATATGCGGACGTCCGTAAATTTGGAACGATGCATCTGTTTCCAATCGATACAGAATTTCAGCAGCTTCCTCTCGCAAAATTAGGGCCTGAGCCACTATCACCTGATTTTTCATCAGCCAGATTAAAAAAACAACTAGAAAAAACGACGAGAGCAATTAAATCAGCTTTACTAGATCAAACGATTGTAGCGGGTTTAGGTAATATTTATGTGGATGAAGCTCTATTTAAAGCAAGGGTGCACCCGGAGAAAACAGCCAATATGTTAACTGATGACGAGATTGAACAGCTTTTTATAAGTATTAAACAGACCCTGAGTGATGCAGTGGAAGCTGGCGGTTCTTCAATTAAGTCTTACGTAAATGGTCAAGGTGAAATGGGGATGTTTCAGCAACAATTAAATGTGTATGGTCGAGCTGGTGAACCGTGTCGTACGTGTGACGGTTTGATCGTTCGCTCTGTCGTTGGTGGGAGAGGGACACACACGTGCCCAACATGCCAGTTGCCGTGAAGGCATTTAGTTACAACTGTATGAAATAAATAAGATTAACGTACAATGGATGGGCCTCTGCCATATAATAACTTAGTTTAAGTAAGAAGGAGGCTCATTCCATTGACCGAATTACTGTCATTACTTATTCTTGCGTTTGCTGTCAGTTTAGATAGTTTCAGTGTTGGCCTTACCTACGGATTACGGCAAATGAAGCTGCCAATGTTATCTGTTTTATTCATCATGTGTTGCTCTGCTACTGCCATTCTACTCGCCATGTGGATAGGTCATACAATCAGTACTTTAATGGCACCTGAACTTGCTGAGACGTTAGGCGGTATACTTCTTATTATGATCGGCCTTTATGCCTTGTTCCAAGTATATAAAAAGCCGCCTATTCATTCCAACGCTCTGAAACAGGAAAAAATCCTTATGAATGTAGAATTAAAGCGTCTCGGAATTGCCATTCATGTATTAAAAAAGCCAATGGCAGCTGATTTAGACGACTCAGGTTCAATAACAGGAGTAGAGGCTGTTCTGCTAGGTGTCGCCCTTTCCTTGGATGCATTTGGTGCAGGTCTTGGTGCAGCACTTTTTGGAGTGTCACCGTGGCTTCTTTCCCTAAGTGTAGCCGTGATGTGTGGCGTATTTTTGACCGCTGGAAAATGGTGTGGTGTGTGGCTTAATCATTCTGAAAAATTAAAAAAGCTTTCTTTTTTACCAGGTGTTCTGCTGATTTTTATCGGTATATGGAAACTGTAGTATTTTTGGGGGGTGGAAGCTTGATCATTGGTCTTACAGGTGGTATAGCGAGTGGAAAAAGTACGGTGTCTCAAATGATGCGTGATGAAGGGATCCCTGTTGTGGATGCAGATATTATTGCCCGTAATGTCGTTAAATCTGGAAAAAAAGCGTATCATCAAATTATTGATCATTTTGGATTAGCAATTCTTAAGCAAGATGGCCAACTAAACAGAGAAAAACTAGGCGAGATCATCTTTAATGATGATAAAGAAAGAGATGTATTAAACCAAATTGTTCATCCGCAAGTAAGAAAAGAATTGAAAGATCAAGCTGAGTCTTTACAAAAAGAAGGACATCCGATTGTTATACTTGATATCCCACTTCTTATAGAAGGAGAACTCTTTTATTTAGTAGATAATATCCTACTTGTATATGTTCCGAAAAGCATTCAATTAAAACGCTTGAAAGAACGCAACAACTATACAGAGGAAGAGGCATTAAAACGCATTAACTCTCAATTATCTCTTGATAAAAAGAAGGCATATGCTACCTATATTATCGATAACTCCTCTGACTTAACACATACGAGAAAGCAAGTGACAACTTTGTTGAATAACTTAAAGGCGTTATAATGGAGTCCAATTTTAAAGGGCTCCATTTCCAATTTCAAGCAGAATCTTATGCTTTCAACTTAAGTGTTGCTAGCAGTAAGCGGTGACCAATAAAAGATTTCACTAATCGTCTAACGAAATTAAATCGAAAGTTTTGAGATCCATATACGTGAATGAATGTCATCATTCCAATAATGATTGTAACCTTCACTTCTTAGATGGGAGCTAACGGCCGTTAATGTCTTGATTAACTCAACTAACAATCAGTGGGAGAAGAATGAACTCCCCACTGATTAAAGGTTCGTTTGATCATCCGTCTATTAAATGAAATTATTATTACCTATTATTCGTGTTACTGCTTTAAAAATATCATTATGAATCAACTCATTTATAAATTTACATTACGGATCTAGGGCTAAATATTATCTTCCTTATTTTTGAAATTAATTATGGGGATTTTTTTAAAGCATAAAATGGTATGGCGAGAGTCACGCAAAGAAGTATGCTTAGAAAGCAATTAATTCTTTTTTTAAAACGGGTTAAAAAGTATTTGCATTGGTATATTAAACACAGTATACTAATTTTCGTGAGCATGATACTAAGCATATTGGAGAATAGTTGTTACTCAAGGGTTAGGACCTCTTAGGACTAACTTTCCCCCAGTAACTAGTAACTAAAGCACCTCCATGCTAAACTCAAAGGGGGATTTGACCATGGAAACAATGGGAAGACATATCATTACCGAACTATGGGGTTGTGACACAACTAAATTAAATGATATAGAATTTATAGAGAAGCTTTTTGTCAATGCAGCTTTAGAAGCGGGAGCAGAAGTAAGAGAAGTGGCTTTTCACAAATTTGCCCCTCAAGGGGTTAGTGGCGTTGTCATTATTAGCGAATCTCACTTAACAATCCACAGTTTCCCTGAACATGGATACGCTAGCATTGATGTTTACACATGTGGAGATCGTATTGACCCTCATGTGGCATCTGATTATATATCACGTGAGCTTCATGCTAAGACAAGTGAAGTGATAGAAATTCCTAGAGGGATGGGCCCTATTGCAATTGCTAACAAAAAAACAGTGGAAGTTGGTATGTCCTGACAGCTTTCATGAACGCTCTCTGTCTTCATGAGAGCGTTTTTTCAATTGAACAAATCGCGATTTACTGCTATCCTTATAGGTAATAAGGTGGGAGATGGTATGCTATGGGAATAAAAAATACATTTAAAAAAATTTTTAGTACTAGTACTGAAACAAGAGAACACCATCACGAAGACAGCCTCAAAACACGTTATTATAAGACGATGAAAGATAAAGCAATGACGGAAGTAGAAACGATGTTAAGAAATCGAAAAGGGTTTGAAGTTGCCTCTGTTTCTGAGGACCATGGCGAAATTGTCGTTAACGTAAAAAGCGGAAAGAAAGCCTTCGTTGTGGCTACTATCATAATGGTCCGGCCGTTTCGTACAGCAGTGGACTTTTCTGTTTCTACTGAAACGTTCTTATTCACAGATTTTGGACATAGTCGTAAAATGATCGGTGAACTATATACAGATTTGGATAAGCGATTGCAATTTGTAGGTACAGGCTTAGGTGATGAATTAGCTAAATAGAACGATACCATTAATTTAGTAAACCCATAATTACATCTTTGAGATCTAACAATTCGTGTACGAATGGAGTGACGAGTCATGATATGCCCTAATTGTCAGCACAACGGGACGAGGGTTCTTGATTCCCGACCAAGTGATGAAGGACGCTCAATTCGCCGTAGAAGAGAATGCGACGCATGTAGCTATCGATTCACAACGTTCGAAAGGGTAGAGAAAACGCCTCTTATCGTAGTGAAAAAAGATGGGAATAGAGAAGAATTTAGCAGGGAAAAACTCCTTCGTGGTCTAATTCGGGCCTGTGAGAAACGTCCTGTCCCATTAGAGAAATTAGAAAGTATTACTGAAGATGTAGAGAAAGATATACGCAATCAAGGCTTATCGGAAGTAAGTAGTGATGAAATTGGTGAAAATGTAATGGAATCCTTAGCAACAACTGATGATGTGGCTTATGTCAGATTTGCTTCAGTGTATAGACAATTTAAGGATATAAATGTGTTTGTCGATGAACTTAAAGAGCTCATCAACAAAGGTAATAACGACAAATAAATGGAGCCTGGGCGCTCCATTTTCTCTATATGTAAAGCTATAAAGTGGGAAAGATCAGGTGAAATGGCATGCACTGGAAAGAAGTACTCCCTTCGAATGGTTATACGGCCTATATGACAGATTATTTACAAGTATCTGATCAGGAAGTATTAACACTTCTTTATCAGCCTCTTATTGGTTCTGTGGCATACAGTCTTTATATGACATTAGCTATTGATGTTCAAAAGCAACCACAAAAAAAAATTACGAGAATTCATAAAACAATTATGACGTTTACGGGCTTACATCTCGATGCTATATTTTCAGAGAGAAAAAAATTAGAAGCTCTTGGATTAATGACGGTATACCGAGAAAAAGAGATGGATGAATATCATTATTTTTACCACCTTCATCCTCCAATGTCCGCTAAAGATTTTTTTAACGATGACCTTTTAAGTGTTTTTCTATATAATCGTCTTGGCACGAAAGATCATTATCGGGAACTACGGCAATATTTTGCTGTTAGTAGTGTTGACATAACAAACAAAGAAAATATTACACAAGGTTTTAGTGAAGTCTTTACATCTCTACATCCTTCAGAGCTAAAAAGCACGACACCTGAGATGCTTGAAGCTTTATCGTCTTCGATCCCTTTGACGGGACGGCTTGCCTCTGAGAGCTCATATCCTATTGGTGATAGTCAGTTCGACTTTCAAAAACTAATGGATTTTCTTCCAAGCTTTGTACCGAAGGAAGAGGTAGAAAAAGAGCAAAATCAACGGCTGATTACCCAATTAGCTTTTATGTACAAGCTTTCACCAGAGGAAATGGCTAACATTGTACAAGATGCGATGCTCCATGTAGAACAATTAGATGACGAACAATTAAGATTACAAGCGAAAAGGCGTTATCGAATGAGTGAAGCTGATGAGCCACCTAGACTCGGCTTAAGAAAGCAACCTGAAGAACTAGCAACTGCTCCTAAAGAACCGAAAACACAGGAAGAGAAAATAATCTCCTATTTTGAAACTACTGCTCCTATCGAATATTTAGAAGAATTAAGTGATGGTGCAAAGGTATATGAAGGGGATATAGATATTATTGAACGCCTGATTTTCGAATACAAACTTACGCCAGGTGTGGTCAATGTCTTACTTGATTATATCTTTATGGTGAACGATAAAAAGCTTTCAAAAGCACTTGCCTTTAAAATTGCAGGTCATTGGAAACGGAAAAACATTCAAACTGTTCAAGATGCTATGGCTTTGGCAAAGAAAGAAAATCAGAAGAGTCAAAGTAGTAAAGCAGCATCAGTAAAAAGTATTTCTAGTCAAGGAAAAGGATACGGTGGTCAAGTAAAGAAAGAACCACAGCCAAAATGGATGACGGACGAAAATTGGCAAAAAGAAGATTGGAGTACTGAAGAGCTTGAACAGGCCAAGCGTGAAGCAGCGAAGTACCGTGATTTATTAAAGAAAAACAAGTAGAAGGAGGGATCGGGCATGGAGTCTATTAATCAATCATTACGACAGTTCTCTAACCCGCGTCTTCAACAGCAATTTCAAAAATTAAAGAACGACGTGTTAGAAGATGCTCGTATACGCTCTTTTTTAGCCTCATATCCTGAATTGACGACTGAGCAAAGAGATAACGGCTTGAACGAGCTCTATCAATATAAAGAGCAATGGCAAAACTGTGACAACTGTCCTGGTCTCGCTGCATGTCCAAATTTAGTTAAGGGCTATCAACCACACTTAACAATATATAGACATGATATTCACCTCGAATATCAAACTTGCCCTTTAAAAAGGAAAGCTGATGAAAGAAAGCGACATGCTTCCTTCGTTAAAAGTCTTTATATTCCAAAAGAAATGACAGAGGTAAGCTTCGATGATTTTCATGAAGATAACCCATCTCGTGTCAAAGCATTCGCAAAAGCGATGGCCTTTTGTGCTGAGGTTAAACCAGGGGAAAATGGCAGGGGGTTATATATTCACGGTCCTTTTGGGGTTGGAAAAACGTTTCTTGTTGGCGCAATTGCTAATGATTTAGCTGATAGAGAGACGACTACGATGATCGTCTATGCACCTGACTTTTTCAGAGAATTAAAAACGGGTATTTCAGATGGGTCTTATCAGGATAAATTGGATATGGTGAAGCAAGCACCCGTTTTAATTTTAGACGATATTGGTGCTGAAACGATGTCCAATTGGGTTCGTGATGATATATTAGGTGCCATGCTGCAATTTAGAATGATGGAAAAACTTCCGACTGTTTTTACGTCAAATTTTGACTTAGAAGAATTAGCTATCCATTTGTCTTCTACTCAAAGAGGAGGGATAGAGAGGGTTGATCAGTTAAAGGCAGGAAGAATTCTTGAACGAATTAAGCATATGAATGATGTGATTGACATGAAAGGGGAAAACAAGCGGGATAAATAAACATTCCCCGCTTGTTTTGAGACAATTACCACCGAAATTAATAGAATATATGTTACCATGTAATAAGATAATTAAAGCATTGGAATGGAGGAGACATGGATGAGTATTGATCATATTCTTGATCGGGCAAGACAAGGGGAGCGTCTCTCAGTTGATGATGCCATTGAACTATACAAGAGTGATGAAGTTGAAAAAATGGGTGAGCTAGCTAATGACATTATGAAAAAGTGGCATCCTGAGCCTAAAACGACCTTTGTTATTGGCAGAAACGTTAATTATACAAACCTGTGTGATACATATTGCCGGTTTTGTGCATTTTATCGTCCGCCAAACGCGAAAGACGGATACGTATTGGATAATGAAGAGATTTTTAGAAAAATACAAGAAACGATAGATGTGGATGGAACAGAAATTTTAATGCAGGGCGGTACGAACCCTAATTTGCCTTTTAGTTATTACACAAACTTACTGAGAGAAATTAAAAAGCGGTTTGACATTACAATGCATTCTTTCTCACCGGCAGAGATTTATAAAATGGTTGAAGTATCAGGGCTTTCATTAGAGGAAGTGTTAAAAGAGCTCCACAATGCTGGACTTGATTCTGTCCCAGGGGGTGGAGCAGAAATTCTTGACAACAGAACTCGACGCCGAATCAGTCGTCTTAAAGGCACTTGGGAAGAGTGGATTCACTGCATGAAAGCAGTGAAAAAAGCAGGTATGCACGGAACTGCTACAATGGTTATCGGTTTTGGAGAAACGTATGAAGAACGAGCGTTGCATCTCCAAAGAGTGCGCGATGCTCAAGACGAGGCGGACTGTTTTCTCGCCTTTATTTCTTGGACATTCCAACCCGACAATACGAATATGAAAGGGGAAAGAATAACCCCAAGAGATTATTTAAAGAACCTTGCCATATCTCGTATTTTTCTTGATAATATCGCTAACTTTCAATCCTCTTGGGTTACAATGGGGCCGGAAACAGGGAAGAAGTCTCTTTCGTATGGATGTAACGATTTTGGGAGCACGATGATGGAGGAAAATGTTGTCTCAGCAGCAGGTGCTACTTATAAAGTAGACACGAACCTTATTATTCGTTTCATTCGTGAAGCTGGAAAAATTCCTGTGCAGCGAGATACGAAGTACAACCATATTCGTACCTTTAAAGAGGGAGAAAAGGCGGAGAGAGACTTTGTTATGCAGAATTAGCATGAGAATGTAAACATGGTATCGATCATTTGATTTTGATGATCGATACCTTTTTTACGTGGGTACTTAAAAAAAGGAGTTGTTTTATCTTTGCCCCATCATCTTTTTAAATCATAATAAATATTGAGATAATAGTTTCAGTTGAAGAGAAATCAAGCGCTGTAAATCCTAGTCAATTGACGACGCTTAAGCAGACAGACAAAGAGAAGTCGCCCCATTTATTGTCCCGGAAATATTTTTTATCCCACTCTTAAGGGGCAGGAAACCTCCACTGATTGAAGATTAGCTTTATCACAGATAACCGTCCGCAAAACTCCCGCTTCAAAATTAGGCGAAAGCTAACGGCAGCAAATGCAGATTTACTCAACGACCAAAGAGAAATGAAAACGTCCACTGATTGACTCTTTTTATGTATCCAATCTTCTGTTAGAAAAGGATGTTTAAGTAGAGTGATATCAATAATGATGGCGTTACTATAATTCCGTGTGTCGTTAGAAGAATAGTGTTTCAATTCTCTGTATAAAAGACGTGATGAAAATGCGAAGCAAATATGTCCTTTTTAAACTTAATCACCTCTTTTATACACAGAGGTCGAAAACTTCAACTCATAAAACTGAGCTCGCTCCATATACATGTACTAGTGTGAGGAGTTGAAGCACAACATGGGGAAGCACTACTTAGACCCTCAACTCGAAATGGACGACTAGGAGGGGCTGCTGTTGCTAGTTATTGAGTTTAAGGATTCACACATCGGTGAAGCCTTTTATCATCAACTGAAACAATCTTTAGCTGTTACAGAACGATCGAATGACGACCTCATTCATATTCATTTTAAAGAAAAGGAGACTTTGACAACGTTATCGATTGAAGGAGTTAACTCTCTGCGAAGAGAAGAACAACAAGCTATTATTAGTGTTCTTACAAATGTAACAATCATTCATTTTTTTCCTAAGTGGTTAAAGCAATTCCTTAAAGAAATGTTCTATTATGAGGACGAACAAGAAATTCAAGCTATTATTCAAACGGCTAAATCATTATTTTTTTCATCAGGTGGGGAGGAAGACAGAAGATTTACTATGACTTTTTTACAGTGGCAACAGGATATTTTTCATAAGTTAGCACCATTTGTAGAAAAAAATATCTCATTTTCCTTTGATTCGTTTTTGTTTTTCCGCTTGAAGCCTTCTCGTGAAAAACTGTTATCTTTAGCGGAGGTAGCTATTGACGAATACAAGTTGGAGTTGGAGTATCAATTGATGCTTGATCGATGTCGTGATTTTTTGAAAAGACAATCACCGCGGGTGCATACCGTTTACGTTTTTTTGAAAAATGGCATTGAGTTTTATGATAGTGATATGGAAAAAATTTCAGTACAACAGATTTATGAATGGTTAGAAACAGGTACCCCATTTGAAAGGAATTTGCCAGTTAATGAACGAATGATCGGGCCGCTTGTCAGTATGGCACCTAAGAGAATTTTTATTGATTCTGCTTATTGTGATGATGACTTATATCATACGCTTAAAAACATATTTGAGGAACGACTCTTTACATCTTCCATGACGTTTGGTCAAAAGCAACTTTCTGTCAAAAAATCTTCATTTCTGTCTTGATTTTCGCATGAGACATGATTATAATACTATCCATAAGCGAACTGCCTATAAAAGCGATGAAAAGGACATGAATCGTGAGGTGAGTCATTCAGAGAAGGAAACCATTGGCTGGAAGTTTCCTATGATCAACCCATGGATTTACCCCCTTAGAGCTGCAATTTGGAACAGACAACTGTCTTAGTATATGTTTGCCGGTCTTCCCCGTTACGGAATGAATGAAGCTGAATATGTGTATGTATGCTATTCAGAAACAAGGGTGGAACCACGGTCTCACACTCGTCCCTTTTGATTGAGGGACGAGTGTTTTTTGCGTGTACATTTAGATGCTCGCTACGATAACCGTCCCTAGGGAGATTAAGTAAAAAAAGGAGTGAGTCACATGGCAGATGTTAAAGAGATGATTAAACTTATTTTTCCTGATGGAGCTAAGAAAGAGTTTCAAAAGGGAACGACAACCGAGGAGATCGCAGCCTCTATTTCTCCGGGCCTGAGGAAAAATGCACTAGCCGGGAAGCTTGATGGAGAGCACATTGATCTTAATGAGCCGATTTTAACTGATGGGAACGTTGAAATCATCACATATGATACGGAAGATGGTCTTCATATCTTAAGACATAGTACTGCTCATTTACTAGCACAAGCAGTCAAACGGTTGTATGGTGATGTTAAGCTTGGTGTGGGACCTGTCATCGAAGAAGGCTTCTATTATGACATTGATATGCCTCATAAACTGACACCAGAGGATTTACCAAAGATCGAAAAAGAAATGAAACGAATTATGGATGAAAATCTTCAGATTAGACGTATCGAAGTGAGTCGTGAAGAAGCCATGGGAAAATACAAGGAAATCGGCGATGAGTTAAAACTAGAATTGCTTGAAGACATACCAGAAGGCGAATCAATTAGTATTTATGAGCAAGGGGAGTTTTTTGATCTTTGTCGCGGTGTGCACGTTCCTTCTACGAGTAAATTAAAGAAATTTAAATTATTGCAAATAAATGGTGCCTATTGGCGTGGTGACAGCAAAAATAAAATGCTGCAACGTATTTATGGAACTGCCTTTCCAAAGCAGTCACAAGTGGACGACTATTTAAAGCTCCTAGAGGAAAGAAAGGAGCGGGATCACAGGAAACTAGGGAAAGAGCTCGATATATTTACTGTCAATCAAAAAGTGGGACAAGGACTGCCACTTTGGTTACCTAAAGGGGCAACTGTTCGCCGTATTATCGAACGTTATATCGTCGATGTTGAAGAACGCTTAGGTTATGATCATGTCTATACACCTGTGCTTGGAAGTGTTGAATTATATAAAACATCAGGACATTGGGATCATTATCAGGATGATATGTTCCCTGTGTTGGAGATGGATAACGAGGATCTCGTTTTACGCCCGATGAATTGTCCACATCATATGATGATTTATAAAAACCAAAAACACAGCTATCGCAATTTGCCCTTAAGAATTGCTGAGTTAGGCACCATGCATCGCCATGAGATGTCTGGGGCTCTCGCTGGGCTACAACGTGTGCGTGGCATGACTTTGAATGACGCTCATATTTTTGCCAGACCAGATCAATTAAAAGAGGAGTTTATTCGCGTTGTAGAATTAATTCAAGCTGTTTACACGGATTTCGGAATTAATGACTACTATTTCCGTTTATCCTATCGAGATCCTGAAGATAAAGAAAAATATATTGATAATAATGAGATGTGGGAGAAAGCACAAGGAATGTTAAAAGAAGCAGCTGATGAAATGGGTGTTGATTATATAGAAGCTGAAGGAGAAGCTGCTTTTTACGGACCGAAGCTTGACGTTCAAGTAAAAACAGCTTTAGGAAAAGATGAAACACTTTCCACAGTCCAGCTAGACTTCCTACTTCCTGAGCGATTTGATTTAACGTATACAGGAGAAGATGGGAAAGATCATCGCCCAGTGGTCATTCATCGCGGTGTTGTTTCAACAATGGAACGCTTTGTCGCCTTCCTGTTAGAAGAATACAAAGGGGCTTTCCCAACATGGCTCGCCCCAGTACAAGTACAAGCTATTCCTGTTAGTGACGTTCATATGGATTACGTCCGTAAAGTTGAAGCTGAGCTGAAAAAAGCCGGTGTACGTGTAAATGTAGATGTAAGAGATGAAAAATTAGGCTATAAAATTCGTGAAGCTCAAATGAAAAAGATTCCGTACTTGCTCGTTCTTGGTGACAAGGAAATCGCAACAAATGGCGTTAATGTCCGACGCTATGGTCAAAAAGAGACAGAAGAGGTTTCACTTGACCAATTTATAGATCAGATTCAAGAAGATATTAAAAATTATTCGAGGCAACGCTGAATGTTAAGTGAGAGGATCTGAAATTCTTATTTAGATTTCATGAGAGAATGTGTGTTGACAAGGCTACAACCTTGTGATAAAGTAACCAAGTGAACATTATACAGAAAACAAAGCAAGAAGAAGCGCCCGCTTCTCACCTGGTTGGTCATTAAACTGGCAGGTTACGATTTTTTAATCTTAACACGTATGTAGAAGTGTGGGCGCAGAATGCACCCACACTTTTTTGTCACGTCTTTTCCATGATTTTAGAAGCAGCGACTTTTGAAAATAGGGAGAGAGAAAAGGAATCTCTTGCTTTGAACTGTTATTATTATGGAGGTGGCTCAACATCAGTAAGGATATGTTCGTTAACGAAAACATTCGCGCACGGGAAGTTCGTTTAATTGGTGCTAATGGTGATCAAATTGGTGTCAAGTCAAAACAGGAAGCCCTAGACATGGCTAGAAATGCTGATTTGGATTTAGTCATGGTTGCACCTAATGCTAAACCTCCCGTCTGCCGAATTATGGACTATGGGAAATATCGTTTCGAGCAGCAAAAGAAAGACAAAGAAGCTCGTAAAAAGCAAAAGGTTATTAATATCAAAGAAGTTCGTTTAAGTCCAAATATTGAGGATCACGATTTTAACACGAAGCTTCGAAATGCAAGAAAGTTTTTAAGTAAGGGGGATAAAGTGAAAGCAGCTATCCGTTTCCGTGGACGTGCTATCACCCACTCCGAGCTTGGCCGAGATGTTCTTATGAAACTAGCTGAGGAATGCAAAGATATCTCAACTATAGAATCAAAGCCTAAGATGGAAGGGCGCAGTATGTTTTTAGTTCTCGCCCCGACAGCTGAAAAGTAACATCAGTCTTCTAATGCCAGCTTTTCGAGGTTAGGCCGACAATTCATGAAGACAACAATGATTTATTGGACAGGAGGAAATAAGAATGCCTAAAATGAAAACACACAGCGGTGCATCTAAACGCTTTAAAAGAACTGGGAGCGGGAAACTTAAGCGCGGACACGCTTTCACTAGTCACTTAGCTGCTAACAAATCTCAGAAGCAAAAGCGTAAACTACGTAAAGCTGGGCTTGTAAGTAAAGGTGACCAACGACGAATTGATACAATGGTAAAATAATTAAAACTACTGAGAATGACTTATAAGGAGGGATTACGATGGCTAGAGTAAAAGGCGGGTATGTTGCCCGACGGCGTCGTAAAAAAGTTTTAAAACTTGCAAAAGGATATGTAGGATCAAAGCATAGATTATTTAAAACAGCACAAGGGCAGGTAATGAAATCTTTCCTTTATGCTTACCGTGACCGTCGCCAGAAAAAACGCGACTTCCGTAAGCTTTGGATTGCTCGAATTAATGCAGCAGCCCGTATAAATGGTTTGTCTTATAATCGTTTCATGCATGGCTTAAAGCAGTCTGGTATTGACATGAACCGTAAGATGCTAGCTGATTTAGCAGTCAATGACGAAAAAGGATTTACAGAGCTTGCTGAAAAGGCGAAAGCTGGTTTAAAATAATACAGTGATTGTGGAGCGGTATATCAGGTTGGAGATCAACTTGATATACCGCTCTTTTTCAGTGCTAAAGAAAAGTTTGTTACTTGAATGAATGTCATAAATGAAAAATAAGACGTCAAAATGCGACTAATGAAGGTGATCTTCACTTTAATCGGACGCTTTACCCAGGGACTTGTCTTGAGATGAGCCATTCTAAATAAGGATAGAAAATTGGCCCAAGAGAACAGATTAAAAATACATATAGTAAGGAGAAACGAATGCAAATAGTTGATATTAGCCTTTTAATATGGCTTTTAATGATGAATTTAATTGGGATGATATTAATGAAGATAGATAAGCGCCGGGCCCGAAGGAATGAATGGCGAATATCAGAAGCAAGGCTCTTTTTAATAGCAGCACTCGGTGGCGCAATAGGTATGTGGTTTACATCAAAGGTTATTAGACATAAGACTAAAAAATGGCGTTTCCGCCTCGGATTCCCATTGTTTACTATATGTCACGTGGCTTTACTTGTTCATTTTTCTATGTGAAAATAGAGCTTGGTAATTTAATAGCATGTACATTTTTTTTGGTCATAGAATAGATTGAAAGGGGAGATACCATCATGGATTCATTCAACGAAGCAATTCCTCAATTAATAGATGATGCTGGATGGATGGCGCCTGCCCTCTTTATAATTCTTCATTTAATAAGACCGTTATTATTTATCCCGGTTATTGTTGTATGCATTTTAGGTGGCTATTTATTTGGTTTTTTTTATGGAACATTGTATTCTATTGTAGGTTTATCACTCATGAGTCTCGTCTTTTATAAACTTATAAATTTATTTCCATTTTTTCAAAAGCGTATTATTAAACTAAAACAGAAAGTTTTTAAAGATCGATTGCTTACAATTGGGCAAGTTATGATTCTTAGAATGATGCCTTTCGTTCATTTTCATTTACTTTCTTTATATTTAATGGATATGACAAAAACATACCGTGAGTACATGACATATTCTATTGCTGGTGTCATCTTTCCCTCAATGCTTTATACAGCATTTGGTCAAGGCATCACAGAGCTTCCTTGGTACTTATCACTTGTTTTTTTCACTCTTCTTGCCATGATTTTCTCCTTTCTAGGTAAAAGGGGAACAGCTGTTTATAAATGGGGGAAATTCTTTCCGAGTAAAATGTATGAACGTAGTTGAAGACTTTCAAAAATTATTTGAGATCTTCCGAAAATGCTTGGAGGAGAGTGACCATAACGAAGCATAAAAGTTGAGGGCAGCAGTGACTATCACCAAAGCCAGCTACTTTTGCATATGTGTCCTTTTGTAAGTGAAAACGAATAGAAGGCTAAGGGAAGTCAGAAGCATTGCCACAAAGGGAAGAAGCGAGAGAGCTCTTAAATTAGCGATGACAATGACTAACCTTCAATTTAACGTACTCATCTTAAAAACAGAAGCATTCCTTAAACGGAGGGCTTCTGTTTTTTGTTTAAGGAATGTTTCAGTGGTTGCTAGTTGAGGAAAGGCGCTTAAAAGAAATGGTTACTTTCCTTGTCTCTCAAGGCGTTTTAAAAGGTGACTGATTGGAGAGCGCCATTGGATATCAGCTTTTGGATAGCGTAGCCTTAATTCTTTCTCAATAAAATGAAAATCACGTCTACTCAACCCATGTAATTGATCGATATCTTCAGAACTAACAATAATCGAGGTGACTTCAAAGGAATCGTCAGCCGGGCCAAGGAATTTTTCTCCCTCAAATAAAGCGTTGCGAAACGTAAATAACACATTTCTTCTTACGTTATCTGTGTCATCAAGTAAATAAAAATAGCCATTACGGTAAGCTCTTTCTAATTTACGTCGAGGG